>JAFYTP010000022.1 GCA_017558775.1 Bacteroidales bacterium | reverse complement strand
GTCGGAGGCCGACGCCGGGTTGCCCTTCCGCGCCATCTCGAGCGCCAGCGGCAGCGCCTTCAGGGATGCTTCCATCGTGCGGAGCGGCACGGAGGCGGCGTAGAGCGTCGCTTCCTCGAGAGCCGCGGCACGGGCGGCCTTCTCCTCGGCCGTTCCCTTGGGCATCGAAAAGACGTCCATGATGCGGTTGAAGGCGGCCGTATCCTCATCGACCAGGGCAAGGAGTTCGGCCATCAGGGCCTGGCCCTTTTCGGCGACGTCGGAGAACTCCTTCCAGCGGTCGTCCCAGCCACGCTTGTGGGCGGAAAGGTTCGCGACCATCGTGGCGAGCGCGGCGCCGAGGGCGCCCATATAGGCCGATATCGACCCGCCGCCCGGGGCGGGGGACTCGGAGGCCGTCTCGGCGGCGAAGCCCTTGACGGACATCCGCACAAGGCGTTCGCGGACAGCGAGTTCCGCCTCGTCCTCCATCAGGTATTCGATGACCTTCTCCTTCGGATCGAAGGGTTTGAGGTCGTCCAGGGACATCGACTTGACGGCAATCTTCATGATTTCTTCCTCGGAAACACCCATCGACCGCTGCTGCTTTTCCAGATAGAATTTGCCCGCGTCGATGAGCACCCGCTTCGGAACCAGTCCCACGATTTCCACACCCGTGACCTTGAGCCCGCGGGCCGCGGCGGCGTGGCAGACTTCCTCGTAAGCGACATGCAGGGGGACCGTGTCGATGTCGGTGATATTCATCGACACCTGGGCGATGCCGTATTCGTCGATGTACCAGCCGATGGCCTTGCAGCCCTTCAGCGTGCCGGGAATCCAGATCTGCTCGCCGTTCTCGTCCTTGAGGAGCTTGCCGGTGAGCGAGCCGCCCTCCCGGGCTTTGCGGCCCTTCTCCCGCACGTCGAAGGCGATGGCCATCGCGCGGCGGGTGGAGGTTGTATTGAGGTTGTAATTGACAGCAATCAGGAAGTTGCGGGCGCCGACATTGGTGGCGCCGGTACGGGCGACGATGTCATTGTATTCTCCGCCGAAGTCCGGCTTCCGGGCCGGATCCGCCATCTTCTCGGGCAGGGCCTCGTATTCGCCCGCCCGGCACACGGCGAGGTTTTTCCGTTCCGGCTTGAACGCCGCCGCCTCGTAGCAGTAGCAGGGGATACCCAGCTCCTTATACATCCGCTCCGCGAGTCCGCGGGCGAGCACGGCGCATTCTTCCAGCGTGATGCCCGAGACGGGAATCAGCGGCAGAACGTCCGTCGCGCCGCTCCGGGGGTGCGCCCCGTGATGGATCCGCATATCAATCAGCTCCTTGGCTTTCTCCGCTCCCTTGAAGGCCGCCTCGACGACCGGCTCCGGCGCGCCCACGAACGTCACGACCGTCCGGTTCGTCGCCTCGCCGGGGTCCACGTTCAGCACTTTCACGCCCTCGACCGAGGCGATGGCCGCCACGATGGCGTCGATGATACCCTGATCACGTCCCTCGCTGTAATTGGGGACGCATTCAATGATTCTTTTCATAGAAAGGTTATCAGTTTTACATTCAAAGATAACGATTTGTTTTCAAATCGAAAGTAAAACAGGCTATTTCCGTTTGAAATATTTGCCAACCACCGGAATCTCCGCCAGCGGCAGGTCCTTCTTCACGATGTAGGCGCAGAAGATGAGTACGAGCACCGTGTTCACCAGGATGGAGGGCCAGAAGCTCAGATACTTGTTGGAGAAGGTGATGCCGACGAAGAGGACGGCCGCCAGCAGGGTGTACAGGCCGATTTCCTTCATCGGGTACTTGATGGGATAATATTTCCGCTCCAACAGATAGGACAGGATCATCGAGATGCCATATCCGGCGAAACCGCCCCAGGCGCAGGCGATGTAGCCATACTTCGGGACTAGGAGGACGTTGATGGCGATGAGGACGGCGCAGCCGATGCCGGCGAAAATGGCCCCCCAGTAGGTCCTGTCCGTGAGTTTGTACCAGAAGGACAGGTTGAAATAGATGCCCATCATCAGTTCGGCCGCCATCACGATGGGGACGATGCGCGCGTCCCAATAATCGCTGTGGATGAAGTGGCGCAGGATATTGATGTAGCCCATCACCGCCAGGTAGGCCAGCAGGGTGAAGATGATGTAATACTTCATTCCCTTGGCATAGGTCTCCTTGCTGTCCTTTTCCTGGGCACTGCCGAACACGAACGGCTCATAGGCATACCGGAACGCCTGCGTGATGAGCGCCATGATCATTGCGATCTTCACGACGGCTCCGTAGATGCCCAGCTGGACATTGGCGTCCTCCCCGGGATAAACCTTCGGGAAGAGGATCTTGTCCGCCGTCTGGTTCAGCACGCCCGCCACGCTCAGGATCAGGATGGGCCAGCTGTAGGAGAGCAGCCGTTTGCACAGTTTCATGTCGAAACCATAGGTGATGCCCTTCAGTTCCTTGGCGAAGAAGAAAGTGATGATGGACGTACAGAACAGATTGATATAGAAGGCGTATCCGACCCCGACCTCCGGATTGTAGATGCCGCTGACCATCCCCGGATTCTGCTTGTACAGATAGGGGAGGAGGGCGAAGAAGATCAGGTTCAAGGCGATGTTCAGGCCGATGAACAGCAGTTTCAGTGAGGCGAATTTAATGGGCCGTTTCTGATAACGCAGGTAGGAGAACAGGATGGCCTGGAAGGCGTCCAGCGCCACGACAATGGCCATGGTCCAGATATAGGGAGCGTGGTCCGGATACCCCATCCAGGAGGAAATAGGGCCCAGGAAGGCGAAAACCAGGCCGATGAAAAGGAGCGACGTGCAGCCCACCATCCTGAGGATCGTCGAAAAGACGAGCTTGGGGTCCTCTTCTTCCTTGTTGGCAAAGCGGAAGAAGGTGGTCTCCATGCCGTAGGTCAGGATGGCAAAGAAAAGCCCCGTGTAGGCATAGATGTTCGTATAGATGCCGTAACCGCCGCTGGCCGCGGGAATCCGGTATGTATAAAGCGGAACAAGCAGGTAGTTCAGGAACCTTCCGATGATGCTGCTGAGTCCATAGATGGCCGTATCCTTGGCCAGGGTTTTCATGTCTGCCATAGTAACCACAAATGTAACGAAAAGCCTGCAATTTTCAAACCATGGGCACGGGTTTTGCGGCGAAGCCGCACGTATGCGCAAGAAGAGGAGAAGAAGTTTTTGGTATTGGATATTTGTCCGGATCCCATTCTGGTTCGTCGTGGCAAGTCTCGTGTGGGTGACCCTGCTCAAATGGGTGCCTGTGCGGATTACGCCGCTGATGATCCGGCGGTCTGTCGAATACGCCAAGGTCGATGGTTTCCATACCCGCCAGTACTGGAAACCGCTGGAGGAAATTTCCCCGGAGATGATGAAGGCCGTCATCGCCTGCGAGGACAACCTGTTCGACGAACACAACGGATTTGCTTGGGAGGAAATCCAGAAGATGAGGAAGGACCATATCGAACGGGGTAAGAAGATCCGCGGCTGCAGCACCATCTCCCAGCAGACGGCGAAGAATGTCTTCACCTGGGGTTCGTCCACATGGGCCCGCAAGATCTTCGAGGCATACTTTACGTTCCTTATTGAAAAGATCTGGGGTAAGGAGCGCATTATGGAAGTCTATCTGAACGTAGCGGAGATGGGCAAGGGAATCTATGGCGCGGAGGCGGCCGCCCTGCAATACTTCGGCAGTCACGCCGCCAACCTCAACCGTTCTCAGGCCGTCGCTATCGCCGTTTGCCTTCCTAATCCACTTAGGTACAGTCCGGTAGCTCCAGGGCCATATCTGACCAAGCGGCAGGCCCAGATCCGTGCGCTCATCCCGAAAGTGAAGTACCCGGATTGGGTCCGGTAACAAAAACGAAAGGATTTGTTCGGAAAGCCAAAGTATATTTCCGTCCAAATCCTTATTTTTGTGAAAACACTTTTCAGATGAAGCGATTGACCACCCTCCTGGCGCTTTGCGCCCTGACCTTAACCTTATCCGCCCAACCGTATAAAGACCGTTCCCTGCCTCCCGAAGAGCGGGCGAAGGACCTTGTGTCCCGCCTGACCCTGGAGGAGAAGGCCTCTCTGTCCAGGCATCCTTCCGCCCCGGTGGAGGCCCTGGGCATCAAGGCGTACAACTGGTGGAGCGAGGCGCTTCATGGCGTAGCCCGCAACGGTTCCGCGACCGTGTTCCCGCAGCCCATCGGCATGGCCGCCTCCTTCGACGAACCCCTCCTGTACGAGGTGTTCACGGCCGTCAGTGACGAGGCGCGGGTGAAGTACCGCATCGCCAAAGAGGCGGGACATATCGGCCAATATCAGGGCGTTACATTCTGGACGCCGAACATCAACATCTTCCGCGACCCGCGCTGGGGACGGGGAATGGAGACCTACGGCGAGGATCCGTACCTGACCGGCCAGCTGGGTATGGCCGTGGTCCGCGGACTGCAGGGTCCGTCGGATTCCCCGGTTTTGAAGGCCCATGCCTGCGCGAAGCATTATGCCGTCCATTCCGGCCCGGAGTGGAACCGCCACAGCTATGACGCCGAGGTCTCCGAGCGCGACCTCCGCGAGACCTACCTGCCCGCCTTCAAGGACCTAGTGACCAAGGCCGATGTGCAGGAGGTGATGACCGCCTACAACCGCTTCCGTGGCATTCCTTGCGGCGCAAGCGAGTATCTTATCGACACAATCCTGCGGGGTGAATGGGGCTTCCAGGGCCTGATCACTTCCGACTGCTGGGCGGTGGAGGACTTCTACGTTCCGGGCCGTCACGGCTATTCGCCGGATGTGGTTGCCGCGGCCGCCGCGGCGGTGCATGCCGGTGTCGATACCGAATGTGGCGACGCCTATCGGCACATCCCCGAGGCGGTGGAGCAGGGCTTGCTGGACGAGGCCGATCTGGACAGGAACCTCATCCGCCTGTTTACCGCCCGCTTCCAGCTGGGTGAGATGGACGACGTCTCCCTGTGGGACGACCTGCCGGAGTCCATCGTGGAGGGTCCGGAGCACCGCGCCCTGTCCCGCAAGATGGCGCAGGAGACGATGGTACTGCTGCAGAACAAGGGTGGCATCCTGCCGTTTCAGGCGGGTGCGAACATCGCCCTCGTCGGCCCGAACGGTGATGACGCTGAGATGCAGTGGGGTAACTACAACCCCGTTCCGAACGGGACCATTACCCTGTATGAGGCGCTCAAGGAGCGCATCCCCGGCCTCAAGTATGTCCGCGGCTGCGGTATCGTCGGGGCTGAATATGCTCCCAATCCCGATCCGAACAACCCGTTGACCCAGGCGCTCGGCAAGAGCCAGGAAGAGTTGGAGGCCATCGCGAAGCAGTATGCCATCGGCCTTCGCGATATCATGAACTATGTCCGCCGTCAGGAGCGGATGGCGTCGAGCTTCCTGCCCGAACTGGACGTCCAGGCTGTTCTGGATGAGCTGGAAGGCATCGACATTGTCATTTTCGCCGGCGGTATTTCTCCGCGATTCGAGGGTGAGGAGATGCCCGTGGAACTGCCCGGCTTCAAGGGTGGCGACCGCACGGACATCCAGCTGCCGCAGGTGCAGCGTGACCTGATGAAGGCCCTGCACGACGCCGGCAAGAAGGTCGTCCTCGTGAACTTCTCTGGCTGCGCCATCGGCCTGGTTCCCGAAACGGAATCCTGCGACGCTATCCTCCAGGCCTGGTATCCCGGCCAGGAAGGCGGCGCCGCCATTGCGGAAGTCCTCTTCGGCGACGTGGCCCCTTCCGGCAAGCTTCCGGTCACCTTCTACCGAGACATCGACGACCTGCCCGACTTCGAGAACTACGACATGAAGGGCCATACCTACCGCTACTTCACGGGCAAGCCCCTGTATCCGTTCGGTTATGGCCTCAGCTACACGACGTTCCGCTATAAGAGAGCGAAGATTCGGAACAACTCGCTGATCATCCCGGTGAAGAATACCGGCAAGCGGGAAGCCACCGAGGTGGTCCAGGTGTACGTCCGCCGCAAAGGCGATCCGGACGGTCCCTCCAAGACCCTCCGTGCCTTCCGCCGCGTCACCATCCCCGCCGGCAAGACCATCAAAGTCTGCATCCCCCTCGAGGACGAAACCTTCCTCTGGTGGGACGAAGAAAAGCAGGACATGGTCCCGCTCCACGGAAAATACGAGTTGCTGTACGGAGGAAACTCCGCCGACCTGCGGAAGAAGAAATATACCTTCTAGCTACTTACAGAGCATAATATCCAAAATCATCCGGTCCGTCGCCTGCATGCCTACCGAGCCAATGGCGCCGAGATTCCGGATGGTTTTTTCTATGTCGTCTTCGATGATGCCGTCGGTGGAGGGGATGCAGGTGCCGCGGAGGGCGAGGACGGCGGATTGGACGGCGCTGGAGACGCCGGAGGCGACTTTCATCGCGCAGCCAACCTTGGCTCCGTCGCAGACCATTCCGGTGATGTTGCCCACCATGTTCTTGATGGCGGCGCATACCTGCTCGTAAGTGCCTCCCTGGAGATAGACGATGCCGCAGGCGGAGCCGGTGGAAGCCACCACGCAGCCGCAGAGGGCGGACAGTTTGCCCAGGAAGCCCTTGATATGGATAGCCACGAGGTTGGACAGGATGAGGGCGCGGGCGAGGGGCTCGTCGCCGATGCCGTATTTAAGCGCATAGGCGATAATAGGAACGCTCACGGTGATGCCCTGGTTACCGCTGCCGCTGTTGGACATCGCAGGAAGGGTGCAGCCGGCCATACGGGCGTCCGAGGCCGCGGCGGTCATGCCCATCGCGAAGCTCATCAAATCGTCGCCGAACACTTCCAGCTGGTTCTCGCGGATGGCCTTGCCTACGCGGAGGCCGTAATCGCCCTCCAGGCCTTCGCGAGCGAGCACCAGATTCAGCGTCCGGTCCTCCAGGATAAAGGCAATGTCCTTATAATCAGCCGTCTGGGCGAAATCGAAGATTTCCCGCACCGTCAGGCCGTAATCCAGGGTGGATCGGTCTTTCGCCGCGGCGCCGGATTCGGAGCTCATCAGGATGCGGTCCGCGAAGCTCGTTTCCACGATCTTGTCGTGGTCGTCCTCAATGACGGCATAGGCGTGGGGATTGACCTCCGCCGATGCTTCCAGCCCATGACCCATTGAAACAGTCGCCTTGACGTACAGGAGCCTGTCGATGTCCGCGACGGAAATCGTCACGCGCTTGGCATCCACCAGCTCCTTCGCGCGGGCGACGGCGCTCTCCGAAACCCCGTGCAGGACCTCCAGGCCGAGGTTCGGGTCCCCGCAGACGGCGCCGAGGGCGGCCGCGATGGGAAGGCCCACCATGCCGGTGCCGGGAATGCCCACGCCCATCCCGTTCTTGAGGATGTTGCCGCTCACCTCCACGGTGATGCGGAAATCGGCGGTCTGCCGCCAGAGGGGGCAGTCGCCGCAGTGGGAGCAGTTCTCGGAGATGATGTCCACGGCCTTGGCGACGGCCAGGGCGACGGCGATGGGCTCGGTGCAGCCCAGGGCGGGCTTCACTTCCTTATGGATCAGTTCGATAAGTTCGGCTTGGCGGTCGGTCATGAATGGTCGGAATGTATCGAAATACAAATGTAGCCCCTTTTTGGACGAAAAACAAATAATCACTATCTTTGAAGATTGGAAAATAACACTATCTCACCGGTTATGAATCTCGTCAAAAACGCCCTGAAGGCCGCTGCCTTCACCCTGGCCGCCGCGGCCGCCGTGGCCTGTGGAAATAAAGCCCCCGGCATCCTTCCCACCATTATTCCGGACGCCAAAGTGGAGGCGAAAGTGGAGCAGGTCCTCAAGGGAATGACCCTCGAGGAGAAGGCCGGCCAGATGGTCCAGCTGTCCATCGGCATCATCACCGCAGAAGGCAAGGACGACGTGGATCCGGCGAAGATGGACGTCATCTTCGGGAAATACAAGGTGGGTTCCATCCTGAACGTAATGAACGACCGCGCCCTCGACCGCGAGAAGACGGCCGAATTCATCACCAAGATCCAGGAAAGTTCGATGAAGCACATCGGCATTCCCTGCATCTACGGTCTGGACATGATCCACGGCGCTTCCTATCTTGTCGATGGTACCTTCTATCCGCAGGAGATCAACCTCGGCGCCACCTTCAACCGGGAATACGCCGCGATGATGGGCAAGGCGATGGCTTACGAGACCCGCGCCGCGCAGTGCCCGTGGGTGTTCTCTCCGGTCATGGACCTGGGCCGCGACCCGCGCTGGCCGCGCCAGTGGGAGAGCTACGGCGAGGACCCGTATCTGCAGGCCGAGATGGCCCGCACCGAGACCGTGGCCATCCAGGGCGAGGATCCCAATCACATCGACCTGGAACACGCGGCCGTGAGCATCAAGCATTTCATGGGTTATGGCGTGCCGCATACCGGCAAGGACCGCACCCCGGCCTATATCGCTGAAAACGACCTTCGCGAGAAATATTTCCGCCCGTTCAAGGAGTGCTTCGAGGCCGGCGCCCTCACGGCGATGGTCAATTCCGCCTCCATCAACGGTATCCCGACGCACGCGAACAAGGAACTCCTCACCGGCTGGGTGAAGGAACAGCTGGGTTGGGACGGCATGCTGGTGACCGACTGGGCCGATATCGACAATCTCTTCTCCCGCGACCATGTGGCCGCCGACAAGCGCGAGGCTGTCGCCATGGGCATCAACGCCGGCATCGACATGATCATGGACCCGTACGATCCCGAGTGCTGCAACGTCATCGTGGACCTGGCGAAGTCCGGGGATATCCCGATGGAGCGCATCGACGATGCCGTGCGCCGCATCCTGCGGTTGAAGGTCCGCCTGGGCCTGTTCGAGAATCCGACCTGGGAGCACGACTATCCGGCGTTCGCCTCCGCCACGTTCGCCAAGCAGTCCCTGGCCGCCGCCATCGAATCCGAGGTGCTCCTCAAGAATGAAGGTATCCTGCCGCTCAAGGGCACCGAGCGCATCCTCGTGACCGGCCCGAACGCGAACTCCCTCCGCACCCTGAACGGCGGCTGGAGCTATACCTGGCAGGGCAATGCCGATGCGTTCGCCCCGCAGTACAACACCATTCTGGAGGCTCTGCAGGCGCGGTTCCCGCGTGTGCACTATGTCCCCGGCGTGGAGTATGACAATGAAGGCGGAAGCTGGCAGAGCGAGAACGCTTCCGGCATCTCGTTGGCCGCCGCTTACGCCTACCTGGCCGATGTCGTTGTCGTCTGCGTGGGCGAGAACTCCTATTGCGAGACGCCCGGCAACATGGACGACCTGAACCTCTCCAAGAACCAGAAGGAACTGGTCCGGAAAGTCGCCGCCACCGGGAAGCCGGTCATCCTCGTGCTGAACGAGGGCCGTCCCCGCATCATCGGCGACATCGAGCCGCTCGTGAAAGCGGTCGTGGACGTGATGCTTCCGTCCAACTATGGTGGCGACGCCCTGGCCGCCCTCCTCGCCGGCGACGAGAACTTCTCCGGCAAGCTGCCGTTCACCTATCCCAAGCACATCAACGCTCTCCATACCTACGACTACAAGGTGTCCGAACACCGCGAGGTGATGGACGGATCCTATAACTACGATGCCGTGATGGACGTCCAGTGGCCGTTTGGCTACGGTCTCAGCTACACCTCGTTCGAGTACAGCGACCTCAAACTGGATAGCCCTGCGGAATTCAAGGCCGGCGATGTCCTGAAGGTGTCCGTGAAAGTGACTAACACCGGCGAGCGCGCCGGCAAGGAAGCCGTCCTGCTGTACAGCTCCGACCTCGTGGCGTCCCTCATTCCGGACGTCAAGCGCCTCCGCGGCTTCGAGAAGATCGTCCTGGAACCGGGGGAGAGCAAGACCGTCACCTTCGAGGTTCCTGCTAAGGAACTCGCGTTCGTGGGTGCCGATGGTAAATGGCGCCTGGAAAAGGGCGATTTCCGCCTCTCCTGTGGCGGCCTGGGCGTGATGGCCAACTGCACTGAAACCAAAATCTGGGAAAATCCTAACATCTGAATATGAAATCCATTGAAGAACTCAAGTCCATTACCGGACAGTTCGCCATCCAGGGCAATATCCTGGAAATCAAGCCGCTTGGCAACGGCCTTATCAACGACACCCTCCTGGTCAAGACCGACGGCCCTGACAACTATGTGCTCCAGCGCGTGAACAACGCCATCTTCCAGGACGTGGAACTCCTGCAGCACAATATCGACTGCGCCACCCGGCACATCCGGAAGAAGCTGGCGGGAGACCCTGACATCGACAGAAAGGTTCTGACCTTCATCCCTTGTAAGGCCACGGGCAAGACCTATTGGACCGACGGCGAGACCTTCTGGCGCGTGTCCGTGTTCATCAAGGACGCCTATACCTACGAGACCGTGAATCCGGAGTATTCCTACTATGCCGGCAAGGCCTTCGGTCAGTTCGAGGCGATGCTCGCCGACATTCCCGACACGCTGGGGGAGACCATTCCGGATTTCCACAACATGGAGCTCCGCGCCCGTCAGCTGAAGGAAGCCGTCGCTGCCGATAAGGTCGGCCGCATGGCGGAACCCGAGGTGCAGGCCATCCTCGCGGACCTGAAGCCGTTCGAGGAGGAAATGTGCAAGGCCGAGCGTCTCTATCGCGAGGGCGTGCTCCCCAAGCGCATCTGCCACTGCGACACGAAGGTGAACAACATGATGTTCGACAAGGACGGCAACATCCTCTGCGTCATCGACCTGGACACCCTGATGCCGTCGTTCGTCTTCTCCGATTTCGGCGATTTCCTTCGCACCGCGGCCAACACCGTCGCCGAGGACGATCCTGCCGTGGAGAAGGTCGATTTCAAGATGGACATCTTCGAGGCTTTCGCCAAGGGTTATGTGGAGTCCGCTAAGGTCTTCCTGACCCCCATCGAGAAGGAGAACCTCCCGTACGCCGCCTGCCTCTTCCCGTACATGCAGGCCGTCCGCTTCTTCGCCGACTACATCAACGGTGACACCTACTACAAGATCAAGTATCCGGAGCACAACCTCGTCCGCACCCGGAACCAGGTCGCCCTCTTCCACGCCGCCTACGCCAAGGTGCCGCAGATGAAGGCCTACATCGAGAGTTTGTAATCTGACTGATTGTCAATACTTTAACGTTAGAGAGGTGCACCGGCTGGTGCACCTCTCTGCGTTTAGTTGGCTGAATGCCAACCAGATACGAAAAAGGACAACCTTTCGGCTGTCCTTTCTTGGTACACTCTCAGGGGCTCGAACCCTGGACCCGCTGATTAAGAGTCAGCTGCTCTACCAACTGAGCTAAGAGTGCAGGTAACTTGTTGTGGAAGACCCGCTTCCCTTTTGTGACCCGTTCGGGGCTCGAACCCGAGACCCCAACATTAAAAGTGTTGTGCTCTACCAACTGAGCTAACGAGTCTTCCGTTCCTCGTTTTGGCTGTTCTCCCAAACGGGATTGCAAAGGTAGTCATTATTTTTGAATCCGCAAGGATTTTTTAAGTTTTTTTATCATTTTCCTTTTTCGCCCCACCTATTGCATAATCCGAAATCTCATAGTACCTTTGTTTAAGATTACGATAATAAAGTGTATTCAAACAGATAGAAGAATGAAGAAAATTTTATTAGGACTCGTTTGTCTTTTGAGTCTTGTTGCGTGCAACAAAGGACCGATCAGTTACTTTTATGTTTACGGAGTGGTGGTGGATTGCACGGATCCCAGCGAGATCGCGGATACAGGAATGCGTGATGAATATACTACGATTCTGAACAATATCCTTGGCGACCTCGCTCCCGGGTATCTCTTTTCTAACACTAAAAACATCAGTGTGATCAAAGACCAGGTGGGCGTCGATATCGATCCTGAGAAACTTCCGGAAGAGGATGAAAAGATGATCGAGAAGTTTAACAACTATCTTCCTGAAATT
Source organism: Bacteroidales bacterium (assembly GCA_017558775.1). Classification (GTDB taxonomy): domain Bacteria; phylum Bacteroidota; class Bacteroidia; order Bacteroidales; family UBA932; genus Cryptobacteroides. The sequence continues at coordinate 30,791 of JAFYTP010000022.1, read as the reverse complement.
AAGGGCATTGAGGATAAATACAGAGACCGGATCGAGGACCTCGACGAGGTGGACGGGGTCTCTTTCCGGATCAAAGTCAAGTTCCTCTTACGCAGAGGACGCGAAGCTCATCCTTCGGAATTTTTGAAGAATTACGAGTTCGAGCTGAAATACAACTAGGAAGAGAATTCCTTGATGCGCTGCTCTTCGGAGAGACGGCAAACCAGCAGGCGGCCGTTCGATTCCGCAACGATGTAGCCTTCCAGGCCTTCCACGACGACCGTCTTTTCTTCGGCTGCATGGACGAAACAGTCCTTGCAGCCGAAGAGTCTTATATCCCCGCCGACGACGGTGTTGCTGTTCTCATCGGGCTCGAGATGGCTCTTGACGGAGCCCCAGCTGCCGAGGTCGCTCCAGCCCAGGTCCGCGGCAATCACATGGATGAGGGCGGATTTTTCCATCACGGCATAGTCGATGGAAACCTTCTCGCAGGTCGGGAAGAGTTCCTTCAGGGCCGCGGTTTCTCCGTCCGTCCCGAAGGAGGGAGCGAGGCGGTCCATCACCCCCGCAATCTGCGGGGCGTAGGCGCGCAGTTCCTCCATGATGGTCGATGCCTTCCACACGAAAATGCCGGCGTTCCAGAAGTAGTGGCCGTCGGCCAGATAGGCTTCCGCCGTGGGCAGATCGGGCTTTTCCTTGAATTCCGACACCTTGACGACCTTGCCCTCGACGGCCTCGGCGGCATGGATATAGCCGTAACCGGTTTCCGGGCGGGTGGGGGTGATGCCCACGGTGACGATGGCGTCATATACCTCCGTGAAGGTGAGCGCCTTATAGATGGTTTCCGCAAAGGCCGATGTCTTCAGCACGAGGGCGTCCGCCGGGGTGACGACGATGTTGGCGTCCGGGTCCTTCCGGGCAATCTTCCAGCAGGCGTAGGCGATGCAGGGGGCCGTGTTCCGGGCTTCCGGCTCCGCCAGGATCTGGTCGTCGGGCACCGTCGGAAGCTGCTTCCGGACAATGTCGACATACTTTTCCGACGTGACCACCCAGAAGCGGTCCGGCGGGCACACGGGGAGAAAACGCTCCACCGTGAGCTGGATAAGCGACTGTCCCACCCCGAGGATGTCGATGAACTGCTTGGGGGTTTCCGGCGTACTGAGCGGCCACAGGCGGCTGCCGATGCCCCCGGCCATGATGACAACGTGCGTATTCATATTTTCCAAAAAAGTACGCAATAATACGCAAATTTGTGCGAAATTCCTCGTGTTTGTGTGTGCACCGATTTCTTTTTTCATTATATTTGCCTTTGCGAAAACACTAAAACACTTAATACTTCCACACTATGAATCTCAGCGACATCATTCTGCAGCAGGTGACCAAGAACGTGACCGGCAGCAACATCCAGATCCCTTCCAACGTGCAGGAGCAGGTCCTCGGCGGCCTTTCCGAGTCCATCCTCGGCTCCCTCACCAAGACGGCGACCACCCCTGGTGGCATCGACCTGATCAAGAACCTTCTCACCGGTAAGGCGGATGCGGCTTCCAGCCCTGTCACCGCGCTGGCCGGCAACCTGTTCACGAAGAACATCCTGTCCAAGCTCAACCTCGGCAGCGTGCTCGGCGGTTCCCTCATCGCGCTCATCCCGAAGATCTTCGGCGGCCTCAAGGGCATCATCAAGGACCAGGACGGCGACGGTGATGTCGACCTGAACGACATCCTCCTCACCCTGAAGGGTGGTTCTGGCAGCATCCTCGGCAGCGTGCTGGGCAGCGCCCTTGGCGGCGGCACGCAGAAGAAGGCCAGCAGCGGCCTGGGCGGCATCCTCGGCGGTGCGCTCGGCAGCATCCTCGGCGGAAAGAAATAAATCCCGCCTTCGTGGAATTATGCGGGCAGTCCTTCGGGGCTGCCCGTTTTTTGCATATGTGGCAGGGAATCCGTATTTTTGTAGACTATATGTGGAAACTCGTCATCCTTGCCGTCACGCAAAGCGCCTTCCTCTGCGGGGGACAGGTGCTGCTGAAACTGGGGCTCGCCGCCTCGGGGCCTTTCAGCTGGTCCTGGTCCTTCTTCAAGAGCCAGCTGACTAACTGGTGGTTCCTCTTCTGCGGCATCTCCTTCGCCGTGGCGACGGTGCTGTGGCTGTATATCCTGAAGCATTTCCCGTTCAGCATCGCCTATCCGCTTTCCTGCCTGAGCTATGCGTTCGGGATGGTGGCGGCTATCCTGGTTTTCCATGAACAGGTGAACTGGGTCCAATGGCTGGGCGTGTTCCTGGTGATGACCGGTTGTGTATTGATTGCCCGATGAAGCGCTGGATCCTCATATTGGCCTGCTCCCTGCTGGCCCTTTCCGCGTCGGCCCAGAACGATATCCTGGCCCGGCTCAAGGCGGCGAACACCTATGAGACGGTGCAGCTTTCCTTTGTCCAGACCCGCCACAGCGCGATGATGACGAAGGACCTCGTGAGCGAGGGTCGGATGGTTCTTGCTTCGCCGGACCGCCTTCGCTGGGAGGTTCAAAAGCCTTTCAGCAGCGTTTTCGTCTCCGAAGGGGAACTGGCCATCCGCGGCCGCCGTTTCCGCATGCCGACGGACAAGGATTTCACCGCGACGGCCCTGGAAGGGGACGACCTCGCCGTGAAGTTGGTGCCGGTCCGCCGGGACCTCAAGTCCCTTTTCCGCGAAATCATCGTCCATGCCGATAAAAAGTCCCTCCAGATCCGCTCCGCCCTTCTGATCTCGCCCGACGGCGACTGGACGCTGCTGGAATTCAAGGACATCAAGACGAACCTGCCGGTGGACCCCAAACTCTTTGAAAAGAAATAAGATGCTGCGAGGAATCCTCTACGAGACCGTTTCTGTCGATGGGTCGGGCGTGACGCTCCGCCTCCTTCCGGAAAGCCCTGTGTACAAGGGGCATTTCCCGGGGTATCCCATTACGCCGGGGGTGTGTCTGGTGGAGATGGCGCTGGAGGCGATCGGGCAGATGGCCGATCAGGTCGGCCATGACGGAAAAAAGGAGGAGCTCGGCCATGACGTGCCCGTCAAACTCGTGGCGGCGAAGAATATCAAGTTCACCAGTCCGGTGATTCCCGAGGAGGGAATGGAACTGCGGTTCAACATCTCCGGAGAGGGGGAGAGCTGGGCGGTGGAGGTCTTGAATGGGGAAGTGCTCTGCGCCAAGATGAGCCTCACTGTGGAAGCATGACCGATCCCCGTCATATCTGTGCCGTAATTCCGACGTATAACAACGGAAGGACCGTCGCGGACGTGGTCCGCGGCGTGCTGCGCAACGGCCTTCCCGTCATCGTCGTGGATGACGGAAGCACGGATGAGACCGCCCAATCGCTTGAAGGGCTTGATATCCACCTTGTCCGCCATCCGAAGAATCGCGGGAAGGGGATCGCCCTCAAGACCGGATTTGAAGAAGCCCGTCACCTGGGTTACAAATTTGCCTTGACCATCGACGCGGACGGACAGCACAATCCCGACGATATCCCGGCCCTTGTGGCCGCGGCGGGGGAGAAGACGCTCGTCATCGGCAGCAGAAATATCGCGGCGGACGGAATGTCCTCCGGCAGCACCTTCGCGAACAAGTTTTCGAACTTCTGGTTCACCGTCCAGACCGGGCGGAAACTCCCTGATACCCAGACGGGTTTCCGCGTCTATCCGCTGGAAAACCTCCCTTCCCTGAAGCTGTTGACGGCTCGCTACGAGGCAGAATTGACCCTCCTCGTCTTCTCCGCCTGGAAGGGCCTGCGGCTCGTTCCCGTGCCGGTCCGGGTGTATTATCCCGAGGACCGCGTCACCCATTTCCGTCCCTTCGCGGACTTTTTCCGGATCAGCGTCCTGAACACGGTCCTGTGTGTCCTGGCGCTGGTGTACGGCTATCCCCGGATGCTTCTCGGCCGATGAAGAAGGTCGTCCTGCATATCTACGATTTCCTGTCGGCCCATAAGGGGCTGGCGGCGGGCATCTTGGGCCTGCTGATGGGCTTTTGCGCCCTCTCAGCTCTGCACATGGACTATGAGGAGGACATTACCGCCTTCCTGCCGCAGAGCGAGGAAAGCAAGCGGTATTCCGACGTTTACAACCGCCTCGGACAGGACCGGATGGTCGTTTTCTTCGAGGGAGCGGAGGACAACCCGGAAGCGCTGATGGACGCGATGCAGGCCTTCGGCGACATCTGGGCCGATGCCGACACAGCCGCCCTCGTTCCCGACCTGCAGGTATCGACCGATGCCGGCGCCGTCGAGGAGGTCTTCGGCTTCATCCGCGGCAACTGGCCTTATTTCCTGACGGAGGCCGATTACGCCCGGATGGACTCGCTCCTCGCCGTCCCGGGTTATGTCGATGAAAAGATGGAGGAGAACCGCCGCAGCTTCTATTCGATGGCTTCGGGCTTCTCCGGCCCGTATCTGCGCAGCGACCCCCTGGGGCTCTTCTCCCCGGTCCTGCAGCGGCTGGAAACCCTGAATCCCACCTCCCGCAGCCGGGTGGAGGACGGCTTCCTGTTCACGGAAGACGGCCGTACCGGCGTGGTCCTGTTCCATTCTCCTTTCGGCGGCAGCGAATCGGGCCGGAACGCGGAACTGGTGGCGCTGCTGGATACCGTCAAGGCCCGGACGGCGACGCAGTTCCCGGAGGTGACCATCACCTCCACCGGCGGCCCGGAAGTGGCCGTGGGGAACGCCTCCCGCATCAAGAAAGACGCCTTCCTGGCATTGGCCCTTGCCGCCATCCTCATCTGTATCGTCCTCTGGTTCAGCTATAAGCGCTTTGCCGATGTCTTCTGGATCCTCGTGTCCATCCTCGCCGGCGCGCTGTTCGCCCTCGGCATTATCGCCCTGTTCAAGAGCTCGGTGTCCCTGATCGTCCTGGGCATCGGGTCGATGATCATTGGCATCGCCGTGAACTACCCGCTCCACTATGTGGACCATTTGAAATACCAGCCTGACAAGCGCAAGGCCCTCGCGGATCAGGTGAACCCGCTGCTGGTGGGCAACATCACCACCGTGGGCGCTTTCCTGTCACTGCTGCTTTTGAAGGCCGAGGCCCTGCACGATTTCGGATTCATCGGCGCGATGATGCTGGTGGGGACCATCTTCTTCGTGCTGATCTTCCTTCCGGTCTTCGTCCCGGCGGCCAACCGGCCCCGGAACACGGTCAAGCTGGACCTCGATCGGAACATCCATCTCTCCCCGAAAGCCCGGAAGTACGTTTTCATCGGCTTCCTCATCCTGACCGCCATCCTTGGCTGGCTGAGCCGGGGCATCTCCTTCGATGCGGACATGCACCACATCAACTACATGACGGAGGAGCAGTCCCGTGGGTTCGCCATCCTGGAGGGGATGGGGGCAGCTGAAGATGGGGCTTCTACACTGTATGTGGTCGCTTCTGGAGCGACGGTGGAGGAGGCGCTACAGTGCAACGAGGCGCTCGCACCGCTCGTGAAGGATGCGTCCGGTCTGGGCACCTTCCTGCCTTCCAAGAAGGCGCAGGCGGAACGCATCGCCCGCTGGAACGCTTTTCTGGAGGCGCATCCCGACCTGGACGACCGGATCATCGATGCCGGCCTGAAGTCCGGGTTCACGGCCCATGCTTTCCAGCCGTTCTTCGATGTGCTGGATACGGATTGGGCGGTACAGGAGGTGGAGTATTTCGCGCCGCTGACGGAGACGATCGGGGAGGCGATGTTCCTGCCCGGCGAGGACAAGGTGCAGTTGGTCAATTACTTGAAAATGAATGAGATTTCCGGTCAGGCCGGGAATGACGATAACGTCATGGCCGACCCCGATCGGCCATCTAAAGGACGGAATGACATAGAATCTATTCGCGCAGCGTTGCCGGAGGGGGCGTTCTGCTTCACCGTGGACGATGTGTCCGGGACGCTGGTAAGGCTGTTGTCGGACGATTTCGACCGGATCGGCCTGATCTGCAGTCTGATTGTGTTCTTCTTCCTGTGGCTGTCGTTCGGCCGCATTGAGCTGAGTCTCACTTCGTTCCTGCCGCTGGCGGTGGGTTGGTTGTGGATTCTCGGGACGATGCGGTTGTTTGGGATGCAGTTCAATATCGTCAATATCATCCTCGCGACTTTCATCTTCGGTCAGGGGGATGATTACACGATTTTTATGACGGAAGGGCTGATGTACGAGTATGCGACCGGGAAGAAGATTCTACGGTCGTTCAAGAACGCCGTGGTGCTATCGGCCCTCATCATGTTCATCGGCATCGGCGCGCTTATCGTCGCCCGCCATCCGGCGTTGCGGTCGCTGGCGGAAGTGACCGTCATCGGCATGTTCACCGTCGTGGTGATGGCCTATTATCTGCCGCCGCTGGTGTTCCGCTTCCTCACCCGGAAGAAGGGGGAGCCGCGGAAGGTGGCCTGGACCTTGGGTCGATCCCTGCGTACCGGCTACATCTTCATCGTATTCCTCGTGGCGATGTTGGCATTGACCGTATGGACCTTCTTCCTGTTCCTGGGCGGTTCGACGCCGCGGAAACGGGAGAGGTATCGCACGGCGCTGATGAAGACCGCGCGCCTGGCCATCAAGGCCATCCCGGGCTGCCCGTACACCTTCTCGAACCCACATGGGGAGGATTTCTCCAAGCAGGCGGTGTACATCTGCAATCATCAGTCGCACTTTGATGTATTGCCGATTCTCGCCCTGCATCCGAAGGTGATTCTGCTAACGAACGAGTGGGTTTGGAACAGTCCGTTCTACGGCTACCTGATCCGCAAGGCGGAGTTCTATCCGGTGATGGACGGGCTCGAGAAGAACCTGAATCACATGAAGGACCTCGTGAGTCGGGGGTATTCCATCGTCATTTTCCCGGAGGGGACGCGGAGCCCGGACTGCAAGATCCAGCGGTTCCACCGGGGCGCCTTCCTCACCGCCCGTGAACTGGGACTGCCCGTCCTGCCGCTGTATATCCACGGTTTCGGCTACGCGCTGCCCAAGCACGATTTCCTGCTCCGGAAGGCCGGGCTGTACCTGGAGGTCGGGGAACGCTTTGAGGTTCCTGCCGATGACAACCTCGCGGCCTTCACGCGGGAGGTCCGCCACATGTATCAGAAGGAGTACGACCGTATCCGGAAGGAGCGGGAAACCGCCGCCTACACAGCGACTTACGTCCGTTACCAATACTTGTACAAGGGCCATGATGCCGATGCGGAATGCCGCCGCGTCCTGACCCCGGAAACCCTCGCTCAGGTCGATGCCCTCACGGGTACGGAAATGACAATCAAGGAGGCTGGCTGCGGCGTTTACGCCCTCCTGGTAGCCCTCACGCATCCTGAGATGCAGGTGACGGCCTATGAGGAGGATGAAGAAAAGTATTTGACCGCCAGCCGCTGCGCGGGCGTTCCGGAGAATTTGACCTATATTTGCGGGAAGGGATGAGGAAGTTTCTAGTCATAGTTCTCTTGCTGCTCTGCACGGTCCTACGGGCCCAGACGGTGAAGGTCTTCCAGCCGGAAGGCACGCCGAAGGCCGCGGTGGTCGTGTGCCCGGGCGGCAGCTATTTCTGGCTGGACAAGGAAGGGGAGGGAAGCCTGGTGGCTGAATGGCTCGTTTCCAATGGAATCGCCGCTTATGTGCTGCATTACCGGACAGGCGGCTGGTGGAATTTCGCTTTCCATCTGCGGGCCCTTTTCGGCGGCAACCGCCATCCCGATATGATCGCCGACCTGCAAGGAGCAATCAGGCTGGTCCGAGAGCAGTTTGACGGCCCGGTGGGCGTAATGGGCTTTTCCGCCGGCGGACATCTGGTGATGACGGCCGCGGAGTTCTTCGAGACGGATTTCACCGGAAAGGCCGATGGCATCGACCTCCGCCCGGATTTTGCCGCCGCGGTATATCCGGTTGTATCGATGCGGGAGCCCTGCACCCACAAGCGGTCCCGGAGAGGCCTGCTGGGGGACGGGCATACGGGCAACCACGCGTTGCGGGATTCGCTGTCGTTGGAAAGGCATGTCCGGCCGGACACGCCGCCGGTGTTCCTGCTGCGCTGCGACGACGATCCGGTGGTGGATCCCCGGAATTCGGACCTCCTGGACGCCGCGCTCACGGAAAAGGGCGTACCGCACCGGTATGTTCGATACCATGTCGGCGGGCACGGGTTCGGCGCTGATAAAGAGAAGTTTACGGAAGAGACGGCCCAGTGGCAGGCTGCCTTCCTCGATTGGATAGAAGAGATAGATTATGGCAGACATTGAGTTTGAAAGGCCCGAGGTTATCAAGGCCTATCAGGAAGGTCTCCTGGCGGAGGCCTTGCGGTACCTGGCGGAACATTCGAAGTACTATCAGCGGATGTTCGACAGCTACCATATCGACATTACGAAGATCAAGACGCTGGAGGACCTGGTGAAGATCCCCTTCACCGAGAAGAAGGACCTGCAGCTGTTCAACGACGATTTCCTGTGCTGTCCGAAGGAGAAGATCGTGGACTACGTGACCACCTCCGGCACCCTCGGGGATCCCGTGACCTTCGGTTGCACGGACAAGGACCTGGACCGGCTGGCTTATAACGAGAAGAAGTCGTTCGCCTGCGCCGGGGTGAAGCCCGGGGACATTGTCCAGCTGATGACCACCATCGACAAGCGCTTCATGGCGGGATTGGCCTACTTCCTGGGTATCAGGTCGTTGGGCGCCAGCATCATCCGCGTGGGCAACGGTATTCCGGAATTACAGTGGGATACCATCCTGCGTCTGAAGCCGGATACGATCATGTGCGTCCCGTCCTTCATTCTCCGCCTCATTCAGTATGCGGAGGAGCACGGCATCGACTATAAGAACTCCTCGGTGCGGCGCATCATCGGCATCGGCGAGGGCATGCGGGACCAGCATTTCGAGCTGAACCTGCTTGGCAAGCGGATCAAGGAGAAATGGGACGTGGACCTTTTCGCGACCTATTCTTCCACCGAGATGGGCGCGACCTTCTCCGAGTGTCCCTACGGCTGCGGCGGGCATGTCCATCCGGAACTCATCATCGTGGAAATCATCGGCGAGGACAATATGCCGGTACCCGACGGGGAAGTGGGCGAGATCGTCATCACCACCCTGGGCGTAGAGGGAATGCCGCTTCTGCGCTTCCGCACGGGCGATATGGCGGCGAAGGTGACCGAGCAGTGCCAGTGCGGCCGCTGGTCGTACCGCCTGACTCCGCTCGTGGGCCGCAAGAACAACATGATCAAGCTCAAGGGTACCACCCTGTATCCGCCGGCAGTCAACGACGTGCTGGACAATACCGATTATGTCGAGAACTATGTGGTCGTGGTGGAGGAAAGCGACGCCGGCACGGACGATGTCATCGTGAAGCTGAGCCTTAAGTACGAGCCCGAGTTCGACGCGGTGAAGGACCTCAAGGACCGTTTCCGCTCCCGCATCCGCGTGGCGCCGCGCATCGAGATCCATCCCGCCCCGGAAATCGCCGCCGTCCTCTATCCTGCGAAATCCCGCAAGCCCGTGAAATTCATCGATAAACGACCGAAGCATGTTTGACGATATCCGACCCTATACCGACGCGGAGATCCCTGCCGCGATGCAGCGGATCGTCTCCTATCCGGAGTTCCGGGTGGTGTGCGGCTACCTGTTCCCGGACCAGCCGTTCGAGGCGGTGGCCTCCCTGCTGACCTCCTGCCATACCGTGGAGGAGTTCCAGGTCCGGTTCATGACGACGGTGGTCGAGTCCGTGATGAAGAAATCGACGGACGGCGTGACCGTGGAAGGCATGGAGCGGCTGGATCCGGCCAAGAGCTACCTGTTCGTCTCCAACCACCGCGACATCACGCTGGACGCCACTTTCTTCCAGGTGCTGCTGCACCGCGCGGGGCTCAAGCCTTCCGAGATCACCTTCGGGGCCAACCTGATGCAGGGCGGCCTGGTGGTGGATTTTGGCAAGTCCAACAAGATGTTTAAGGTGGAAAGGCCGACGACCGTTTCCTCCCCGCGGGAGTTCCTGCGGAGTTCGATCCGCCTGTCGGAGTATATCCGCTGGACCATCACGGAAAAGGGAGAGTCGATCTGGATTGCCCAGCGCAACGGGCGGACCAAGGACGGGGTGGACGCGACGGACCAGGGCATCATCAAGATGTTCTCCATGGCGGGGGACATTGTGGACCTGAATATCGTCCCGCTGGTCGTGTCCTATGAGTGGGAGCCTTGCGATGTGCTGAAGGCGGCGGAACTGGCCGCCCTGGAGCGCGACGGGCACTACGAGAAACGGCCCGGCGAAGACCTGCACAGCATTCTCGCCGGCGTCACCCAGCCCAAGGGCCGGGTGCATTACACGGTGTGCGAGCCTGTGAAACCGGAGGATCTCGCGCCTTGGAAGGAGCTTCCGCTCAACGCGTTCTGCCGCGAGACGGCGAACCTCATCGACCGTCGCATCCAGGCCGGGTACAAGATTTGGCCGAACAACCGCATTGCTTACGATATGCTGACCGGGACCGAATCCGGCGGCTATACGGAGGCGGAAAAAGCCGCCTTTGAGGCGCATCTGAACGCCGTCCCGGAGAATATCCGTCCCATTGTCTTGAAGATTTACGCAGGACCGCTGTCATAATGAAGAAACTGACCATCCTCCTCGCGCTGGCCTTGCTGGGCCAGACGCTTTCCGCCCAGGTATTCACCGACGCATCGGCCTTCCATGTGTATGGAAAGGCTTCCGAGGCCACGAAAACCCGCTATCAGCGTCTGCCCGCGGAGCTGGAAGGCGTTTCCCGCGCTCCCGTGTGGCGGCTGGGCACCCAGAGTGCCGGCCTGTACATCCGGTTCCGGTCGAACTCCACCTCCATCCATGCGCGGTGGACATCGACCTACGAGAGCTGGCTGTCGAACATGAACCCGACCGGCGTCCGAGGGCTGGACCTCTATATTTTGGTCGATGGTCAATGGAAACCCGCTGGCGTCGGACGGCCTTCGCGGGAGAAGACATCGACAGACTGCCTGGTCAAGAACATGACCGCCGAACCCCGTGAGTACATGCTTTATCTGTCGCTGTATGACGGCATCGACAAACTCGAAATCGGTGTCGATGAGGGGGCGACCCTGGAGCCTTCCCGCGTCAACAGCCCGAAGCAGGAGCGCCCGATCGTGATGTACGGCACAAGCATCCTGCAGGGGTGCAGCGCGAGCCGTCCGGGCATGGCCCATACGAACATGATCGCCCGCGCACTGGACCGCGAAGTCATCAACTTGGGATTCAGCGGGAACGCCCTGCTGGATCTGGAAATCGCCCGCCTGATGGCCTCCGTGCCCGATCCGGGCGTGTTCGTATTGGATTACGCACCGAATGCCCATGCGCCGATGATCAAGGAACACGGTGAGGAATTCTTCCGCATCCTCCGCGACGCGCACCCCGACGTGCCGGTCATTTTCATCGAGGATGTCATCTTTCCGCACACGCTGTTCGATAGCGAGATCCGGAGGGAAGTGGAGGAGAAGAACATCGAGCAGAAGGCCCTGTTCGAGCGCCTGAAGAAGCAGGGCGAGAAGCAGATTTACTTCATCCCGGCCGCCAAGATGACGGAGCCCGACGGGGAATCCACCGCCGACACCATCCACCTGACGGATTTGGGAATGAAGCGGTATGTGGATTTGGTGCTGCCGGTGATAAAGAAGGCTTTGCGCAAGGCACATAAATAGATTCCGGGTCAAGCCCGGAATGACGTTTTTTCTTACTACCTTTGCACGGTATGATTCACAGCGATATGGTTTGGGACCCGCTCCGGAAAAAGAGCGTCCGGCTGACCCCCGAGGAGGAGGTCAGGCAGTGGTTCATATCCGTGCTGCACGAGGGGATGAAGGTGCCCGAGCACATGATGGGCAGCGAGGTTTCCCTCGAGTGGAACGGGATGGATTACCGCGCCGATATCGTCGTGTATGACCGGCAGGCGCACCCGCTCCTGGTCGTGGAATGCAAGCGGCCGGAGGTGGAGCTGTCGCAGGAAGTGGTGGATCAGGCCATCCGGTACAACAATGCGCTGGACGTGCGTTATATCGTGATTACCAACGGTTTGAAGACGTTTATGTTCGAACGGGGCGCGGAGGGTTTCACCTTCGTGGAAAAGGCCCCGCTTTGGGAGGATATGTTATGCCGACGATAACGAGTGGCTATCTGGACGCGCCGGTTTTCCAACTGGTGTCCGACGTGGCGGCCGAGCTGGGCGTCCGCGCCTTCGTCATCGGCGGTTACGTCCGCGACTGCTTCCTGGGCCGTCCCAATACGGACATCGACATCGTCGTGGAGGGGAGCGGCATCGCCCTCGCCGAAGCCGTCGCCGCCAAGGTCCATACCAACGTGAGCGTATTCAAGAACTTCGGCACCGCGATGCTCCATTACAAGGGCATCGAGGTGGAGTTCGTGGGCGCCCGCAAGGAGTCCTACAACCGCGATTCCCGGAAACCCATCGTCGAGGACGGTACGCTGGAAGAGGATCAGCTGCGGCGGGATTTCACCATCAACGCGATGGCTTTCAGCCTGTGCAAGGAGGATTTCGGCGCTTTGGTCGATCCGTTCGGCGGTATCCGCGACCTTGCCGCCGGCATCATCCGCACCCCGCTCCAGCCCGAACAGACTTATAGCGACGACCCGCTGCGGATGCTCCGCGCCATCCGGTTCGCCGCACAGTTATCGACCCCTGAACAAACCTTCACCATCGTCCCGGAATCCTTGGAAGCGATGAAGAAGATGGCCGACCGGATGAAGATCCTTTCCTCCGAGCGCATTGTGGAGGAAGTGAACAAGATGCTCGTCACCCGGAAGCCCTCGATGGCGTTCCGCCTGATGGACGAGACGGGCCTGCTGGAGCAGTTCCTCCCGCAGCTGACCCTGCTCAAGGGCGTGGAAACGGTGGAAGGAAAGGGCCATAAGGAAAACTTCTCCCATACACTGCAAGTGCTTGACAATGTGGCGGAAAGCGAGGAAGGAGAGCCGAATCTCTGGCTCCGCTGGGCCGCCCTCCTGCACGACATCGGCAAGCCCGCCTCCAAGCGCTATGTGCCCGGTCAGGGCTGGACCTTCCATGGACACGAAGTCATCGGCGCCCGGATGGTTCCGAAGATTTTCGAGCGCCTCCGGATGCCCCTGAACGAGAAAATGAAGTATGTGCAGAAGCTCGTGAACCTGCACCTGCGCCCCATCGCCCTGGTCGATGACGAAGTGACGGACTCCGCTGTCCGCCGCCTCCTGTTCGACGCCGGGGACGACATCGACGACCTTATGCTCCTCTGCCACGCGGACATCACCTCCAAGAATCCCGCGAAGGTGGCCCGCCTGCACCGCAACTTCGAACTGGTGAAGGTGAAGCTGGTGGAAGTGGAGGAGAAAGACGCCATCCGCAACTGGAAGAACCCCATCACCGGCGACTACGTGATGGAAGTCTTCGGCATCGGCCCCTGCAACCTCATCGGCCAGATCAAGGATTGCATCAAGGACGCCATCCTCGACGGCGTCATCCCCAACACCTTCGAAGCCGCCGACGCCCTCATGCGCCAGAAGGCCGCGGAGTTAGGACTCACTCCCGTTAAATGATTGATTCATATATCACATACATCCGGGACATCCGGCGGTATTCGCCGCGGACGCAGGACATCTATCGGGATGTGCTGGCGGATTTCTCGCGGTTCGCCGAGGGGGAAGTAGTTGCCTCGCTGACACCGTCGATGCTGCGGCGGTATGAGGCGGACTGCATGAGTCGCGGGCTGAAACCTCGGACAGTGCATCAGCACATGTCGGTGCTGAGCGGGTTCTGCCGGTTCCTGATGATGAAGGGCGTGCTGAAATCCAATCCCGCCCGGACCGTCAAGCGCCCCAAGATGGAAAAGCGGCTGCCGGAATACTATCAGGAAAAGTCGATGGACGCGTATTACGAGGCGACGGAACATTGGGCGGGGGAAGACGAACTGGAGATCCTCCTCAGCTACGGACCTGCCCCCAAGGACAAGACGGCGGTGGAGATTTACCGGCACCGGCTGCGCCGGCTCATCATCAGCCTGCTGCACGGAATCGGCATCCGGCGGGCGGAACTCATTGGCCTGAAAGTGAATTCGTTCGATCCGGCCCGGCAGGTGATGCGCGTTTGGGGAAAAGGTGACAAAATGCGAGAAATTCCGGTCGTCCCTTCAGTTTGTCACGAAATTTGCTTATATTTGAAAGCAGTTGAGTCGATGAGAGGAGGCGCAAGCCCCGCGGACGGTCCGCTCCTCGTGACGGAAAAAGGCAAGGCCTTGTATCCGGAATACGTGGACAGGACGGTCAAAGAGGAACTCGACGGGTACGGCATCACCGGGAGGAAATCCCCCCATGTACTCAGGCACACGGTCGCCACGGCCCTGCTCGATGACGGCGCCGACCTGAATTCCATCAAGGAGATGCTCGGACACGCGTCCCTCGCCGCCACGCAGGTGTACACGCACAACTCCGTCGACCGGCTGAAAAAAGTGTATAACAACGCCCACCCCAGGGCAAAAAACGGAGGCTCAAATGATTAAAGTGAAGTCCCTGAAATTCGATGCAGACCAGAAACTGCTCGACTTCGTGGAGAAGAAAGTCGGCAAGGTGGAGAAGTTCTTCGACAACCTCGGCGACATTGATGTCACTCTCTCCCTCTCCCCGGAACCGGAAAACAAGGTTGCTCGGCTCCAAACCCGCTTCCCCGGCGAAGACCTCGTGATCGAGCGTCAAGCCAAGACCTTCGAAGAGGCCGTCACCGAGGCGGCAGACCTGATGAAGGAAAAGATTGTCCGCGCCAAGGAGAGACGGTTCGAAAAATAAAAATCGTTGAATCTCGCAGGCGGCCCTACCGGGGCCGCCTTTTTTTTGTATCTTTGTAATCGTGGCAGGAAAATCTTATATCGAGACGGACCGGCAGGTCCGGAGCATCCTCGAGGAGGTGAAGGCCGGCTCCTTCAAGCCGGTGTATCTCCTGATGGGGGAGGAGCCGTACTATCCCGAGATGGTATGCGCGGCCATCATCGATAATTGCCTGCAGGATTGGGAGAAGGATTTCAACGAGCTCATCTGCTATGGGGCGGATGTCGATGCCGACGCGGTGATCACCGCGGCCCGCCGCTTCCCGATGATGGCGGAGCGGCAGCTCGTGGTGGTGAAGGAGGCCCAGGTGATGAAGACGCTGGACGACCTCGCCCTTTATTGCCAGAAGCCGCTGGATTCCACCGTGCTGGTCATTCTCCTGCACGGCGCCACCCTGGACAAGCGGAAAGCCCTCTACAAAAGCGTCCTCAAGC
The DNA here is from genome assembly GCA_017558775.1 of Bacteroidales bacterium. Lineage (GTDB taxonomy): Bacteria > Bacteroidota > Bacteroidia > Bacteroidales > UBA932 > Cryptobacteroides. The sequence goes on along the minus strand of JAFYTP010000022.1, from coordinate 15,559 downwards.
AGGGCGTCATTGTGGAGTCCATGCCCCTGAAGGACTATGAGACGGAAAAGTGGGTCGTGTCCTTCTACGAGGAAAGAGGCCTGAAGATTGACCCGGAAGGCGCGCGGCTGCTGGTGGAATCGGCGGGAACCGACCTCGGCAAGATCGCGGTCGAGACGGAGAAACTCCTCAAGAACCTGCCCGAAGGGGTGAAGACCATCACGGCGGAGGACATCGAGAAGAACGTGGGCATCAGCCGGCAGTACAGCATCTTCGAACTCACGAAGGCCCTTTCCTACCGGGAGGCACCTCGAGCCGTGAAGGTGGCCCGGAACGTGGGGGAAACCCCGAAGTTCGCGATGCCGATGGCGGTGAGCATGCTGTATACGCATTTCAACCGCATCCTGCGCTATCACGCGCTGATCCAGTCGGGGCAGGCGGGTGACAGTGCCGCCAAGGCGAAAGTGCTGGGCGTGAATCCGTATTTCTTCAAGGAATACGACGCGGCCGTGAAGAAATACTCACTGAAGCAGACAATGCGCGTCATCTCCCTCTTGAACGACTATGACTTCAAAGGAAAAGGCGGTGAGGTCGGGGAGGCCACCCCGGGGGACCTGCTCGTCGAGTTGACGACGAAAATATTAAACATTTAGTAAATATTTATTGCATTTCAATAAATTCTTTCTATATTTGCAGAAAACAATACAGAAATGGCAATCATAGAAGTCAAACATGTATCCAAGAACTTCGGGGAGAAAGTCGCACTGGATGACGTGTCTCTCGACATCCCCGAAGGAAAGATCTTCGGCTTGCTCGGCCCGAACGGAGCGGGTAAATCGACCCTCATCCGCATCATCAACCGCATCACCATCGCCACGAAGGGCGAGGTCCTGTTCCAGGGCCATCCCATCACGGCGGCGGATGTGGCCCATATCGGCTACCTTCCGGAAGAGCGCGGCCTGTACCGCAAGATGAAGGTGGGGGACCAGGCGATGTATCTCGCGCAGCTCCGCGGAATGTCCTATCGTGACGCGGCGCGCGAACTGAAGGCCTGGTTCGTCCGTTTCGGCATCCAGGACTGGTGGAACAAGAAGGTGGAGGAACTCTCCAAGGGTATGGCCCAGAAGGTCCAGTTCATCACCACCGTCGTGCACAAGCCGTCCCTGATGATCCTGGACGAGCCTTTCTCTGGCTTCGATCCTGTCAATGCGGACCTCATCCGCAAGGAGATCCTCCGCCTGAAGGACGAAGGCGCCACCATCATCCTCTCCACGCACAACATGGAGTCGGTGGAGGAGCTCTGCGACGAAATCGCGCTCCTGGACAAGGCGAAGCTCGTCATCACCGGCGGCACGGACGACATCCGTCACCGCTTCGGCGAGGACAACGTGGAAATCGAGTACACGCAGGACTACGAACGCAAGGTGGAGGTGGTCTCCCGCGAGAAGGCGTCCGCCCGCCTGACCGAGCTCATCGAGGCCGGCATCCGGATCAATTCCTACCGCGAACTCGTTCCGCGCATGAACGACATCTTTATCAAACTCGTAACGGAAGGGGAGGGCAAATAGTATGGATTTCAAGAAATTAGGCATCGTCATTTCGCGGGAATACCTGAACAAGGTCAAGAAGAAGTCTTTCCTGCTCACCACCTTCGGCGTTCCGATCCTGTTCGCGGGCATGTATGCCGTGATGATTTTCATCATGCTCCGCAGCGAAGTGGATTCCAAGCGGATCGCCGTCATCGACAACTCCGGCATCGTGATGCCCGCCCTGGAGAACACGGACCGCATCACCTTCAAGCAGCTGGACGAGACGGATCCCGAGGCCGTGAAGAACCGCCTGGGCGAATACGACGCGGACATCCTCCTGTGCATCTCGCCGTTGGACAGCGCCACCAAGTCGGTTTCCGCTACGACCTATGCCGATAAGCCGATGGGTGTGGAGACGGCCTCCTTCATCGAAGGCCGCATCAACGACGCTGTTGAGGCTTATCGCATTGACTCTTACGGCATTCCGGACCTGGAACAGATCCTTGCCGATGTCCATTCCAACGTCCATCTGACCTCTTACACGGTGGATGAAAAGGGCAAGGAGACCATCTCCCAGAGCGAGGTTTATATGGTAGTGTCGATGGCGTTGGCCATGGCCCTCTATATGTTCATCGCCATCTTCAGCAGCATGGTGATGTCCAGCGTCATCGAGGAGAAGTCCAGCCGCGTGGTGGAGGTGCTCGTCTCCTCCGTCAAGTCGACGGAACTGATGTTCGGCAAGATTATCGGCGTGGCCCTCGTGGCCCTCACCCAGTTCCTGCTGTGGATCATCCTCACGGTGATGATCATCGGCATCCTCGGCGGCATCATCGGCATGGACAAGATCACGGGCGGCGTGGACCAGTCCCAGATCGAGCAGATGCAGCAGATGTCCATGACCGCCGGTCCTACCATCGACCTGACCGCCCTCGCCGACACGACTGCCGTGGCCGAAGGCCCGACCGGCATGCAGGCCGTCCTGGGCACCCTCAGCTCCCTGAACTACACACAGCTCATCGTTTCCTTCCTCCTGTTCTTCCTGTTCGGCTACCTGCTGTATGCGTCGCTATTCGCGGCCATCGGCTCGGCCGTGGAGAACGAGGCGGATACGCAGCAGCTCCAGATTCCGATCACGATTCCGCTGCTCATCGGCTTCTTCATCGCCTTTTACGCGTTCCGGGCGCCGGAAAGCAGCATCGTGTGGTGGGGCTCGATGATTCCCTTCACCTCGCCGATCGTGATGCTGGCCCGCATTCCCTTCGGAGTTCCGACCTGGGAACTGATCCTCTCCATCGGCCTGCTCATCCTGACCTTCCTCGCCTGCGCCTGGGCGTCGGCGAAGATCTACAAGGTGGGTATCCTGATGTACGGTAAGAAATCTAGCTTCAAAGACCTTTGGAAATGGTTAAAGCAAAGTTAACAGTGCTCTGTCTCCTCGCCGCGGTCTCCTGTTCGCAGGGACCGCGCGTGGAGTGGAAGCGCGTCCCGATGGACGGAAGCCGGACCGGCGTGGTCCCGGTGACCGCCGAGAACGTGGACACGGCCCTCGGCACGTTCGAGGACGATTACATCGCCCCCAACGGGAGGCATTTCACAGAAGGAGCGACGCCGGAGGTGGCGGCGCTCCTGATGGATGTACAGCCCAAGATGGCCCATCTCAAGGAGGTGGTCGCCCACAGCGCCCGGCTGCTGGAGAACATCCGGACCGAGTGCGACCTTCCCTTGGGCAACATTGTCGCGGACGCCCTCCTGGACAAGGCGAGCTCGTATTTCAATGTGCCGATGGATTTCTCCATCTCCAACTACGGCGGCATCCGCAACCCGCTGCCGGAAGGGGCGATCCTGATGGATGACGTGGAGGCGATGTTCCCATTCAAGAACTACATGTGCTATGCGAAGGTGCGGGGGAACAACCTCCAGCGCCTCCTGGAACAGCTCGCGAAAACCCAGGCCTTCCAGGCCGTGGGCGGCTGCCGTGTGAAGGTCAAGGCCCATGAGCTCGTGGAGGCCGAGGTGGGCGGCGAACCCATCGACCCGAAACGGCTGTACAACGTGGCCACGATTGATTTCCTGCTCTCCGGCGGCGACGGAATCGCCATCGGCGCCCTGGCGGAGGACGTGGTCCTCACGAACGTCCTGGTGAAGGACGTGATGCTGGAGTATTTCCAGAAAATGGAGGCGGAAGGGAAGATCGTAGACGGACAAAAGGACGGACGCGTCATTATGGAGGACTAAGCGATGGACAAGACAGCAAGAATCCTTTTCATCTGCCTTTCCGTGGCCCTGGCCGCGGCTGTGGGCTATTTCTGGCAGAAGGGGAGCAAGGTGGAGCATCACCTCGTCATCCTGCATGTGAACGATACGCACAGCCATTTCGAGCCTGAACGCACCGGCGAATATGTCGGGATGGGTGGCATCATCGAACGGGCCGCCTATGTGGACAGCGTCCGTGCGGCGATGGGCCCGGAGAACGTGCTCCTGCTCCACGCGGGCGACTTCAGCCAGGGGACGACCTATTTTTCCGAACTCGGCGGCAACCTGGAGATCCAGGCCCTGAACGCGATGAAGTTCGACGTGGTCACCCTCGGCAACCACGAGTTCGACAACGGCCTGGAGGACCTGGGTCGCCGGCTTTCCTCGCTGGAGATGCCGGTCGTCGTGTGCAACTACGATTTCTCGCCGTTCGAGGCGGGGAAGTACATCAAACCCTATGTCATTCTGGAGCGCGCGGGCCTCAAGATCGGCGTGCTGGGCGTCCTGTGCGACCTGAAGACGATGGTCTCGGGTGACATCGCCGAGCGAGTGCCGGAGTTCCCCTGGGTGGAAACCGTGCAGAAGTACGCCGACCTCCTGAAGGTCGATGAGGGCTGCGACCTCGTGATCGCCCTCACCCATATCGGCTACGAGGAGCATACTCCCGGTGATATCACGGACCCGATCTTGTGCTCGAAAACCCGGAACATCGACCTGTTCGTGAGCGGGCATTCCCACACTTTTTTGGAAGGAATCGCCTGGCATCTGAATATGGACGGCATAAAAGTTCCGATTGTCCAGGACGGTTGGATGGGCGTTTATATGGGACAGATCGATTATAAACTGTAAGTTCATAAGATTTTTTAAATACGGATTGATATCGGGAGGATTTTACCTCCCGATATTTTTTTGTGTTGTTATTCAAATGACGCATAATTATTCGCCCGAGATATTTGTATTTAGATAAAAATATAATTATCTTGCATTTTAAAATGTTACCTAAAACCGTTTATTATTCTAACTATTAACGCATGAGAACCAAACTGCTAACCTATCTGCTGTGTGTCGGTTCCCTCCTCTTAGGGATGACGACTGCTTATGCACAGACACGGACGGTCCGCGGTACGGTGGTCTCCGCCGATGACGGAGAGCCGATCGTGGGAGCGTATGTGTATGCGCCAGGCGTCACCGGCGTAGGGACGATGACAGATCTGGACGGTAACTTTGTCCTGGACAAGGTTCCCCAAAGCACCAAGAACCTCGTGGCGTCCTGCATGGGCTTCGAGGATCAGACCGTTCCGGTGCAGGACAAGCTCCGCATTGCCCTGAAGCCGGATTCGGAACTCCTCGATCAAGCGGTCGTGACCGGTATGACCTCGGTGGACCGCCGCCTGTTCACGGGTTCCACGGTGAAACTGGATGCTGACGATACCAAGATCAGCGGTATCGCCGATATATCCCGTTCACTGGAAGGCCGTGTGGCCGGTGTCTCCGTCCAGAACGTTTCCGGTACGTTCGGTACCGCTCCGAAGATCCGCGTCCGCGGTGCCACCTCCATCTACGGCTCCTCCAAGCCGTTGTGGGTCGTGGACGGCGTCATCATGGAGGATGTGGTCGACATCGACGCTGAAGATCTCAGCTCCGGTGACGCCAACACCCTGATCTCGTCCGCGATCGCCGGTCTGAACTCCGACGATATCGAGAGCTTCGACATCCTCAAGGACGGTTCCGCTACCTCCATCTACGGTGCACGCGCCATGGCGGGCGTTATCGTCATCACCACCAAGAAGGGTAAGGCCGGTCATACCAGCCTCACTTACACGGGTGAATATACGGTCCGTCTGAAGCCGATGTATTCCGAGTTCAACATCATGAACTCCCAGGACCAGATGTCCATCTATCAGGAACTGGAGCAGAAGGGCTTCCTGCAGTATGCCGGTACGGCCAACGCCTCCGACAGCGGTGTCTATGGCAAGATGTATCAGCTCATCACCCAGTTCGACGAGACCAACGGCCAGTTCGGCCTTCCGAACACCGACGCCGCCAAGGCCGCCTATCTCCGCGCGGCCGAGTACCGCAACACGGACTGGTTCGACCGGCTGTTCACCTATAATATCCAGCACAACCATTCCGTCTCCATGGCGGGCGGTTCGGACCAGGGCAACTACTATGCTTCCCTGTCCGTGATGGATGACCCGGGCTGGACGCTGCAGAGCGCCGTCCGCCGTTTCACCTCGAACATCAATTCAACCTACCGCATGTTCGACAACGTCACGCTCAACGTGATTGGAAACGCCTCCTACCGTACGCAGCGCGCGCCGGGTACCCTCGGTTCCTCCCTGGATACGGTCTCCGGCGAGGTCAAGCGTGACTTCGACATCAACCCGTACTCCTACGCGCTGAACACTTCCCGCGCGCTGGACCCGGACGAGTACTACACCCGTAACTACGCGCCGTTCAACATCATGAACGAGCTCGAGAACAACTACCTGGACCTGGATGTGACGAACATCCGCGTGCAGGGCGAGATCAAGTGGAAGGTGTTCCGCCAGTTCGAACTGTCCGCCCTCGGTGCCTACAAGTACGCCGGCACCTCGCGCGAGCACTACATCCTGGACGGTTCCAACCAGGCCCAGGCCTACCGCGCCGCCTACACGACCACCATCCGTGACAACAACTCCTTCCTGTACACCGACCCGGACGTCAAGTTCGCCCTTCCGGAGACGGTCCTGCCCTATGGCGGTATCTATCAGCGTACCGACAACAAGATGAAGGGCTGGGACTTCCGTCTTTCCGGCAACTTCACCGAAACCTTCGGCAATCACATGATCAACGGGTACGGCGGTATGGAGGTCAACTCCGTGGACCGTCACGAGATCTGGTTCCGCGGCTGGGGCATGCAGTACTCCATGGGTGAAATCGCCAACTACGACTACCGCATCTTCAAGAAGGGCGCGGAGGAGAACACCCAGTACTTCACGATGAAGAACACCCACGAGCGTCGCGCGGCCTTCTTCGCCACCGGAACTTACGCCTACAAGGGTCGTTACAGCTTGAACGGTACCGTCCGTTACGAGGGCTCCAACCGCCTTGGTAAGTCCCGTTCCGCCCGCTGGCTCCCGACCTGGAACGTTTCCGGCCGTTGGAACATCAGCGACGAGCCTTGGATGCGTTCGCTCCAGCCTTATCTGTCGCACGCCGCCCTCAAGGCCTCCTATTCCCTGACGGCTGAAAGCGGCCCGTCCTGGGTGACCAACTCCAACGTGGTCATCGCCGCCTCGAACCGCTGGCGTCCGTCCGCGTTCGACAAGGAGACCATCCTGTACATCGACGACCTGGCCAACCCGGATCTCACCTTCGAGAAGAAGCATGAGTTCAACCTGGGCGTGGAACTCGGTTTCCTGGACAACCGGATCAACTTCGTGGGCGATGTGTACAAGCGTAACAACCACGACCTGATCGCCATCACGAACACCCCGGGTGTCGGCGGCCAGATCCAGAAGTACGGTAACGTCGCCGCGATGGAATCCAGCGGTTTCGAGCTGTCCCTGACGACGACGAACATCCGGACCCGCGACTTCAAGTGGACGACGAACCTCATCTACTCCCACTCCAAGAACCTGGTGACGAAGCTCCTTACCACCAAGCGCGTTATCGACCTGGTCCGTGGCACTGGCTTCGCCCTGGAAGGCTATCAGAACCATTCCATCTTCTCCATCCCGTTCATGGGCCTGAACGACGAAGGTCTCCCGACCTTCCGCGACACCGATGCGGTGTATGAGAAGGACGAGAACGGCGTCTACCAGCTGGTTAAGGAGAGCATCTCCACCACGGGCGTCTACTTCCAGAAGTCCGCTTCCGACATGGCGAACGTCGCCTTCCTCGAGTATTCCGGTACCGCCGATCCGACGGATGTCGCTTCCATCGGCAACACCGTCGAGTGGAAGGGCCTCCGCCTGAACGTGTTCATCACCGGTTCGTTCGGCAACGTCGTGCGTCTGGACCCGGTCTTCAAGTCCCGGTACAGCGACCTGACCTCCATGCCTAAGGAATTCAACAACCGCTGGGCGGTCCCGGGCGACGAGAATTACACCACGATTCCCGTCATCGCCAGCCGCGTCCAGAACAACAACAACACTTCCCTCAGCCACGCCTACAACGCGTACAACTATTCCACGGAGCGTATCGCCAGCGGCGACTTCGTCCGTCTGAAGGAAGTATCCTTGAGCTATGACCTGCCCAAGCGCTGGGCCGAGGCGATCGCTTTCGCGTCGATGTCCCTCAAGCTGCAGGCGACGAACATCTGCCTCCTTTATGCCGACAAGAAACTGAACGGCCAGGATCCTGAATTCTTCAACACCGGCGGTGTCGCCGTCCCGGTGCCGAAGCAGTTCACCCTCACCCTGAAACTCGGTCTCGGCGGTTCCCAGAAGAAGGCCACCCCGGCCCATAACGCCGACTAACCCAAAAGACCTGACTTATGAAGCACAAATATCTTATCACAGCTATCGCCGTTTTGGCAAGTCTGGTTTCCTGCGACAAGTTCCTGGACACGATGCCGGATAACCGGACCGAGATCGATTCGCCGGAGAAGGTGAAGGCGCTGCTTGGCGCCGCGTATTCGGACCATATCTACTCCATGGTGACGGAACTCCTTTCCGACAACATGGACAACAACCGGGCGGTCGTGACCTCCGAGGCCTCCCGCCTGTATCAGCAGATCTGGAACTGGGAGGATGTCTCGGAAACCGGTAACGATTCCGAAGAGAACATCTGGTCCTCCTTCTGGATGGCCATCGGTTCGGCCAACCAGGCCCTGGAAGCCATCGAGGAGATGGGCGGCAAGGATAACCCCGAGCTGGCCGAATCCTATGGTGAGGCCCTGCTCGCCCGCGCCTATGCCCATTTCATCCTGGTCAATGTCTTCTGCCTCCAGTACAACGAGGAAACCAGCGCCACCGATCAGGGCCTGCCCTACATGGACAAGCCGGAACAGGGCCTGAACCCGAAGTACGAACGGAGCAACGTCGCCGAGGTCTATCGCCGGATCGACGAGGACATCCAGGAAGGCCTGAAGTATGTCGGTGACAATTACGATGTCCCCAAGTATCATTTCAACACGCAGGCCGCCCTGGCTTTCGCCGCCCGTTTCTATCTGTTCTATGGTCAGTATGAGAAGACGGTCAAGTACGTGAATGAGTGCCTGGGCGACTCGCCCAAGACTTTCCTCCGCGACTACGCCGACCTGCAGGCCAACTATTCGGAAATCGGCACCGCCCGTCTCGCTTACAACAGCACGGCCCAGAAAGCGAACTTCCTGATGATGACCGGCTATTCCAACATGGGCCTGTTCTGGGGCAACTATTCCGGCAGCAACAAGCATTACGCTTTCACGGAGTACATCGCCCAGACCGAGAGCTTCCTGTCGCCCGTTCCCTGGAACAGGACGATGCTGACGGAATCCGCCTTCATCTGGAGGCCCCGCACCTATCCGGTGGGTATGCTCCGCTATCCGATCTTCTGGAAGATCGACTACGAGTTCGAGTACACAGACCCGGTGGCCGGTATCGGTTACCGTCACACGGTCTATCCTTGCTTCACGGCCGACCAGGCCCTCCTGGACCGCGCCGAGGCCCTCATCCTCCTGAAGCGCTATGACGAGGCGCTCGCGGACCTGAACCTCTGGGCGGACAACATGTACGTGGACAAGGTCAATATGGACCTGGACATGATCAACGAGTTCTATAACTCCATGGAATACTATAAGTGGGACCAGCCCACGCAGAAGAAGGAACTCGCTCCCCGCAAGCCGATCGTGATCGAGAAGGGCTCCCTGCAGGAGAACCTGATCCACCTGGTGCTGAACTTCCGCAGAACCGAGACCATGGGTCAGGGCATGCGCTGGTTCGACATCAAGCGCTACGGCATCACCGTCTATCGCCGCAAGGTCAATTCCAACGGCGACGTGGTGGAGATCACCGACACGTTGGGCCCGGACGATCCTCGTCGCGCGGTCCAGATTCCCCTGAAGTCCCGTGACGCGGGCTTTGAAGCCAACAAACGTTAAAACGCATTGCCATGAAAAGAATATATCCTATCCTTTTTGCCTTGGCGGCATCCCTCGCGCTCACTTCCTGCCGGGAGGACGCGCTGAATCCGGAAAGCGTGATCACCCTCGACCAGCGGACGCAGAACGACTTCGACAAGTGGCTGGACGCCAACTATGTGACGCCCTACAACATCCTGGTGAAGTACCGCTTCGAGAGCAACGAGTCGGATCTGAACTACTGGACCACCCCGGCCAACCTGGACTGCTCCATCAAGATGGCGCACCTGGTCAAGTACCTGTGCATCGACACCTATGACGAGGTGGGCGGTGTCCGGTTCACCCAGAAGTATTTCCCGAAGGAATTCTTCTATATCGGCGAGTGGGAGTACAAGAACAACGGTACCTACATCCTGGGTACCGCCGAGGGCGGAAAGAAGATCCTCCTTTCCGGCCTGAACTACCTGCCCCAGATCATGACCGGCGGCTACCAGGGTTACAGAGACCCCGCCGCGGCCCTGAACCACTTCTACATCAAGACCATCCATCACGAGTTCACGCACATCCTGAACCAGACGAAGGATTTCCCCGTCGAGTTCACGCAGGTGACGCCGACCTCCTATGTGACGGAGTCCTGGAACACTTCCGCCTATGGCACTTTCTACCGTCAGCGCGGTTTCCTGTCCACCTATTCCCAGCATTCCGACCGGGAAGACTTCGCCGAGGTGCTTTCCCTCTATGTCACCAACACGGAGGAAACCCTCCAGGAGTGGCTGGAATTGGCCGGACGTGAAGTGACCGAAAGCGATGTCAAGAGTGATGAATTCAAGGTCTCCTTCCCCGACCTGGGCGTTGGCGACCATTTCAACGGGGACGAGCTGATCCTGGCCAAGATCGCCCAGGTGCGCAGATACATGGCAGATACCTTCAACATCGACATCACCCAGCTCCGTGACGCGGTTCTCCGCCGTCAGGGGGAAGTCGTGGCCGGCGAAGTGGATCTGACCTCCCTTGAAGTCAACTAATCCTGCAAGGTTATGAGTATGAAAAGAATAATTCCCATATTGGCTGCCGCGGTCCTTTCCGCCTTCGTCTTTTCCGCCTGCGTCAAGGACGAAGACCTGATTTTCGAGAAATCCGCCTCGCTCCGCGTGAAAGAGGCGATGGATAACGCGCAGAAAGTGCTGTCCTCCGCTTCGAACGGATGGAAGATGTACTATTATCCCCACCCGGACAAGAGCTATGGCGGATATATGTACGCGCTGAAGTTCACCGACGAGCAGGTGACGGTCTGGAGCACCCTGGTGGATGAACCGTCCACCTCGCTCTACAAGATGACCAACGACGACGGTCCGGTCCTTTCCATCGACACGGACAACTACGCTTTCCACTATTTCGCCACCCCTTCCGGTTCTACCAAGAACCTGTACGGGGAGAGCGGGCTGTACCAGGCCCACAAGGGCGACTTCGAGTTCATCGTGATGAGCGCGACGGCCGAGGAAGTGGTCCTGAAGGGAAAGCGGAGCGGTAACAAGATTTACATGTATCCGTTGAACGAGGATCCGGGAGCCTTCATCGAGAAGGCGGCCAAGAACGGCGAAGACATCTTCGTCAGCAGCTTTGCCGGTACCATCGACGGAAAGGAGGCTACCGCTTCCCTGGATCTCGGAGGCCGTCAGGTCACCCTTACGCTGGCCGGCGAAGAAGATTCCGTGAAAGCTCCTTATATCGTCACGGACACCGGTATCCGCTTCTACAAGCCCGTCACGATCGGCCCCTATACCCTGGAGTCCCTTGACTGGAACAATGATACCCAGAGCCTGAACAGCCCCAGCGGCGCCGAAGTGAACGTCGCCCTGAAGGGACAGCTGCCTCCGGGCTGGCGCGCCTACGCCGACCTGCTGGGCGACTATGACCTGGTGTACAACGACAGCGGTGAGGCCTACTATTCCGCTCCCCGCACGGTCCGCGTTTCCCTGGTGCAGGACGAGTTCAAGAAGACGATGCTGATGAAGGGTGTCAACGACCTTTATGACCTGAAGGTCAATTACGACCTGTCTTCCGGCAACATCTTCATCATGGGCCAGATCATCGGAACCTGGGAGGCCAACGGCAACTCCATCTACTGGGCCCCTTGCTACGCGCGTTCGAACGCCGCGGGTACGGGTGTGACCTGGTCCGGCTGGAGAAGCACCAGCTACGGTATGAAGGGTTATGTCGATGACGAGCTGTCCGAAGCCGCCGGAACCAACGTGTTCAAGTTCACGACCGGTCCTTGCGCCTCCGCGGCCCAGCCGATCACCGGTTTCGCCCTGATCATGCAGACTCCTGCCGGCGCGTCCGGTGGTTGGATGAGCTCGGCCACCTATTCCGACTGGTATCCGTTCAATTATCGTTATTACGCCCACTTCTGGGTAACGATGACCAAGATTTAAGGAGGAATGGCCATGAAAAGACTAATCAACATCGTATTGTTATCCACCCTGGCTCTCCTTGCGGCGGTTTCCTGCCGCAAGGAGAATGAACAGGCCATTGAGTGGAAGACCGAACTCCAGGCTGTCAAGAGCAACCTGGTCTTCTTCCCGGGCGGCGGTACCGAGACGCTGGAGGTGAATCTCTCCAACGTGAGCGTGACCGCCGACAAGTCCTGGTGCGCCGCTTCCGTCAGCGGGAACGTCATCACCGTGACCGTCCCCGCCAATGAAGGCAAGCAGTCCCGTTATGCCAAGCTGACGATCTCCGCCGGCTCCGAGAGCATCACTGCCGCCGTCATCCAGTACGGCGAGGTGTTTGCCGGACTGGAGCTGGTCGATATGGAAGTCCCGAAGGAGGGCGCCACGTTCGCCTATCCTTACACCACCAACCTCGATATCGACATCAAGGCTGATAAGGACTGGGTCCATATCGTCTTCGACGACGAGAACCCCATCATCAACGTGACGGTCGATCCCAATACGGGCTTCGGCTACCGTTTCGCGACAGTCACCTATAAGGCCGGTTCCAACAGCGGAACGGCCCAGGTGGTCCAGGAGCCGACCTACGGCACGGTGACCGGATGGACGGTCGAGGATGTGGATGGACGGTATGTCTTCCCGGATCAGATTGACAAGATCCAGGTCACCCCGTCTTCCGAGATGGCTTCCACGCCTTATTACTGGGCGGTCAAGGATCCGAACGAGTTCGTGGGCAAGGATGTCCCCGCGCTCATCAAGGAACAGGCTGAACAGTTGATGGCGGCGGCCAACGCGGGTGAGGTCACCTTCACCAAGGGAAGCGCTTCGGAAGAGTGCAAGAACCTGCCTTCCACCGCTACGGCTGTCATCATCTGCTTCGACGAGCAGAACTATCCGACGGGCCAGTACGCCCTGGTGGATGTCACCATCCCCGACCGCGGCCCGAAGAAGCAGCTCGTGGATGGTTGGGATATCGTCCATGCCGACGGCTCCTACAACTATCCGACCCAGACGGATGTCTTCACAGTCACCCCGAAGGCCGGTTACGAGGATGTCAAGTACGTCGCCACGGTCGTCGCGAAGGAGAGCATCTCCAATGTGGAGGACTACGCTTTCACGACCTTCGCCATGAATAAGCGTGAGGAAATCCTGGCCAAGGTCGCCAGCGGAGAACTCTCCTCCTTCGAGGAAGGCCTTTCCTCCGGTGAGACCACCCTCACGGTCGAGAACATGATCGGTGATGTGTATGTCGTCGTCGTCGCCTTCGGTGAGGACCAGTTCTACACGGGTGACTATGCCGCAGCCGAAATCGCGGTGGCCGACCTGATGCCCACCTATTACAAGTGGCTGGGTAATTGGAGCGTTCCTCGCGGCGACGGTGCGGATACCTGGATCGTGTCCATCAATGTGGCCGAGGAGTCCTTCCTGGTGAGCGGTATTGCCGGCTTTGAAGCCAACGATTTCGCTGAAGGCGCATTCGTCGCCGTCGTCCCTTATGACGCGAGTACGGGCGAAATGGTCTTCAAGGTGTATGAGAACACGGCGGTCACCTGGGAAGACAGCACCCGTGGCACGATGAACGCCTTGCTGTCCGGTCAGTACACGAATGTCGAAGGAAAGACCTACTACAATTCGGGTGTGGGCAACACCATCTGCCGCGCCTTGATGGCTGACGATGGAAAGACGGCTGAACTGACGCCGCGCTCCGTCATTTCCGCGGGCGCTCCGGCATACTTCTACAACATTAAGTGGTATGGCCGTTACACCACCTCTTCCGGCGGCCGTTCCGGCGTGTCCTGGACAGGTTACGAGACCGCCCTTCCGAACACGATGACGAAGGAGTAGATCCCTCTCTGAAACAATCGAGGCCGTCCCTTGCGGGGCGGCCTCTTTTGTTAAAGAATATTCATCGACTGTTCCCTGATCTTCTCCAGCTCATCCTTCATCCGCACGACCAGCCTCTGAATGCCGGCGTGATTGGCCTTGGAACCAGTCGTGTTGATTTCGCGGCCCATTTCCTGGATGATAAAGCCGAGCTTCTTGCCGGGGTAGGGTTCGCCGTCGATGGTTTCCATGAAGTAGCGGCAGTGCTGGCGCAGGCGGACCTTCTCCTCGTTGATGTCGTACTTCTCAAGGTAGAAGATGAGTTCCTGCTCGAAGCGGGCGGGATCGGGCTTCTGGGCCAGTTCCTCCAGGTTTTTCAGGAGGCGGGCCTTGACGGTCTCGATGCGCTCGCCTTCGAGCTTCTCGACCTCGTCGTACAGCCCCAGGATGATATCGACACGGCCGGTGACGTCCTTGTACAGGGCTTCGCCCTCCTGGGCGCGGAACGCCTGGAGATGGTCGATGGCCTCGTCGATGGCGGCTTCCACGGCCGGCCAGTCCTCTTCGCCGATGGCATCGGCTTTCTTCGCATCCACCACGTCGGGGAGACGGAGGAGGGCGGCGAGGATCGCGCTGTTGTCATCGTCACCGGGGGCGGTGAAGCCCGGGAGTTCCCGGCGGACGGCCTGGACCTGCTGGTAGTAGGACTTCAGCGCGTCGCCGTTGATGGGACGGGCGGCGTCGGCGGCTCCGGCCTCGTAGGTGAGGAAAAAGTCGATGGTACCGCGCTGCAGGCGGTCCGCCAGCTTCTTCCGGACGGGAATGTCCTTGTCCTTGGGGAGGAGCGGGGTCTTGATATTGATATCCGCACTCTTGCTGTTGAGGGTGCGGATTTCGACGGTGAGTTTTCCGTTTTTGAGCGTGGCTTCGGCTTTGCCGTAGCCGGTCATGGACTGGATCATTGGATGATGTCTAGTTCCTTGAATACTTTGCTGAGGGCGGTCACGGCGCGGTCCACCTGCTCCTTGGTGTGGGTGGCCATCAGCGCGAAGCGCACGAGCGTGTCCTGCGGGGCGCAGGCCGGCGGGATGACGGCGTTGATGAACACGCCTTCCTCGAAGGCCCGCTTGGTGACCATGAAGGTCTTCTCCAGGTCGCGGACGTAGAGCGGGATGATCGGGCTTTCCGTGTCGCCGATCTCGAAGCCGGCGTTGCGGAACCGCATCAGGGCGTAGTTGGTCACTTCCCACAGCGCCTTGATGCGCTCGGGCTCGTTCTGGATGATGTGCAGGGCTTCAAGGGCGCTGGCCGTGGCGGCCGGCGTATCAGAGGCGCTGAAGATATAGGTGCGGGCCGTGTGCCGCAGATAGTTGATGATCACCTTGTCCGCCGCGACGAAACCGCCGATGGAGGCGAGCGACTTGGAGAAGGTGCCCATGATGATGTCGATTTCCTTCGTCAGGTTGAAGTGGTCG
>JAFYTP010000021.1 GCA_017558775.1 Bacteroidales bacterium | reverse complement strand
CAACTCCAAGACCAACTTCGGTTGGGTGGTGGACGGCGCCTCCAGCATGGGCAACTCCGGCGTGGAGGGTATCGCCTGGTACAAGGGCGAACTGCTGCTGGGCACCCAGACGGGCGCCACGCTGTTCCGCTACACGCTGGATGGCAAGCTGCAGGAGAAGAAGAGCCTGCGCACCGTGTGCTCCACCATCTCCGAGATCGCCGGCCTGGATTACGACGAGGTCAACGACTGGCTGTGGGTGATCGACTCCAACTCCAACAAGGACAAGCCGCAGTACGATCCCTACACCATCTACCTGTTCGACGGCGCCGCGACCAAGCTGATTGCCAAGTACTACATCGGCGATTTCGCCGACTGGAACCCGGAAGCCATCTGCGTGGACAAGAAGAACGGGTGCATCTGGATCGGCGAGGACTGCGGAGACGAGAAGTTCTCCATCCTGCACAAGGTCCAGTTCTCGGGTCTCTGATGATTCTTTGACGTGTGAGATTTCCTCCCTGCAAGCGCTTGCGGGGAGGATTTCTTTTTGTACCTTTGGGGGACACTTTGCGATAACCGATTATGAAGATAGCAAGACTCATCCTTTCCGCGGCCGCGGCGTGCCTGCTGGCCGCCTGCGGGCCCAAGGCCCCGAAGATGCCGGCTGACGCCGTGGTCCTCCGCAGCCCTGACGGGCAGCTGGAGCTCAAGTTCGCCGTCGTGGACGGCGTGCCGGAATATACGCTGGACCGCGCCGGCAAGGCCGTCGTCCTTCCTTCCCGCTTGGGTTACACCCTGCTGGATGCGAAGGAGGACCTGGACGGTGGTTTCACCCTGACGGGTACCGAGTTCGGCTCCTTGGACGAGACCTGGGAGCCGGTCTGGGGCGAGGAGGCATCGATCCGGAACCATTACAACGAGCTTCTTGTAACGCTGGAGCAGAAACCCAAGGCCGCCCGCGCCGCGCAGAGCGGGGTGAGCGTGACGGACTCCGAGTACACCGGCGACCTGGGCAACCCTTACGGCAAGGGCAATGTGATGCAGGTGCGCTTCCGTCTGTATGACGACGGTCTCGGCTTCCGGTACGAGTTCCCGCTCGAGAACGCATTGACCTATTTCGATGTCAAGGAAGAGCTCACCGAGTTCGCGATGACCGGGAACCACACCGCCTGGTGGATTCCGGGGGATTATGACACGCAGGAGTTCAGTCCGGTGGAGTCCCGCCTGTCGGAGATCCGGGGACTGTCGACGAACGCCCGTAACGGCGGCGGCAGCCCGCAGCAGGGATTCTCGCCCACCGGTGTGCAGACGGCCCTCCAGATGAAGACCGACGACGGCCTGTATATCAATATCCATGAGGCCGAGGTGCTGAACTACCCGACCACGAACCTGGACCTGGACGATGCCCGGATGGTGTTCCGCACCTGGCTCACGCCGGACGCCCAGGGCGTGAAGGGCCGCCTTCAGGCGCCCTGCAAGAGCCCCTGGCGCACCGTGATGGTGTGCGAAAGCGCGACCGACGTCCTGGCTTCCCGCCTGATCCTGAACCTCAACGAGCCCTGCGCCATCGAGGACGTCTCCTGGATCCATCCCGTCAAGTATATGGGCGTGTGGTGGGAGATGATCACCGGCAAGAGCGAGTGGTCCTATACTTATGACTATCCTTCCGTGCAGTTGGGCGTGACGGACTATTCCGCCTCCAAGCCGCACGGCCGCCACGGCGCGAACAACGAGAACGTACGTCGCTACATCGACTTCGCTTCCGAGAACGGCTTCGACGCCCTCCTCATCGAGGGCTGGAACGAAGGCTGGGAGGACTGGTACGGCCACCAGAAGGACTTCGTCTTCGACTTCATCACCCCGTATCCGGACTTCGACCTGCCCGCCCTCAACGCCTATGCGCACGAGAAGGGCATCCGCCTCGTGATGCATCACGAAAGCTCCTCCTCTACTGTCAATTACGAGCGCTGGATGGAGCAGGCGTACACCCTGATGAACCAGTACGGCTATGATGCCGTGAAGAGCGGCTACGTGGGCGCCATCATCCCTTACGGCGAGTACCACTACAGCCAGTCCATCATCAACCACTACCACTACGCCATCGTGGAGGCCGCGAAGCACCATATCATGGTCAATGCCCATGAGGCCGTGCGTCCGACCGGCCTCTGCCGCACCTGGCCGAACATGATCGGCAACGAGAGCGCGATGGGCACGGAGTTCCGCGGCGGCATCAAGCCCGGCCACACGACCATCTTCCCGTTCACCCGCCTGCAGGGCGGCCCGATGGACTACACCCCGGGCATCTTCGAAACGGACATGTCCAAGAACAACCCGAACGACAGCCAGCACATGCACCACACCATCTGCAACCAGCTGGGCTTGTACGTGACCTTCTACTCGCCACTCCAGATGGCGGCGGACCTCCCGGAGCACTACGCCCGTTTCATGGACGCCTTCCAGTTCATCAAGGACGTCGCTGTCGATTGGGACAAGAGCCTGTACCTGGAGGCCGAGCCGGGCGCCTACATCGTCACGGCGCGCCACCCGAAGATGTCCACCCTCAACTCCGGCCGTCTCGCCGGCAAATCCAGCGTTTGGGAGTTCGTGAACGCCGGTGGCAAGGAGCACGACGTCTGGTATGTGGGTGGTATCACAGACGAGAACGCCCGCGAGGTGTCCGTCAAGCTGGACTTCCTGAAGCCCGGCGTGCAGTATGAGGCCACGATCTATGCCGATGCTCCTGATGCCGATTACGAGACCAACCCGCAGGCGTATACAATCACGCGCCAGACGGTAACTTCCGAGTCGACGCTCGAGCTCCGAATGGCGCGTGCAGGTGGATTCGCGGTGTCTTTACGGTCTGCCGAATGACGGGCGCGGGGCCTTCTTAGGCTCGCCTAAGAACGAGGCCTCCTGGTCGTTTTCATCCAGGCAGAAGACCATATAGTCCTTTTGGGCGGCGGTGACGGGTTTCCAGTCGCCGCCGTTCTTTCCGTTCGGGTCGCCGTATTTGGCGAAGTTGGACCACGCGGTGAGCATCTTCTCGGAGAGATCCCAGTCACCCTGCGTCCAAGGGCGCCAGCAGTTCTTCAGGGACTTGAAGACGAACCAGAGGTCGGAGGAGTGGAAGGCGCCGGAGAGGACGTTCTCGCGGCCGTCTGTGGGCAGCGGGCGGGCGAACTGATAGGCCCATGCCTTCCCGCCGACTTCCTCGCGGTTGAGGCAGAAGTCGGTGATGCCCGGCTCCATGTTGCCGGCGTCGTTGAGGGTATAGCCGATCATGTAAGGCACGTCGGCCAGGGAACCGTCGACGCAAGCCTCGTCAAATCCCTCCGTGAGGACGTAACCGTCGATGTAAGGGGAGATGGGGCTGGCGGTCAGGACGCTGCGGTTGCCCGTGGCGCTGGCGTAGATGGTGCCGAGGGCGAAGATGGTTTCGGTCGATGCGCGGCGCAGCTTCTGCAGGTTGTCGAAGCCCGCCCAATCAGCCACTTCCTTGGTGGATTTCTCGGCGTCGGCGAGGGTGACGGGGCCCTGCTGCGGCATCGCGCGCATGCCCGGGAACATCGGGGCGGGGGCGGGCTTCCGGGGATCCGTGAAGCCGCTGCCGCTCATGATGACGGCCTTGTTGAAGAGGCCCTTGGTGAGCGGGGAGGCGCACAGGAACTTCGTGCTGCGGGCGCCGGCGCTCTGGCCGAACAGCATCACGTTGTCCGGGTCGCCGCCGAACTGGGCGATATTCTCCTTCACCCACTTGAGCGCCTGGATCTGGTCCAGCGTGCCCCAGTTGCCGGTCGCATGCTCGGGATCCTCCGCGGAGAGTTCCGGATGGGCGAAGAAGCCGAACGGGCCCACGCGGTAGTTGAAGGACACGAGGACGACATCCTTGCCGGCCCATTCCTGACCGTCGAACTCCGGCTCGGAGCCCCAGCCTTCGCGCATGCCGCCGCCGAAGACCCACACGGCCACGGGCAGCTTCGCATCGACCTTGCCGGGGGCCTTGGTCCAGACATTCAGATACAGGCAGTCTTCGCTGTAGGGAGCCTCGGCGCCGTAGCCCCATTCGGTGGTGTAGCCGCCGGGGTAGTGGGCCGCCTGGAACGGCGGATGGCCGAAGGTGTCGCACACGCGCACGCCGTCCCACGGGACGACGGGCTGCGGGGCCTTCCACCGGAGGTCGCCGATGGGCGGCGCGGCGAACGGGATGCCGCGGAAGACGGTGACGCCGGCCACGTCGGCCGGAACGCCCTGGATCTGGCCGCCCTCGACGGTGAGGACGGGCTGGGAGGACTTTTGCGCACAGGCGGAACCGGCCGCGAGGGCCAGCATGCAGGCGAGGATCAGGAATTTTTTCATGGTGTTTCGTGTTATTTCACAAAGTTAATGCTTTTTTCGAAATTATTGTTACCTTTACAAATAGAACCCAACAACCCACAAATGCGTAAACTATTGACCTTCAGCGTGGCCGCGCTCATGGCCGTCCTTTCGCTGCCTTGCCGGGCCCAGAACGCCCCCGTGATGACCCTCAACGACCTCGGCTATTTCGAGGCCCGCGGGACCAACGTCCTCGTGTACAACAACCTCTACAACGGCGGTTTCTACGATGAGAAATTCGCCGGTCTGGAGATTATCCAGCGCGGCGAGCGTATCGCCACCGGCGGAGGCATCCGCCTGATGAACACCCCGGAGCAGTGGGACATTTTTGGCGTGGTGTCAGACCGCATCGTGGACCGCGAAGGTAACTTCGTGGAGGTGACGCTCACCCATACGGACTATGATTTCGCCGCCCGCTACAAGGTGTTCCCGAAGGACGGCGGTTGCGTCATCCAGGTCATCCTGGATAAGCCCGTGCCGGAGGCCCTCGTGGGCAAGGCCGGCCTGAACCTGGAGTTCTTCCCGGCTTCGTATTTCGGCAAGAACTACCTCGTGGACGGCCTCGCGCGCATCCTTCCTAAATATCCCATGCATGACACCGAGGTCCATCCCGTGGCGGAGAAGATCACCCAGTACTTCGGCGAGAGCACCTTCGACGACCGCGGCAGGGGAGACTTCCTCGTGGCCAGGCCGATGTCCACGGGCCATCAGATCGTGATGGCGCCGGAGGACGAGGCGCTCCGCGTGAGCGTGCGCTCCGAAACCGAGATCGGCATCTACGACGGCCGTCACCTCGCCCAGAACGGCACCTTCGTGCTCCGTTCGCTCCTGCCCGGCGGCAAGACCGGCACGGTGGTGGAATGGTTCCTGGAGCCGAGCGTGTCCAAGGACTGGATCCGTCCGGCCAACATCGGCTTTTCGCAGGTGGGTTATTCGCCCGCGCAGAAGAAGGTGGCCGTGGTCGAGCTCGACCGGAACGATACTCCCGCTCCCACCGCCCGCATCCTCCGTGTCAATCCCGACGGCACCAAGTCCGTCGCCAAGACCGTGAATGTCAATGTCTGGGGCGTGTACCACCACCGCTACAACTACGTCCAGATCGACTTTTCCGACGTCAAGGTGCCGGGCCTGTACACCATCGACTATCAGGGCGTGGAGACGAACGCGTTCCCCATCGACAAGGACATCTATGCCGACAAGTGGCATCCGACGATGGATATCTCGCTGGTGGTCAATATGGACCACATGGAGGTGAATGAAGCCTACCGCATCTGGCACGGCCGGGCCAATATGGACGACGCCCTGCAGGCGCCCGCCAATGTCCGTCTGCACGACGGCTATACCTCGACCGACGTGACCAACACCAAGTACCAGCCGATGGAGCACATCCCGGGGCTGGCGGTTGGCGGCTGGTATGACGCCGGCGACTTCGACATCCAGGCGAACTCCGTCCTGAACACCACCGAGGACCTGGGCTACATCTGGCGGTACTTCCGTCCGGACCGTGACCAGACCCTCATCGACGAGAAGACGCAGTATGCCGATATCCATGTCCCCGACGGCATTCCGGACAATGTGCAGCTGATCATGCACGGCACGCTGAACATCAACGCGCAGGTCGAGAACATCGGCTTCGTGGCCAATGTCATCGGCCAGCCGGATATGCACCACTATCACCACCTTGGCGACGCCATGACGCTCACTGACGGGAAGATTTACGATCCGTCGCTCGCGCCTTACGAGGTCAAGGGCGACCGCTCCGGCACCCTGGACGATCGCTTCGTTTTCACGAGCCGCTTCAATCCTTCCAGCGTGATGCAGGACATCGTCTCCCTGGCGGTGGCTTACCCGGCCCTCAAGGAATACTTCCCGGAGGAAGCCGAGCGCTCGCTGAAGAACGCGCTGATGCTGTGGGACAAATACTTTGACGAGGCCGATCCGGCCAAGATGCAGGCTCAGGGCGGGTTCGGTTTCGGCGGCTTCGGTGGCTTCGGCCGGGGCGGTCGGGGCTTTGATCCGCGCATGAACGCCGCCATCGAATTGTGGCTTGCCACGGGCGACCAGAAGTTCAAGGATTTCTTCCTCCCGCTCGTGGAGGCGCAGTTGGACGCTAAGCCCACCGGCCCTCAGTCGATGGGTAATGTGCAGAACGGAATGTTCTCCACCCAGTTCTTCGGCGGTCCGAACCTCACCGCGGCACTCAAGCTCTATCCTTACATGGACAAGAAATTCCAGGACAAGGTGAAGGCCCTCGTGCCCGCGTACGTGGAGATTCTCACCCTCGGCGGCAAGGACAACCCTTACGGCGTGTCCATCGGCGGCTCCGGCTGGGCCGGCAATGCTTCCATCATCATGAACGCCTACAACGCCTACCGCGTCTGGAAGCTCTTCCCGGACATGATCGATCCTGAATACGTCCTCGCCGGCCTCAACTTCATCTTCGGCTGCCACCCCTACAGCAACGTCTCCTTCGTGACCTCCGTGGGTGTCAATACCAAGAAAGTCGCCTACGGCAACAACCGCGCGGACTACACCGTCATCCCCGGCGGCATCGTCCCCGGCCTCCTCGTGAAAGAAGACTTCTTCGAGAACAAGGACGACTACCCCTTCCACTGGGGTGAAAACGAATGCTGCATCAACACGGCCCCGCAGTACGTCCAGCTTTGCCTGGCCTGCGATGAGATCGTGAAGTACCTGAATCGATAGGGGAGGGGTCGTGCCCGACCTGACAATTCCGTCATGCCCGACCTGAAAATTCCGTCATGCCCGACCTGATCGGGCATCTTGAGGGAGGCGAACAACGTCTCCCTCAATTTTTTTCATTTTTTTCTTGCAGATATGAAAATCATCCGTATCTTTGCAGTGTATTAATGAACTAATACACACGGAAACTTAAATAATGATTGATATATGGACATGAAAAAGCTTTTCCTGATCCCCCTCGCAGCCGCGGTTGTCGCGGTTTCCTGCAGCCCGAAGGTGTATTCCACCCAGAATGCGGCGTCTGATGAGCAGGCCGATGGCGGCACCTACACCGAGCGCACCGTGCCGGTGGTGACCAAGATCGCGCCCGACGCGACGGTGACGCTCCGTTTCTATGACGATATGCCCGATGTCGCGTACATCTCCGCGGCGGACTTCCATTCCATCGTCATCCCCGGCTCCACCCTCGCTGTCACCTACACCGGAAACGGGCAGTATACCCTGGCCAACGGTGACGCGACCGCGACGGTCAATATCAAGGACGATGTGTTCGTGTCCGACCAGTTCGAGGCCTTCACGAACCAGATGGGCCTCCTGCAGCCCGGAATGCCCAATGTCTATTATGACGGCATGCCTTTCGTCCGCTACAAGAGCATCACCTATCTCCCGGCCAAGGCGACCACGACGCTGGACTTCGGCGCCTACGGCATCGACATCCGCTCCGACGGCAAGGGAACGGTGTATTTCCCGTTCGCTACGCTCGCGGACATGTACACGGACCTCTATTATCACCACGCCGGTTTCAACGGCGAGAAGGTGGTGGCCAACCTGTCGGTCAATGAGGTCGACCTCTCCAAGATCGACCCGGACTACAACGCGCCCATCATCGCCCGGGAGACCCGTCCGGCGGACCTGGCGGAGTTCACCTACAAGGAGTTGTGCTTTGCCATGGACCATTTCTATGGCTATCCGGGCCGTATCAAGTACAATGACGCGCTGAAGACCAAGGGCCTGGACAAGACCCTCGAGGAGGACATCGAGTGCGGTCCTGCGATCAAGAAGCTGCTGCTTTCCGAGAACCTTCCCGACTACATGCTGGGCATGACCGGCCTGACGGGCGTCTATTTCGACGGTCACACTGCCATGGACATTACCTCCTCCCTCGGCGAAGCCGTCGATCACCCCGAGCTGGCGCAGAAATTCCAGGCGACGGTCGCGGCCAACCAGGATGTCGTCATGCTGGTGATGTCCGCCATCCAGATGATGCGGTCGATGATCGCGGACCAGGAGGCGGTCTCCCTGCTCCGTCCGAAGTCCTACGGCGAGGGCGTGACCTATGTCAAGAAGGGCGATACCGCCGTGTGCATCTTCGATTCCTTCAACAGCCGTAACGAGAAGGCCTGGAAGGATTATTATGCCGGCAACGGCCCGATGCCTACCGTGGACAATACGGAGAATGACGACATGATCATCTTCCTCGATGCCCTGAACAAGGCCGCCGCCGATCCGGAGGTGAAGAACCTCATCATCGACATTTCCAAGAACGGTGGCGGTTCCGCCGATATCGTGATGGCGATGACTGCGCTCATCATGGGCAAGAGCTACATCAGCCAGGACAACTCCCTCACCGGCCAGCGCGCGATCGTGGAGTATGAGGTCGACCGTAACTTCAACCGCGTCTTTGACGCCGCGGACGAGGATGTCCACTACGACCTGAACTTCGCCGTCCTCACCTCCGGCACCTCCTTCTCCTGCGGCAACCTCTTCCCGGCCATGCTCAAGGAGTCCGGCATCCCGGTGATCGGCGCAACCTCCGGCGGCGGCGCCTGCGCCATCCAGGCCATGTGTACTGCCGATGGCTTCTGCTTCCAGATCTCCTCCTTCCGCGCCCGCCTCAACACCCTCGACGGTGAAAACATCGACTCCGGTGTCACCCCGACCATCCCCATCCCCGTCGACGGCACCATCGACATCCAAGTCTCCGACGACCAGACCGTCAGTGTCAAGGATTACACCAAGTTCTTCGATATTGATTATCTGAAGGCTTTGATGGAGGAAACGAAGTAAGACCTTTCCAGCATCTATTTAGCAAAACAGCCCGACGCAGAAAGCGCCGGGCTGTTGCTTATTTCTTTGCGTTCCTTATTGATTGAACGATGGTTTCAATCTCTTCCTCGGTCATTCCACGTTCACGCAATTGGTCCACTATCTGACGGAGAGTGTCCTCACGACCATCCTCGAGTCCTTTCTCCCTCGCGTAGGCAAGTTGGTTCTTAAAGTCTCGTTCGGTTCTCATTTCGTGCTCGTATTTGGTTTTCTCTTGTGGGGTAAAGGTAGCAATTTCAGCGGATTCAAACAAGAGACGGAAGAGTTCGTCTTCCATGCCGGCGGGGCGGTCGGGGAGGTTTTCCATGTTGTGGAGGGCGTAGCAGAGTTTCTCAAGAACGGTCGCATCAGGCTTGAGTGTACGGCAGTTGGTGAGCTCCAAGAAGATGTAATGGAGGCGGTCTGTCATTTGCTCGTGAGTATCCACATCAAGAATATCATACCTGAAGCAGACCTTGTCCGAGTCCTCGTGAATGGAGAAGTCCAAAATCCCGATGAAGTAGACAGCGGGGAAATCATACGATTCCTCCCCCGTCTTCATTTGTTCCTGAATGGCAAAGGAAGAATTGAAAAGGGCTCTTTCATAGAAGAAATCTTGATGAGCGAGTTGCATTTCAACGACGAATCTTGTACCGTCTACGTCGGTGCATTCGACATCGACACGAATCCCTTTGTTGTCGGGGAAGGGATTCTGATGCTCTTGAGGAGCATACTTCAAATCCGCGATCTTCCGATCGGGAATCAATTCCTGGAGGAAGAGTTTCAGGAGCTTTTGTCTCCCCTCAGTTCCAAATGTTCTTTTGAACCAATAGTCAAGTAAAATGCGCGCATAGCGCCCAGGGCTGTTTTTCGTTTCCATTTTTTTTCGACAAACCTCGGAAAAAGAGCCGTTTCAAAAAAAGATAAAACGTTTAAGTTTAAATCGGCCATATAGACATCTGCAAGGCCTTTTTTGAGGCTTATTGTAAAATCCCGATTGTCGCTTTTTACGCTACAATCCGGAAACAAGAAGAAAAGCCCCGCCACAGCACATTCTGGGCAGGGAAAACGGAAAAGACCGTAAAACGGGTTATGGACAAAAACCGCTCAAGCCTCTTCCAAATACCGTGACAACTGCTTTTTGACGAAGGTCATGCTTTTCGGGAGGGCGAGGAGGATGTCGGCGTGGAGGAAGCCTTGACGGTCGACGGTGATGTAGCCGGAGAAGGGGCAGGGGAGATTGGTGGGGTTGAAGGCCTCGTATTCGCTGAGGGCTCGGCGTGGAATGTAGCCGAGCATCTTGCCATCGGCACGGATGACGGCTTGCGCCCGGGAATCGTGGGGGTTGGTCGGCTCCGCCCGCACAAAGCCATTGACAGGGCCGGTATCGGCGATGGAGCAGTAGTACCGCATCCCCGTGACCTCCGATATCATCGACCCCTCCGGCAACCCCGCGTCAAATTGCATATTGTAGAGATAAGCCCATGTCAATGTGCGCTTCTGCACCCCCCTCGGATCCACGACCGCCCTCGCCCCCGGCTCCTCCGGCGGCAACGACACCCGCCCCTCCCGCTTGTCATACGACCGGTCATGATCATTCCGGAGGATGACAAACAACACAACGACAACGAGGACTATAAAGAGGATGATGCGCATAGACAAAGATAAGAAGATTTGGGTCAACGTGTTCCGCAGGAGCACCTGGGAGAGGGAGCCTTATTTCTTTATCTTCTTAATGATAATGAGAATAATAACCGCCAGCGCCGCCAAAGCAAGAATTACCTCCAAAGAGAGACAAATCAACTCGACGATACGTTCAGGAACGCCAAAACACAAAAGAATGACGGCCAGCACCAGTGCTAACACGAGAACGGCGATACAGAAGGCGGGGAATATGTCTTTGGTGGCCATAGTGCAAAGATAAAGAAAAAGAGGTTAATGTGTCCCACTTCTAGGATGGGGATGATTGACCAATAAGGATTTATCATTCTTTTTCGCTATTTTTGTGGAGTACCTATGCGGCGTTTCTATTATAGCGAGTCGGTCTCCGGGTTTATTGCTCGGCCGGCGGAGTATATATTGGGCTGCATGGATCAGGTGAATGAGTTCGACTTGACGATGGAGCAGCGTGGAGCGTGGGTGGAGGAGTTTGACATTATGAAACGCGTGCTCGCCGAATTGAAGGAAGACGGTCAAATTCTGTTCGAATATACCATTCCTCGTCTTGGGAAACGTGTCGATGTTGTCCTTCTTTTGAAAGGAGTTGTCTTTGCCATCGAATTCAAGGTTGGGGCCGATGCTTTTCTTGTCAATGACAAGGAACAGGTTTGGGACTATGCGCTCGATTTGAAGAACTTCCATGAGGAGAGTCGTGACCGCATCCTTGTTCCAATTCTTGTTGCGACAGAGGCGCCGAAAAAGGATTGTTCTCTTGGGCAAGCGATCTTCAGTTATTACGACGACCAGGTTTATTATCCGCTTTTTAGCAATGCGGATACGCTATTGCCCATCCTTAAGAGAATCTTAGACGAGGTCCCTTCTCAACCCGCCTTGGATGCACACGAATGGACATTCAGCCGGTATAGCTCGACCCCTACGATCATTCAGGCGGCGTCGGCACTGTACATGAATCATAGCGTAGAGGATATCACAAAACACGAGGCGGACAAAGCTGGAATTGACAGCTGCACAGCCTTCATTCTGGATATCATCAAGCAATCCAAAGAAAACCATCAGAAGAGTATTTGCTTCGTTACCGGCGTTCCTGGCGCGGGCAAAACGCTTGTGGGGTTGAACGTTGCAATTCAGCAAGAAGAAGGAGATTTAGCAGTCTATCTGTCAGGCAATGGTCCTCTTGTGAAAGTGCTTACCGAGGCTTTGGCTCGCGACAAAGTCCAGAAGGAAAGAGATCGCGGACATCGTTGCACAAAGACCGAAGCTGAGCGCCAAGTAAGTCGATTCATCCAGATAATCCACCGCTACCGGGATAACATGCTCGGGAAGCTGAAAGTCCCCATTCGCGATGGACAGATTGAATTGGATCCTACAAAGATTTCCAAGGCGGCAGATAAGAGTGCGGCGGAGGTTGAGAATGTAGCGATTTTTGATGAAGCTCAACGGATGTGGGACATGCGTCATTTGAGCGCATGGCTTTCTAGAAAGAAGGGACTGAGTGACTTCCCCATGTCCGAAGGAGAGTTCCTTATCTGGTCGCTGGATCAACACAAAGACTGGGCGACCATCGTTTGCTTAGTGGGAGGAGGACAGGAGATTAACTCCGGAGAAGGTGGCATCGGCTTATGGATCGAGGCTTTGAACCAGCAATTTCCAGACTGGCAAATATACATCTCAAACCAGTTGACAGAGAAGGAATATGCCGAAGGAAATGTTAGTGCCCTTCTCGCGGAGAATCCTAATGTCCACCTACGCCCGGATTTGCACCTAGGCGTCTCTCAGCGCTCCTATCGGGCGGAAACGCTATCCTTGTTTGTTCACCAATTCCTTGATTTGGACATCGCCGTAGCCCGTGCGACATATGCTGATATTAAGGATCGCTATCCGATAGTTCTTACTCGAGATCTCTCAAAGGCTAAAGCGTGGTTGCGTTCGCATGCGCGTGGCTCTGAACGCTATGGGATGCTGGTTTCCTCCAAAGCATTTCGCTTAAAGCCTTTAGCAATTGATATCCGCTCCCAGGCCGATATCGTTCCTTGGTTCCTCAATCCAATTACGGATATTCGCTCTTCTCTTTTCTTGGAGGACGTTGCGACCGAATTCGATATCCAAGGGTTGGAATTGGATTGGACTTGCCTTGTATGGGATGGAGACTTCCGCTACGACCCGTCTCGCCATTGCTGGCAGCACTTCAACTTCCGTTCGGATCGCTGGCAGAACATCAACATGGCCGAAGGTCGTTCCTATCAACTAAATGCTTATCGTGTTCTCCTTACTCGCGCACGGCAGGGAATGGTCATCTGCGTCCCTGAAGGAAATCCGGAGGACGCAACGAGGCTTCCGGAGTATTATGATGGGACGTATGAGTTGTTTAGGATGTTGGGATTAATTGAGATCTAAAACACGAGGTCGATAGTCGAAATCAAACTCACGGGCTATGGAAATAGAATAAGAGGCATCTCATTGCGAGATGCCTCATAACTTTGACATATCGAAAGATAGATTCCCGGTCAGGCCGGGAATGACGAGGAAAGGTCGAGCCGAAAATGACGGGGGCCGGTTTCTATTCTTTCAAATCCTCCTCCCGAATCGTGAACACGTAATTCTCAGTCGTGAAGTTCTTTCGGGAATCTTCGCTGGATTCTAGTTGGCTGGAGGTGAGGTTGAAGAGTTGTTTGCCGGGGGAGGTGCGGGCGGCGTAGGTCCAGGTTTTGGCGAGGACGGCACCATTGACAGTGGCGGTGACGGTGACGGTGGCGTCGGAGGGGTTGGTGAGGAAGTTGTCGATGGTGATGGGGGTGGCGTCGGGGTAGGTGGCGGTGCCGGCGATGGGGCGCGTTTCGCCCGGGGCGAGGGTGAGCTCGGCGGGGTAGGTGTCGTTGGGGCAGGCGATGGTGGACTGGACCGTGAGGGTTTTTTCGGTGCAGTTCATAAGGGTCAATCGCCCAACGTGTTGCGGGGCGGGAGCGCAGCCGGCCAGGAGGCACAAGGCGGCGAGGATGGGGAGGATTCCGCTCTCTTTAATCACAAATCTTCTCTTTTTCATCGCATATAGTTTACTCAAAGATAACCCTTTTCGACGGGATAACCAATAAGTACCGAAAACGCATGTAGGACTTTTCGATATTGT
>JAFYTP010000020.1 GCA_017558775.1 Bacteroidales bacterium | reverse complement strand
GAAGTGGTGGTCCACGAGTTCAAGGGCCCCGGCGTCCTGCTCGGCCAGCACAACCTGGACAAGTCCATCCGCAGCTTCGCCCATTCCTGCTTCCAGTACGCCCTGTCCCTGAAGCAGACCATCTGGTTCGCTACGAAGGACACCATCTCCAAGAAGTATGACGGCCGTTTCAAGGCCATCTTCGACGAGGTGTTCACGGAGTACAAGGAGAAGTTCGAGGCCGCCGGCATCGAGTACTTCTACACGCTGATTGACGATGCGGTCGCCCGCGTGATGCGTTCTGAGGGCGGTTTCATCTGGGCCTGCAAGAACTACGACGGCGACGTGATGTCCGACATGGTCTCCACCGCCTTCGGTTCCCTGGCGATGATGACCTCCGTCCTGGTTTCCCCGGACGGCAAGTACGAGTTCGAGGCCGCTCACGGCACCGTGACGCGCCACTACTACAAGTACTTGAAGGGCGAGGAAACTTCCACCAACCCGATGGCCACGATCTTCGCCTGGAGCGGCGCCTTCCGCAAGCGCGGTGAGATGGACAACCTCCCCGACCTTGTGAACTACGCCAACCAGCTCGAAGCCGCCTGCTTCGACACCCTCAACGAAGGCCTGGTCACCAAGGACCTGGTGAACCTCATGGAAGGCATCACCCCCAAGGCCCTCACCTCCGCCGAGTTCCTCGCCGCGATCCGCGAGCGCCTGGAGAAGCGCCTGGGTGCCTAATTGCTTATAGCATAGCTACTTGATATTGCAGAGGTGCACCGTTTGGTGCACCTCTGTTCGTTTAATTTGCTGGTTATCAGTTCGTTGATAGTAGAGAGGTGCACCAAACGGTGCACCTCTGCCGAACTAGTTCGCTTGTGCTCAATTAGTTACCAACCCCGTTTGATATTCTCCGCCATCTCGTGCGCGAGGCGGGCGCGTGCCTCACGGGAGTACCAGGCGATATGCGGGGTGAGGAGGATGCGTTCGGGGTGCTTCGCGTGGAGGTAGGGGTGGTCGAGGGTGAGGGGCTCTTTCTGGTAGACGTCGATGCCGATGCCGGCGATGCGGCCTTCGTCGACGGCGCGGACGAGGTCGGCTTCCACGGCGATGCCGCCGCGGCCGGTGTTCACCACGAAGGCCGTGGGTTTCATCTTGCAGAGGCCGGCATAGTCGATGAGGCCGGCGGTGCGCTCGTTGTAGGGAGCGTGGATGCTGATGACATCGGCAGTAGCCAGCAGTTCGTCGAGGCTGACGCAGGGGTAGTCCTTGCAGTGGCCGGTGCCGGTGGTGGAGTAGTAGATGACCTTCATGCCGAAGGCCGTGCCGATGGCGGCGACTTTCTTGCCAATGGCGCCCATGCCCACGATGCCGAGGGTCTTACCGTAGATTTCGGTGAAGGGGTGGTCGGCATCGACATGGATGCTGCCGGCGCTGTAACGGCCGTCCCGCGCGTAGGCGTTGTAGTGGAAGGCGAGCCCGGCAAGGTTGAGGATGTGCATCCAGGCGATCTGCGCGACGGACTCGGTGGAATACCCGGCGACGTTCCGGACGATGACGCCCCTTTCGGCGCAGAGGTTTGTGTCGATGTTATTGATTCCCGTGCCCGCTTCGCAGATGAGCCGGACCTTCGGACAGGCGTCGAGAAAGGCCTTGTTTACGAGGACTTTATTTAGTATGACCACGTCGGCGTCGGCCGCGCGGAGGCGGGCTTCTTCGGCCGTGGAGGAGGGGTAGCAGACGAATTCGCCCAGGGCGGCGATCTCCGCCATCGATGCGTCGCCCATGGTGGCGGCGTCCAGGAATACGATCTTCATATCACTTCGGTTGATAGTGCAATATAAGGATTTTTTCGTATCTTTGAACAATCTACCACACCTAAAATGGACCTAAAACAGGCATACGAATCCATCATTCAGGACCTTAAGCGTCAGCTCGACGCCGAGATGCCGTTGGCCAAGGAGGCCGACGACACGCTCGTCGCCAAGGGACTGCTTTTCAACCCTGCGGAAGCGGCTGCCCTGTTTACCGATCCCATTGACGGGTATGTGGATCGCATTGTCGAGGAGGTATCGACAGAATCCTGCAACGGACATCGCTACACTGTCGCGCTTTACCAGCGCGACGACGAGGCCGCCCTCTGCGACGCCATCGCGGACCTCGGCTTCGCGCAGGTCCAGCGCAAGCCCGTCGTCAAGAAAGCCAAGCCGGCAGGGGAGTACGAGAATGCCGTCGCCTTCGTCCTGGGGCTTTATACGGTGTTTGTGATTTTGCATAGCGGCTTCACCTCCGCGGACTTCACCCGCCTCCACAAGCGCGCCATTTACAACTTCTATCTGAATCACAGTTCCCGCCAGATCCGCCACGTCTACGACACCGGCTGGCCCGGAAAATACCTCCCTCGCAACATTTTTTATCCGCTAGGGTGATTATTTGAAAAATATTGCTACCTTTGCAATCCCAAACGGGACCACGGGGTATTAGCTCAGTTGGTAGAGCGATAGGTTCGCAATCTATAGGTCAGGGGTTCGAATCCCCTATGCTCCACAAAAAAAGGCATCGCAGAGGCGATGCCTTTTTTGTGAAGCACCTGCGCCTTCGGCGCTTTCACTCATTGAAGGGGCTCCGCCCCCTCAAACACCCCCGGTCGGCCGGAGGCCTCCGAATGTCAGGTCGTTCTTTTTTCGTGGAACTTACCTCTCAACCTTAGGATATTTTCGTTATATTTGCGAATCAGTTAGTTTATTGCTCATGAAGAAGGTACGTGTTTTTGCGCCTGCATCGATCGCAAACCTGGGGTGCGGGTTTGACATTATGGGTTTGGCCTTGGACGAGGTGGGGGATATCCTGGAGATGACCGCCACGGAGGGAGAGGGAATCACCATCACGAACCGGACGGATGTGCCGCTTCCGGAAAACATCGAGGATAACGTGATTACGCCGGTCATTCGGAAGTTTTTCGAGATGACCGGGCTGTCCGCGCATATCGATGTGGTCGTGTGCCAGAAGATCTATCCGGGATCCGGTATCGGATCCAGCGCGGCGTCCAGTGCGGCTGCGGCCTATGGCATGAACGAGCTGTTCGACTGCCCGCTTTCCGACGAGCAGATGGTCATCTGTGCGATGGAGGGTGAGAACCTCGCCAGCGGCGGATATCACGCGGACAACGCGGCACCGGCGCTGATGGGCGGTATCATCCTCATCCGGGGATATGAGCCGCTGGACATCATCCAGCTGCCGATTCCGGGCAATTTCTACTGCGCGGTGGTGCACCCGGAGATCGTGGTGTCCACGAAAGCGGCGCGGAGCATCCTCCCCAAGGAGGTGCCAATGCATACCGCCATCGGCCAGTGGGGGAATGTGGGTGGCCTCGTCGCCGGCCTGTATTCCGGCAACATCGGCCTGGTCGGCCGCGCCATGAAGGACCTGGTCGCGGAGCCGTACCGCAAGCAGTTCATTCCCGGGTTCGACGAGCTTCGGGAGAAGATCCTGCAGACGGGTTCCCTGGCGATGAACATCTCGGGTTCGGGCCCTTCCGTGTTCTCGCTTTCCCACAAGCGGGAGATTGCCCATAAGGCTGCGGATATCATGTGGCATCACTTCACGTCCCAGGGCATCAAGTGCGACGTATACGTCGTGAAAGTGACGAACAAGGGCGCAAAACTCCTTGCGCAATGAGATACTACAGCACCAACGGTAAGGCGCCGGTAGCGGACCTCCGGAAGGCCGTCGTCAAAGGCCTCGCGGAAGACCGCGGTCTCTATATGCCGGAGCGCATCCAGCAGCTTCCGGCGGCATTTTTTGAGTCGATGGGAACTTTCGTGGAGGTCGCCCAGGCGGTGGCCGACGCGTTCTTCGGCGAGGACGTCCCCGCGGCGGAACTCCACCGGATCGTCGCTGAAACCCTCTCCTTCGACTGCCCTGTCCGCGAGGTCGAGCCGGGCATCTACGCGCTGGAACTTTTCCATGGACCTACCCTCGCATTCAAGGACGTGGGCGCGCGTTTCATGGCGCGTCTGCTGCAGCACTTCCTCGTCGGAAAGGATGAGGTCCATGTGCTCGTGGCCACCTCCGGCGACACCGGCAGCGCCGTGGCCAACGGTTTCCTGGGTGTCGATGGCATCCGCGTGCACGTGCTCTACCCCAAGGGCAAGGTCAGCCCGATCCAGGAGTGCCAGTTCACCACCCTCGGCAAGAACATCACCGCCCTCGAGATCGACGGTACCTTCGATGACTGCCAGGCGCTGGTGAAGGCGGCGTTCATGGACGAGGAACTGAACAGGGCCCTGCGGTTGACATCGGCCAACAGCATCAACGTGGCGCGCTTCCTGCCACAGGCGTTCTACTATTTCTGGGCGTATGCGCAGCTGAAGAAGCTCGGGAAGGCCGATAACGTGGTCTGCTGCGTCCCCAGCGGCAATTTCGGCAACATCTGCGCGGCGCTGTTCGGGCATCGGATGGGCCTGCCCATCAAGCGCTTCATCGCCGCGAACAACGCGAACAGCGTGTTCTACGAGTTCCTCGGCACGGGGGAGTATCGGCCCAGGCCGTCCGTCCGCACTATCGCCAACGCGATGGATGTCGGCGATCCGAGCAACTTCGCCCGCATCTGGGATTTGTACGGACACGACGTGGACGCCATCCGGAAGGATATTTCCGGAGCGACATACTCTGACGAGCAGATTGCGTCGACCATCAAGGACTGCTTCGCCCGCACCGGCTATCTGCTGGATCCCCACGGCGCTTGCGGCTACCGCGCGCTGAAGGAGGGGCTGCGCCACGGGGAAGTGGGTTTCTTCTGTGAAACCGCCCATCCCGCGAAGTTCAAGGACACGGTCGAAGGCATCATCGGCACGTCCGTGGACATCCCGGAGCGCCTGGCCGCGTTCATGAACGGCACCAAGCAGGCCGTCTCGCTTCCAAAGGATTTTGTTTCCTTCAAGGAGTATCTGCTGACGCTATAACGCGCGCATGAACATATTATATATCAATTCGGGCGGCCTTCGGGCGGCCCGTTTTTGTCGCTGTTCATAACAATTTCAAAAAAAAGTGAAAAAAAATTTGGTAGTTTGATTTTTGTTTGTACCTTTGCGGTGTACTAATAAACTAATACACCCAAAAGATATGATCGAAATCAACAATCTCGGATTCAGCTACGGCCCTAAGGCGGTACTGAAAAACATCTCGATGAAGGTGTCCGAAGGCAACATCTACGGGCTCCTCGGCGAGAATGGGGTGGGAAAGACCACCCTGCTGACACTCCTGTGCGGCCTCAAGAAGCCCCTGGAGGGAACCATCTCGGTGGACGGTCGGGATCCCTTCGACCGGAAGCCCTCTCTGCTCAGCGAGCAGTTCTACCTCCCGGACGAGGTGTCGCCCGTGCATGCCAAGGCCATCGATTTCGCGAAGGAACACGGCGTGTTCTGGCCGAACTTCAGCCTGGACCTGTTCAAGGTGATCCTCGCCGAGTTCGAGGTTGAAGCCAACCAGCGCATGGACGCGATGTCCGCCGGCCAGCTCAAGAAGGCCTGGATCTCCTTCGCCCTCGCGTGCAAGGCGAAATACTATTATCTGGACGAGCCCACGAACGGCCTGGACATCCCCTCCAAGGCCCAGTTCCGCAAGGCGGTGACCAAGTACACCACCGAGGACTCCACCCTTATCATCTCCACCCACCAGGTGCGCGACCTGGAGAACATCATCGACCCGATCATCATCCTGGACAACCAGGCCGTGCTCGTGAACGCGTCGATGCAGGAGATCACCGAGAAGTTCTACTTCGACTACGGCACCGAGATCCAGCCCGGCGCGCTGTACATCGAGCAGACCCCCGGCGGCTGCATCCAGGTCTATCCCAACACCACCGGCGAGGAGAGCAAGGTCAATGTGGAAGCCTTCTTCAACACGGTCCACGCGCACAAGGACCTCGTCAAACCGATGTTCAACAAGTAAACGACTCAGGCCATGAACGAAACTTTCAACTTCTCCCGCTTCTGGACCTATTTCAAATACGACCTCAAGCAGATGTGGCGCAACCACTCCAAGGCCGCCATCCTGATCGGCGGCGCCAGCGCCATCTTCTATGTACTGTGGCTGCTCTTCAGCCTGGTGTTCGCCCAGCAGTGGACCACCCCGCCCATCGCGGCCCGCGTCGCCGTCCTTATCCTCGCTTTCGCCATCCTGGAGCTCTACCAGGTCCGTACCTACGGTTATTTGACCGAAAAGAAAGCTGGCTCGTCCTGGCTGATGGTCCCGGCCTCCAAAGCGGAAAAATTCGTGTCGATGCTGCTGGTCACCATCATCGTCATCCCGCTCCTGTTCTACGCGGTCTACTTCCTCATCGACGGTTTCCTATCGCTGGTGGATCCGACTTACGGGACGGCCCTCTTCGCCGGAGCCTTTGACGCTTATAGGGGTCTCATTACCGGTTTGAGCGAGATCAGCGGCGGTTCCCCGATCGAGCTGAACGCCACGAACCTGATCTTCCCCTCCATCGTCAGTGTCTTCTGCAACTTCCTGTACTTCCTGCTGTGCGGCATCTGCTTCAAGAAGAACAAGCTCGTGGGCGCCATCGCCATCCTGTTCGGCCTCTCCCTGCTGCTCTCCCTGTTGACCGGCCTCGTGGTCCCGCACTTCATCACAGATGGAACTTTCTTCAACATCGATATGAACGATGAGATGGCGATCGCCAGTTTTGTCACCAAAATCATGAACATCAGCGTCGCCCTCACCTGCATCCTCACCATCGGCCTCGCCTGGGGCGTCTGGTATCGCATCAAAACCATTCAGCATTAATAAACTATGAACTTCAATACCGAAAAACCCATCTACCTCCAGATCGTGGATGTGATTGCAGACCGCATCCTCTCGGGGGACCTCAAGGGCGGGGACCGGATCCCCTCCGTGAGAGAGTATGGTGCCGACATCGGTGTTAATCCGAACACGATGATGCGCTCCTACGAGAAGCTCACCGCCGACGGCATCATTTACAACAAGCGCGGTATCGGGTATTTCGTCGCGGACGACGCCCGGGACACCGTACTGGCATCCCAGCGCACGGACTTTATCGAGAAGGAAGTCCCCGCCATCAAGCAGCGCATGCAGCTTCTCGGCCTTGATTCCTCCATCTTTAACTGATCGACAATCTACCATGAAAGCTTTATATATCGCAGCGGTGGCGCTCCTTTGCTCCTCCTGCTTCCATGTCAACACGAACTACACCTCTAGCAAGAACGCCATCAAGGGGGAGGGAGAGGTGATCTCCAAGACGTTCGACTTTGCGGATTTTGACAAGATCGAAATCAACGGCCACGCCGATGTGGACTTCACCCAGTCCTCTGTGTACGAGGTCACGGTCCGCACCCAGGAGAGCGTCCTCGAGTGGCTGGACTACAAGGTGGATGGAACCACCCTCGTCATCCAGACCAAGAACCGCCGTGATGTCCGTGCCACGCAGTACGACCTCGTCATCCAGGCTCCCGAGCTGAAGAAACTCGAGATCAACGGCGCCTCGGACTTCAACGTCAAGGGTCTGCGGATGGACGGTGACCTGGATGTCCAGGTCAATGGTGCCGGCGACCTCGACTTCGACCAGGTCGCGTGCGACAACTTCTACCTGCAGGTCAATGGCGCCGCCGATGCGAATCTGAAAAACATCGACGTCCGCAAGCTCCTGAAGGTGGAGGTCAATGGCGCCAGCGACGTGGACATCACCGGCAACGTCCAGGATGTCTCCCTCGAGGTGAACGGCGCCGGCGACATCGACGCTTCTGGCCTGAAAGTGGCCGGCGAGGTGAAGAAGCACAAGGCCGGTCTCGCCACCATCCGGATCTAATCGATCAATCCATCATAAACTTCAGTTAAACATAATCGTTTTCGTGGGCCGGGACGTCGTGAGACATCCCGGCCTTTTTGCGCCACTGCGCGGGCGTGAGGCCCGTGTAGGCGTGAAACTGGTTGTTGAAGTTGGACCGGTTGGAGAAGCCGGCGCGACGCCCGACTTCGGCAACCGGGAGGTCCGGATGCTCCCGAAGCATCGCCATCGCGTCACGGATGCGCAGGCGGGTGCGCCAGGTGCGGAAGTCCATGCCTACCCGCCGCTCAAAGTAGTAATACAGCGTCTCCGAGTCCACGCCCAGCCGTTCGGCCGCTTCGCCGACCGTCCGGACGGGCTCCCGCCAGCCTTTGTCGCGCACCCAGCCAGACAGGGTCTTTTCGAGCCTGTCCATCCTTCGGAGGGTCTGCTGCGGCAGCCCTCTCTCATTCCGTTTCAGTTGCAGGGAAAAAATGCGTCCCAGGCGCCTCACAAGATTCTCCATACACATACCACGCGGCCTGTACCGCTATTGCAAAAATAGCTATTTCTTTTGATTCTGTTCAAAATTATCTATATTTGTGATACACTAAACCAATAACTTTCACAGTTTATGAAGAAGTACATAGCTGAATGTGTGGGCACGTTTGTCCTCACATTTATGGGCTGCGGAACGGCGATGTTCCTCGGCTGCGGCGATCCCGCTGGCGTGGTGGGCACCGCTATTGCCTTCGGTCTCGCGGTTGTCGCCATGGCTTACACCATCGGCGAAATCAGCGGATGCCACATCAACCCTGCCATCACCTTCGGCGTGGCGCTCTCCGGCCGCATGAGCTGGAAGGACGCTTGCGGCTACTGGGTGGCCCAGGTCATCGGCGCCATCATCGCGGGCGCGGTGCTCTACGGCATCGCTTCCGTCGTGGCCGCTCCGGACCAGACGGGCGCCCTCGGCTCCAACGGCGTCGCGAACGCCGGCGGCGTGGGCGGCGCGTTCCTCGTGGAAGTCATCGCCACCTTCATCTTCGTCCTTGTGGTCCTCGGTACGACCGATGCCAAGGTGGGCGCCGGCAAGCCGGCCGGTCTCGCCATCGGTCTCACCCTGATCCTGATCCACCTGATGTGCATCAACCTCACCGGCACCTCCGTGAACCCGGCCCGTTCCATCGGCCCGGCCATCTTCGCCGGCGGCGACGCGCTCAAGGACCTGTGGGTCTTCCTCTGCGCTCCGCTCGTGGGTGGCGCCTGCGCCGCCCTGGTCTGGAAGTGCATGGTCCCGAAGGAGAAGTAAGCCCTCTCTTCATCGGTTTGCAGGTCGGCCCTATGGGCCGGCCTTTTTTTATTTCCTCGGAATTGGCTATCTTTGCATGATATAAGAGAAATAGATAGATATGTTTGAAAGTCTGAGCGAGAGACTGGAACGGTCTTTCAAGATACTGAAGGGTGAAGGGAAGATCACCGAGATCAATGTGGCGGAAACCGTCAAGGACATCCGCAAGGCCCTGCTGGATGCGGACGTGAGCTACAAGGTGGCCAAGGACTTCTGCAACCGCGTGAAGGACAAGGCCATCGGCGCGAACGTCCTCACGGCCGTGAAGCCGCAGCAGATGATGGTCAAGATCATGCACGACGAGCTGGCGGATTTCATGGGCTCGGAGGCGCAGGACATCAACGTGAAGGGCAATCCGGGCATCGTCCTGGTGGCCGGTCTGAACGGTTCCGGTAAGACCACGTTCTCCGGCAAGCTGGCCCTGCATATCAAGTCCAAGAAGGGGATGAAGGTCCTCCTCGCCGCCTGCGACACGTTCCGTCCCGCCGCCATCGAGCAGTTGAAGGTGCTGGGTGAAGGCATCCAGGTGCCCGTCTACACCGAGGAAGGGGAGAAGGACCCGATCAAGATCGCGAAAACCGCCATCGCCAAGGCCAAGGCCGAGGGCTACAGCGTCGTGATTGTCGATACCGCCGGCCGCCTCGCGGTGGACCAGCAGCTGATGGACGAGATCTCCGCCCTGCACGAGGCCATCCATCCGACGGAGACGCTCTTCGTCGTGGACGCGATGACCGGTCAGGACGCCGTGGAGACCGCCAAGGCCTTCAACGACCGCCTGGACTTCGACGGCGTCGTCCTCACCAAGATGGACGGTGACACCCGCGGTGGTGCTGCCCTGTCCATCAAGGCCGTCGTCGGCAAGCCCATCAAGTTCGTCTCTTCGGGCGAGAAGATGGAGGCGCTGGACGTGTTCCATCCTTCCCGTATCGCGGACCGTATCCTGGGCATGGGCGACGTGGTTTCCCTCGTGGAGAAGGCCCAGGAGCAGTTTGACGAGAAGCAG
Source organism: Bacteroidales bacterium (assembly GCA_017558775.1). Taxonomy (GTDB): domain Bacteria; phylum Bacteroidota; class Bacteroidia; order Bacteroidales; family UBA932; genus Cryptobacteroides. The sequence continues at coordinate 54,432 of JAFYTP010000020.1, read as the reverse complement.
GCCCGTGAGCTCAAGAAGAAACTCGCGAAGGACCAGTTCACCCTCTGGGACTTCTACCAGCAGATCCAGCAGGTCAAGAAGATGGGCAACATCAAGGACCTCGCCGGGATGATCCCGGGCATGGGGAAGGCGATGAAGGACGTGGACATCGACAATGACAAGGCGTTCAAGTCCACCGAGGCCATCATCCTGTCGATGACCCAGAAGGAGCGCGAGCATCCGGAGATCATCAACGGCTCCCGCCGCAAGCGCATCGCCGACGGTTCCGGCACCACCCTCCCGGAGGTGAACCGCCTCCTCAAGCAGTTCGAGGGCACCCGGAAGATGATGAAGGGCGCGATGACGGGGAACCTGATGCAGCGGATGGCCGGCATGCCCGGCATGCGCCGGCATTAATCCGAGACCGAGACACTAACCACAAAACACACGATATGAAAAAGTGGATTTTACCCCTCCTCGCCGCGGTGCTGACGGTCTCGGCCTGCGGTGTCCTCTCGAGTGAGACGCGGGAGGAGAAGGCGGCCCGGGAAGCCCGTGAGGCCCAGATGGTCGTGGACAATCTCCAGAATGCGAACTTCCGGATCGACATCGACCGGATGTATCCCATCCGGGGAACTTCCCAGCACGTGTCGAACTATTCCGTCACGGTGAAGGACGGCATGCTGGATTCCCACCTCCCTTACATCGGGCAGGCCTGGAGAGTCCCTTATGGCGGTGGTCACGCCCTCAACTTCGAGGCTAAAATCGGCACGTACAACGTTGTCCAGACCCGGAAGGATGGTTACGAGGTCCGCATCTATGTGAAGACGGACGAGGACGAGCACATCTACGCCTTCACCATCTTCAACAACGGCCGCGCCTCGCTGGACGTCCAGTCCGGCAACCGCGAGCGGATCTCCTATTCGGGGACGATGGACTTTTATACTACTGATCAGCAATGAGAATCCGGCATCTTTTCCTGGCCGCCTGCGCGCTCCTCGCGCTTTCCTGCGGCCGTGGTCCCAAAGATGGCGAGTACACCCTGACAGTCCTTTCCACGAACGACGTTCACGGGACGTGGTTCGATTCCACCTACGTGGATAGTCGGACGCGGCCGTCGCTGCTGGCGGTCAACCACTATGTGGACAGTGTCCGGATGGCGGACGGGGCTGGGAATGTGCTCCTTATCGACGCGGGCGACTGCCTGCAGGGGGACAATGCAGCGTATTATTTCAATTACATCGACACGATCACCCCGCACCTGTTCCCGCGGTTGGCGGCGTATATGAAGTATGACGCCGTCGCGGTGGGCAACCACGACATCGAAACGGGGCATCCGGTGTATGACCGTGTCGCGGCGGACCTGAAGAAGAGCGGGGTCGATTTCCTCGCGGCCAACGCCATTCGCAACGACAACGGAAAGCCGTACTTCAAGCCGTACAAGGTTGTGAAGAAGGGCGGTCTGAAAGTCGCCATCTTGGGGTATACCAATGCCAACATGAAGGCCTGGCTTCAGGAAGAACTCTGGAGCGGGATGCATTTCGTGCCCATCGTGGATGTGATTCAGGCCGATGTCGATAAGATCCGGGCCAAGGAGCGTCCGGACGTGATGGTGGTGGTGATGCACTCAGGAACCGGCGACGGGGACGGCAGCATGCTGGAGTCCGAGGGACTGGATGCCTTCCATCTCGTGAAGGGTGTCGATTTCGTCCTGGCCAGCCATGACCACCGGCCCTATGTGGAGGTCACAGATTCCTGCGGTTTCCTGAATTCCGGCAGCCACAGCCGCAATGTGGCCGAGGGTAAGCTGCACTTGACGGTCAAGGGCCGCAAGGTCGTCGCCCGGAGCTACGAGGTGGGCCTCATCCCCGTGAAGGCGGAGATGGCCGATCCGGTGATGCGGGAGAAATTCCAGCCGGATTACGAGGCCGTGAAGGCCTTCACGCTCAAGGAGGTGGGCATCCTGAACGCGGACCTCTGGACCCGCGACGCCTACCGGGGAATGAGCGATTACATGAACCTCCTCCACACGCTCTGCTTGGGCAGCAAGCCGGCGGAAATCTCCTTCGCCGCGCCGCTCACGTTCAACGGCCGCGTGTCTTCCGGCATCCTCAAGTACAACGACCTCTTCACGATCTATCCGTATGAGAATCAGCTCTTTGTGGTGAAGATGACGGGTGACGAGATCAAGCGTTACCTGGAGGCTTCCTACGACAAGTGGATCAATACCGTCGCGAAGGTCGATGACACCCTCCTCAAGATCCAGAACCAGGAGGATCCGCGCACGCAATCACAGCGCTGGTCCTTCGTGAACCGTTCCTATAACTTCGACTCGGCCGCCGGCATCAACTATACGGTGGACGTGACGAAGCCCTTCGGCGAGCGCGTTGCCATCAGCGGCATGGCCGATGGTTCCGCTTTCGATCCTACCCGCGAGTACAACGTGGCGATGACCTCGTACCGCGCCTCCGGCGGCGGTGGCCTGATGAAGGAGATCGGCGTCGACACGGACCGCATCGACGAGCGCGTCGTCGCCCGCTATCCGGAGATCCGCAACATCCTGTACGATTACCTGATGGAGAACGGCTCCATCGACCCGGAAGTCATCGGGCTGCCGACGGTGATCGGACAGTGGAAGTTCGTACCGGAGAAGCTCGTGGAACCGGCGATGGAACGGGATATGAACCGGCTCTTCCAGCGATGAAAGCGCGGCATCTCATAGGCTGCCTCTGCCTGCTGCTCGCGCTCTCCTGCTCGCGGGCCGTCGAACCGGGCCTGTACACCGTGCAAGACGGATACGTGCGTGTCTTCCTTGACTCCCTGGGCAACAAGAAGGCCATTATGTATCGCGATATCAGCGCGTTATGGGCTGATACCCTCTCTTTCGTCCTCACCAAGGAGCAGGAGAAGACGCTGAAGCCCTACAACGCGCCGGAGTTCCACCGTTTCCCGGGTCGCGAACTGTACCGGGAGCCCTCCTTCCAGGTGGGGGAGAGCAAGGATATCGTGTACGGGCGCGTGGTCAAGAACGCTGACGACGACCGGGAACGGATGGACCTGAAAATGGACCTGTATGTTCCGGCCGATGGTTCCCGGACATCCCGGCCGCTGCTGGTGACCTTCCACGGCGGCGCCTTCTTCGATGGCGACAAGCGGGATTCTGCCCTGGTGGAATGGTGCCGGTATTTCGCTTCCCTGGGCTATGTGGTTTCCTCTGTCGATTATCGGCAGGGTTACCGCCGGAACGAGAAAGAGACGGACAACGCGATGTACAAGGCCGTTAAGGACGCCAATGCGGCCGTCCGCTTCCTCCTGAAGCGGGATTCTCTCCTCATCCACTCCGAGCGCATCTTCGCGGCCGGTGCCGATGCCGGGGCGATTACGGCGATGAATCTCGCCTTCATGCGGGACGAGAATATGCCCGAAATTATCACCGAAAGGGGAGATTCCACCATCATCACGAAGCAGCAGCTGATGCGTGGATTTGATGTCCGCGCCGTCGCGAACCTCTGGGGCGCCGTCCCCGACACGGCCATCCTGCGGAACGCCAAGATTCCCGTGATTTCCTTCCAGAGCAAGGAGGACGCGGTAGTCCCTTTCTGGGCCGGACGTCCATACGAGCAGGAAAACGAGAAGCCGGATGACGGCTTCGAACTGCTCCGCTCCATCTTTGAATCCATCGTGTCCATCTTCGTTCCCGAAGTGGAACGGCATGTCTTCCGGGAAATGTACGGCGCAGGGGTGATCCACCGGGTCCTGAAGCGCGCTGGCACCCCGAACGAACTTCACGCTTTCGACGGGGACAAGCACAACCTCTTCCTTGACGACGAAGGGAACATCGACTATCCGCTCTATGACGAAATCAAGGAGCAGACCGCCAACTTCTTCGCCTCCCGGATGGTCGTCGCGCCCGTTTCCCTCCGGCAGGACGCCGAGGATCCGCAGCTCTTCATCATCGACAATACCGAGGTCGAAACCTGCCTCTGGCTGGTGGAAGGCGGTGTCCTGGTGGGCAAGGGCGACGATGCCGCCCGCATCCTGCTCTTCCCGGACGCGCCGGTCCACTCCGTCTCTGTGAGCGGAGAATACCTGTCCGGCGAAACCTTTAACGAAACGATTGAGTTGTAGCGGGTTATCCGTTCATCACCCGTTCGACATCCTCCTTTTCACCCACGATCCACAGCACGTCTCCTTCTTCGAAGGGGATGTGCGTGTTGGGGGTGCGTAGGGCGCCGTCGACCTTCTCCACACCGGCGACGAGGCAGTGCCATTTTTCGCGGATGCCGGCGTCGCGGATGCTGAGGCCCAGGAAGGGTGAGGTGCTGGTGACGGGCACGCAGCGAAGCAGCATTTCGCCGCTGTGATAGCGGTCGTCTTCCAGGTCGATAGCGCTCGAAGAGAGCTGGATACCAAAGGCTTCCAGGTCGATGTCGGAGCCGATGACCTGGATGCGGTCCTGCGGGAAGACGCGGTCAGTGGCCTTGGGGATGTTGATCCGCAGCCCGCCGCGGAGGATGGACACCACCTGGATGCCGAAGCGCTGGCCGAAGTTCAGCTGGGCAAGCGTCTTGCCGCCCCAGTCGATCTCCGCGGGAACATCGAAGTCCGCCAGATGGAGATCCTTGGAAAGGAGGCGGGAAGCGTATTCCGGCTTCTTCTGGCCCATATACTCCTCCCGCAGTTCCCGGGACCGGAAATTGTCCATGAAGTTCCGTTCCAGACGCTGCGCGTTCCGCTTGATGAACCGGCTGGAAACGATGGCGAACACCGCGACCAGGGCGATCAGGAAGATCAGCACGACCGAAATGTGGAAGAGCCGCGCCAGCACGTAGAAGATGAATCCCAGCGCCAGGATATACCTCAGCACCACCGTCGCCACGAGCGGCGCGCGGTTCGCCCGGCTTTCCGCCCAGAGGAGCTTGAAGTCCTCCGAATGGCTGTGCTTGATGACCAGCGAGCGCAGGAAAGGGGAAAGGACGACCAGGGTGACGACAGCCGAGAAGATGTTCGCCCACGGGGCCGGCAGCCACTTGGCCACGAACGGCACCAGCAGGCCGAAGGACAGGCCGCACACGGCGATGCACAGAATGCCGTAGATGACGATGACCCGGATGATGGACCCCAGGTACTTTCTCCACTCGCTTTGCTTGCTCGTCGTAGGCGAGGCCGATGAGGCCGCATAGTTGTCCAGGAACGTCCGCACGCGACCCGGAAGGTGCTTGTATACAACTCCATAAGCCGGTTCCGCCAGGCGGATCATATAAGGCGTCAGGAAGATGGTGATGACCGACACCGCCACCACGATGGGGTAAAGGAAACTGCCGGTCACGCCCAGAGAAACGCCCAGGGTGGCGATGATGAAGGCGAACTCGCCGATCTGCGTGAGGGAGAAGCCGCACTGCATCGCCGTCTTGAGATTTTGTCCGGAAAGGAGCACGCCGGTGGTGGCGAAAAGCAGCTGGCCGATGATGACCGTGAGGGTGATCACGACGATCGGCAGCCAGTACTGCGCGATCATCGCCGGATCCACCATCATGCCTACGGACACGAAGAAGATGGCCCCGAAGAGGTCCTTCACCGGTTTTACGAGGTGCTCGATGTGCTCCGCCTCGATGGTTTCCGCCAGGATGGAGCCCATGATGAAAGCGCCGAAGGCGGCGGAGAAGCCGGTCTTGGCGGCGAGGACGACCATGCCGAAGCAGAGGCCGAGGGCCACCACCAGGAGGGTTTCGTCGTTCATCAGTTTCTTGGCCCAGCGCAGCAGGAGCGGGATCAGGTAGATACCCACGATGATCCAGAGGATGAGGAAGAACACCAGTTTCGCAACCGAAGCCACGAGTTCCATGCCCTCGAAGTTGTTGGATACCGCCACCGTCGACAAAACGACCATCAGCACCACGGCGAGGATGTCCTCCAGGATGAGGATGGACATCACCAGGCCCGCGAACTGCTTCTTCGCGATGCCCAGGTCCTCGAAGGCCTTGTAGATGATGGTCGTCGATGACATCGAGATCATGCCGCCCAGGAACAGGGCGTCCATCTTGCTCCAACCGAAACTGGAGCCCACGGTGAATCCGAGGAAGATCATCCCGAAGATGATCGTGAGGGCGGCAATCACCGCCGGTCCGCCCACCTTGACAATCTTCTTGAAGCTGAATTCAAGGCCGAGGGCGAACAAAAGGAAGATCACACCGATGTCCGACCAGGTATGGATGCTGGCCGTGTCGATGACCGACGGCGTGAGGGCGAAATGCGGGCTGGCGATGAAGCCGGCCACGATGTAGCCCAGCACCAGCGGCTGCCCCAATTTCTTGAAAATCAGGGTCATCACGCCGGCGCAGATGAGAATGAGCGCCAGGTCCGCTATGAGGGGCTCTATTTCTGCCACGAATCCAGGAACTCGATGAAACCGGGAATGGAGAGGTTGTAGCCGCGGGGGCCGGCGAGGATTTCACCCTCGGGGGAGAGGATGAGGTAGTTGGGCTGGGCGTTCACTTCGAAGCGGTCGCGGGCGATGTATGAGTTGACGCTGCCCAGGGTTTTCAGGGTTTTTCCGTTAGGGGTGGTGAACCACTCGTTTTCCGGAAGGCGCTGCTTGTCGTCAGTGTACAGGGCGACGATTTCGAAGTTGTCGCGCAGGCGCTGCATCACTTCCGGGTCGCTCCACACGCGGGCTTCCATCTCCCTGCAGTTGGTGCAACCGTGGCCGGTGACATCGACAAAAACGGGTTTGCCGGACTCTTTTGCGGCGGCAAGTCCCTCATCCAGTGTGAAATAGCCAGGAAGGTTGTGCGCGATTTTGAGGCCGTAACGGTTGCTTTCCGCCGGGGCTGTGCCGATGGTTCCGGCCACCTGGCCTTCGGCATAATTGGCAATGACGAAATCCTGCGTCTCGATGGGCGGGAGATAGCCGGAGAGGGCCTTGAGCGGCGCGCCGAACATGCCCGGAATCATATAGACGACGAAGGAGAACACGGCGATGGAGAGCGCGAGGCGCGTGATGCCGATCTTCTCCACGGGATCATCGTGCTGGAAGCGGATCTTGCCCAGGAGGTAGAAGCCCAGCATGGCGAAGACCACAATCCAGATGGCGAGATAGACTTCCCGGTCGAGGAGGCCCCAGTGGTAAGTCTGGTCCGCCACGGAGAGGAATTTGAAGCCGAAAGCGACTTCGATGAAGCCCATCACGACCTTGACACTGTTGAGCCAGGAGCCGCTGCGGAGTTTCTTCAGCAGTTCCGGGAACAGGGCGAAGAGGGTGAAGGGGAGGGCGAAGGCCACCGAGAAGGCCAGCATCGTGACCATCGGCGTCCAGAACTCGCCCTGGGTGGACTTGATCAGGACGGAGCCCACGATCGGGCCCGTGCAGGAAAAGGAAACCAGCACGAGGGTGAGGGCCATGAAGAACACGCCCGCCAGGCCTTTCTTGCCCGAATTCGCGTCACTCTTGTTCTGCCAGGAGGAGGGGAGCACGATCTCGAAAGCGCCGAAGAAGGAGGCGGCGAAGATCATGAACACCAGGAAGAAGATGATGTTCGGGAGCCAGTGCGTCGCCAGCCAGTTGAAGATGTCGGCCGTGACGGTCTCGCCGCCCAGCAGGCGGGTGAGGCCAATGATGACGCAGATGGGAACCGTGTACAGCAGGACGATGAAAAGCCCGTACATGAAGGCCTTGAAACGGCCCTGGTGCACGTTGTCGGACCCCTTCAGGAAGTAGGAGACCGTCATCGGGATCATCGGGAACACGCAGGGGGTGAGGAGCATCGCGAAGCCCCAGAGGACGGCCTCGATGATGAGGGCCCAGAGGCCGCGGCGGTCCTTCGTCCCTTTCTCCGGGTCGCCGATGGCCGTCTGGTGGGCGGCCGCCTCGGTGGCGCCGACAGTGACTTTGAACTCATATTCCTCCGGGAAACTGCACATGTCCTCGGTGCAGGCCTGCCAGTAGATGGAGCCTTCCACGGTGGTGCCTGGATCGGCCTTCACTTCCTGGGAGAAGACGGCCTTGTGGAAGAAGACGAGGTCGTCCTTGTAGGGCTCGGGCTTCGTCACTTCCTGCAGGGGACCGGCCGCGACGGCGGTGGTGTACTCCACTTCCACGGGATTGCCGACGCCCGGATTGATGCCGTAAATGTGCTTTCCTTCCTCGATATCACCCGTGAAGGTGATCGTGTAAGTACCCTCGGAGACTTCCTCGGAGGTGATTTTCCAGGACACGGACGCCTTATCGCCGAATCCTTGCGCAAAAGAGGCAACGCCCAGAAGGAGCGCTGCCACAAAGGTGATTACTGTCTTGTTCATGCCCGGCCAGACCGGGCACTTTTTAATATACTTATTTTGCATATGCTACAGAACGGGTTTCCCGGATTACGGTGATCTTCACCTGGCCCGGGTAAGTCATTTCATCTTGGATTTTCTTGGCGATTTCGCCGGAGAGGACTTCGGCCTCCTGGTCGGACACCTGTTCGGCGCCCACGATGACGCGGAGTTCGCGGCCGGCCTGGATGGCGTAGGACTTCGTCACGCCCGGATAGGCGGCGGCAAGGTCTTCCATGCCCTTGAGGCGCTTGATGTAGGATTCGATCACCTCGCGGCGGGCGCCGGGACGGGCGCCGGAGATGGCGTCGCCCACCAGCACGATCGGAGCGTAGAGGGTGGTCATCTCGGTTTCCTCGTGGTGCGCGCCGATGGCGTTGCAGATCTCGGGCTTCTCCTTGTACTGCTCGGCGAGACGCATGCCCAGGAGGGCGTGCGGCAGATCGGGTTCCTCTTCGGAAACCTTACCGATATCGTGCAGGAGGCCGGCGCGCTTGGCGATCTTCGGGTTCAGGCCGAGTTCAGAGGCCATGATGGCGCAGATGTTCGCCACTTCGCGGCTGTGCTGCAGGAGGTTCTGTCCATAGGAGGAACGGTACTTCATACGGCCGATCAGGCGGACCAGCTCCATCGACATACCGTGGATGCCCAGGTCGATGCAGGTGCGCTTGCCGGTCTCGAGGATCTCGTCCTCGAGCTGCTTCTGGACCTTGGTGACGACTTCCTCGATACGGGCCGGATGGATGCGGCCGTCGATCACGAGCTGGTGCAGGGCCAGGCGGGCGACCTCGCGGCGGACCGGGTCGAAGGCGGACAGCATGATGGCGTCCGGGGTGTCATCGACAACAATCTCGACGCCGGTGGCGGCCTCCAGGGCGCGGATGTTACGGCCCTCACGGCCGATGATGCGGCCCTTGATCTCGTCGTTCTCGATCGGGAAGGTGGTGACGGCGTTCTCGATGGCCGTCTCCGTGGCGGTGCGCTGGATGGTGTTGATGACGATGCGCTTGGCTTCCTTGGCGGCGTTCAGGCGGGCTTCGTCGATGGTGTCGTTGATATAGGCCTGGGCCTCGGTGCGGGCCTCGGCCTTCATGTTCTCCATCAGCTGGGCCTTGGCCTCCTGGGCCGTCATACCGGCGATGGACTCGATCTGGCGGTTGGCCAGCTCGATGCGGTGGTCGAACTCTTCTTCCTTGCGCTTGAGGGCGTCCTGCTGTCCCTTGAGGGAAGCCTTGACATTCTCGACCTCCTTGTTCTTGCGGTCGAGCTCGCTCATCTTCTGGTTCAGGGTGTTCTCCTTCTGCTTGACGCGGGATTCGGCGTCGCGGATCTGCGCGTTCTTGCCGCTCACGTATTCTTCGTGCTCGGCCTTGAGGGAGAGGAACTTCTCCTTGGCCTGGAGGATCTTGTCGTTCTTGATCTTCTCCGCTTCGATTTCGGCCTTCTCGAGGATCTCGTCTCGCTTGCCCCGGAGGATGGATTTCCGGATAAGTATGTAGGCTGTCAGGGCCAGGGCGGCTCCGACGATCAATCCGATGAGTAACGATACGATGTTCATATAATATTGTGTGTTAGTGTGTTCACAAAATAAGCAGGCCCCCTTTCAGAGACCTGCCTCTATGAAAAAAAACCGCCGCCATCCATGTCAGAAAAATCTTATGGATAAGATTTGAGTTCCGACCAGTTGCTGATATCCCACGTCCCGTCAGTAGACGGAATCCCCATATCGGGTCACCTGGGCCCGTCATCCCTGATCTGAGTGCACTCGGTACGTTGTACTACGTTGTTTTCAGAGGGGGATGCGCGGCGGCTATTTCATTTCCCTGTCTTCGCCAGATAGTTTGCCATATCCTTTCCGAGCTGTTCCGCTTCGCTTTTCTGCGCTTCCACATCGCGCTGGGCGAAAATCCGGCAGGCGCACTCGTTCAGCGCCACCATCGACATCAATTCGACCATGGTCTTTCCGGGGTTCTTCCGCGTGTAGGCCTCCAGACGCTTGTTGATGGCGTCCGCGGCCAGGCGGATGACCTCTTCCTGTTCGGGGGAGGAGGCGGTCAGGTTGAACGTCCGTTCGGCGATCTTGATGCTGATTTTCTGGTCCATACGCTAGCTTTCCAGATAGGAGATGCATTTGTCGATCTCCCGTATCAGTTGATCCATCTTCTCTTTCGCGGCGGCGTGGTCGCCACCGGCGGTAAAGGCTTCAGTAAGTTTTAGGGTTTCTATCGTGGATTCGAGTTCCAAGACTTGTCTCCTGTAGGCATCACCGGTTTCCTTGCACGCATGTAACTCACCGCGGAGACGTTCGTTCTCCGCTTTCTCAGCCTCATACAGCGCAATCAGCTTTTCGATGTGTTTCCTTACGTCTTCAAGCATGGCCGGTTCTAGTGCCTGATTTGTGCAAATTTAATGAAAATCTTTCATTATTGCACATTCTTGCGCGAATTTCCGAAAAAGAGTGAAATCAACGCTTTAAAGCTCGGCGATCAGCCGCTTGAAAATCACGGTCATACGGTCCGCGGCGGCATTGGCGGCGGCGACGATGACCTCGCCGTCGGTGACGTATTCCTCGTCGTCGGTGGCGTGCGCGACGTCGGTGATCACGGACATGCCGAACACCGGGACGCTGGAATGGCGGGCCACGATGACCTCGGGAACGGTGCTCATGCCCACGGCGTCGGCGCCGATGGCCCGGAAGAAGCGGTATTCGGCCGGGGTCTCATAGCAGGGACCGGTCACACCGACATAGACGCCCTTCTGGAGCGCGATACCTTCCTGTGCTGCAATCTCTTCCGCCTTCCGGATGAGGCCGGGCTCGTAAGGACGGGTCATGTCCGGGAAACGGGGACCGAATTCGTCCAGGTTCGGGCCGATGAGCGGGTTCGGGAGGAGGTTGATATGGTCGCGGATGATCATCAGGTCGCCCACGTGGTAGCCGAGGTTCGTGCCGCCGGCGGCGTTGGAGACGAACAGGGTCTCGATGCCGAGCCGGATCATCACCCGGATCGGGAGGACCACCTGGTCCATGCTGTAGCCTTCATAGTAGTGGATGCGGCCCTGCATCGCGATGACGCATTTGCCGCCCAGTTCGCCCACGATGAAGTTCCCCTTGTGGCCGATGGCCGTGGATACAGGGAAGCCCGGAAGCTCGTTGTAGGGGATCACGAGCGGGTCCTTGATTTCGTCGGCCAATTTTCCGAGGCCGCTGCCGAGGACGATGCCGACAACCGGCTTCCGTCCTTCCAACCGCTCGGCGAGGACGTCCGAAGCGGCGTGTATCATACGTAAAGTATCATTCATAACTTACAATCTTTTAATCATTTCACGAATAAGTCCGGTCATCTTGTCGGCGGCCGCGTTGGCGGCGGTGACGACGTCGTCGCCGTCATTGACATAATCCTCGGCGTAGTCGTCGTGCGCTTCGTTGGTGATGACCGAGATGCCGAAGACCGGGACGCCGGCGTGGCGGGCGGCGATGACTTCCGGGATGGTGCTCATACCCACGGCACAGCCGCCGATGAGCCGGTAGAACTTGTATTCGGCCGGGGTCTCATAGGACGGGCCTGTGCCGCCCACGTAGACGCCTTCCTTGAGGTTGATGCCCTGGTCTTCCGCGACCTTCTTCGCCAGAGCGATGAGGGACGGGTCGTAGGGGCGCGTCATATCGGGGAATCGCGGTCCCAGATGGTCCATGTTCGGGCCGATGAGGGGGTTCGGGAGGAAGTTGATGTGGTCCTTGATGATCATCAGGTCTCCGATGTGGAGTTCGAAACTTACGCCGCCGGCGGCGTTGGACACGAAGAGTTTCTTGATGCCCACGGTCATCATCACGCGGATGGGGAGGACGACGAGGTCCATTCCGTAGCCTTCATAGTAATGGATGCGGCCCTGCATCGCGATGACGCGCTTCCCGCCGAGTTTACCGACGATGAAGTTTCCTTTGTGGCCGATGGCGGTGGACACGGGGAAGCCGGGAATGTCCTTGTAGGGGATGACGAGCGGCTGCTCGATCTGGTCGGCCAGTTTGCCGAGGCCGCTTCCCAGCACGATGCCGATCTCGGGCTTCTTACCGGTGATGAGTCCGGTCACATAGTCCGCGGCGGCATGGATCTTTTCGATTCGAGGGTCCATAGTTTGATGTTTTTGGTGTTATAATATCTGTGGAAGGACTTTCCGCGCCCCAGCGAGGATTTCCTCTTCGCCTTCCACCACGCGGTCCCGCATCACGAACCGGCCGGCGGCGATGACCGAGGAGATCACGTCGCTGTGGGCGGTGTAGACGAGATTCGCCAGGAAGGATCCCGGGGACAGGAAGTAGGAGTTGTCGATGTCGACGATGGACAGGTCCGCGATCGCGCCTTCCCGGATTTCGCCGGTATCGAGCCCGAGGGCCCGGGCGCCGTTGACGGTGGCACAGTCCATCAGTTCGTGGAGGGGCATCGCGGAGGGATCCTGCGCCCAGGCTTTCTGGAACAGCGCCGTCGTCTTCATCGTTTCGAGCATGTCCAGATTGTTGGAGGAGGAAGCCCCGTCGGTGCCGAGGCAGATGTTGGCGCCCGCGGCCTTCAGTTCGTCATAGAGGAACCGGTAGCCGGAGGCCAGCTTCGCGTTGGAGTTGATGTTGTGGACGCAGTTCACCCGGTGCTGCCCGAGGAGGGCCACGTCGTGCCGGCTGAGCCAGATGGCGTGCGCGGCGACCACGTGCGGTCCCAGGACGCCCAGGCTGTCGAGGTATTCGGTGGGGGAGAGCCCGTTATGGGCCTTCATGCAGTCGATGTTCTCCTTCTCGGTCTCGGAGAGGTGGATGTGGAGTTTCATCCCGTGTTCCACCGCGAACTCGCTGGCCCAGCGGATCATTTCCTCGCTCACCGTGTATACCGCATGAACCGACATCGCCAGGTGCGATGCTTCCGTCCAGTCGAGGGATTTCTCGTACAGTTCGATGCACTTGCGGCGCTGGTGCTCCGCGGTGGCCTTGTCGAACTGGTCCAGGATGACGAAGGAAATGTAGGGACGGATGCCCATCTCCACCGCCGCCTGGCGGGCGTACGGGGCGAACCAGTACTGGTCGTTGAAGGTGGTGGTGCCGCTCTTGATCATCTCCAGGCACGCCAGGCGGGTGCCCCAGTAGACGAATTCCTTGTCCATCTTCGCCTCCATCGCCCAGATGCGGTCGAGCCACTGGTCCAGCGGGACATCTTCCGTGATGCCGCGCAGGAGGACCATCGCGGCGTGGGTGTGCATATTGACAAAGCCCGGAATGACGGCCTTGCCGGTACAGTCCACGACCTCATCGGCCACCAGCCCGCCTTCTTCCGGGTAGGGAAGGATCCGGTGGATCCGGTCACCCTGGATGAAAAGGTTGACGGGGACTCCGTCCTGCTGGATGTTCCGTAATAAAATCATGTGGCCGTGGTCAAAAAAACCGGCAGGTGGGCTGCCGGTTCCTATGCTAGAACTCGTCGAAATGGACGTCCGTGAAGGACTTGGCAGGACCCTGCTGCTGCGGGATTTCGCCGCCAAGCCGGCTGCGGATGAAGGCGATGGCGTCTTCCAGCCCTTCTCCGAACTTTTCGAAATCCTCCTTGTAGAGGAAGATCTTATGCTTGTCGTAGCTGAAGGTGCCGTCCTGTTCCTGACGGCGCTTGCTCTCGGTGATGGTCAGGTAGTAATCGTTGTTCCCCTTCGTGGCTTTCACATCGAAGAAATAAGTACGCTTTCCTGCACGGACCGGCTTCGAATAGACGTCCTCCGCATTTCCCTGCTGGGCTCGGCCCCGCTCAAAATCTTCACTGTACATGACTTGGTCCTTTAATTCGATTTGTTGTTCACAAATGTAAGGAAAATAATTAAAAATCGCTAACTTTGTACAAATTATTTGCAACCTATGCTGAATCGACGAATACTGCGGATCAAGGCCTTCCAAATCCTGTTTTCCTATGCCGGAAACCGGTCCATGACCCTGGAAGACGCCCTCGCCGCCCTGGATGCTTCCTGCGAGGCGACAAGGGACCTGTATCTCCTGATGCTGTCCATCGTGGGGCCCCTCACCGCCGAGGCCGCCCGCCGCACGGAGGCCGCCTCCCATAAGTTCAATCCCACCGAGGAAGAACTCCATCCGAACCTGAAATTTGTTAACAACGCCCTCGCCACGCTGCTGGCGGAGGATCCTGATTTCCAGAAACTCCTGGAGCGCAAGAAACTCTCCTGGGAGCAGGACGACGCCCTGGTGCACGACCTCTACGAGACCGTCAAGACGCGCGCCTATTACGCCGCTTACATGGCGGATCCGGAGATCTCCCTCGCGCAGGACGTCCGCCTTTTCAAGAAGATCTTCGAGAAGGAATTCGAGGACAATGACGCCCTCCGCGCCATCCTCGAGGACCGCTGCGCCTTCTGGGCGCACGACCTTCCGTACGCCCTTTCCTGCGTCATCCGCAGCCTGGACGAGATCGCCAAGGAAGGCCGCTGGGCCTATCCGCCGCTGTACCAGAGCGACATGCTCGCCGCGGAAGGCAAGTCCGTGGACAGCGACCGGGCCTTCGTGCACAAGCTCCTCACCGTGGCCTTCGGCCGTTTCGACGAGTACTACGGCAAGGTCGCCGGCTCCGTGGAGGGCTGGGACCGCGACCGTCTCTTCGTGACGGACATCGTGATTATCGCCATGGGCCTCGCCGAGGCCGAAACCTTCCCGGAAATCCCCGTGAAGGTGACCATCAACGAATACGTGGAACTCTCCAAGTACTTCTCCACCCCCAAGAGCCGCTCCTTCGTCAACGGTCTGCTGGACCGCCTGATCAAGGAAAGCGCCGCCGAGGGCCGTGTCAACAAGTCCGGAAAGGGCCTCCTTTAGCCAATAAACACATTCATCCGATATGAAAACACTCTTTATCCTCCTCCAGGCCCAGGCGCAGCCGCAGGGCGCCGGCGCTTCCATGTGGATCCTCCTCCTGCTGATGTTCGTCGTGATGTGGTTCTTCATGATCCGCCCGCAGCGCAAGCAGCAGAAGGAACTCGAGGCCTTCCAGAACTCCCTCAAGAAGGGTGACAAGGTGATCATCGGCAACAGCGGCATCTTCGGCGAAATCGTCGAGGTCAATGACCGCACCGCCCTGGTCCGCGTGGACGGCGACACCAAGCTCCGGGTCGTGAAGAGCGCCCTCGTGAAGGACAGCTCCGACGTCCAGCAGCAGTAATCCTCCCGTTCCTGTGGGACGGAAACTCCGGGTTATCTTTCGGGGCAGGGAGTGGCTCTTTTTCGCCACCTCCCTCGTCCTTGCCGTACTCATCTGGCTTTTCAGCAACCTGTCCAGGCCCTATTCCGGGGTCCTGGCGGTTCCTGTTATCGCGGAATGCAACCTGCAGGGCCACAGCAACGTATCGACCAACGCGTCGATGCTGTCCGCCCGCTGCCGCGCGGAGGGGTACCGGCTGTTGCGCGAGGAGACGCGGCGGTCCCGCCACCCCGTCCGGGTGGTCATCGACCGAGCGGACCTGCGCCACGACACGGGGGACCGTTTCTATGTGACCGGGAACGTGATGAACGGCTACCTGCGTCCCGTCTTCGGCGACAAGGTGGACGTGGAGGACATCATCACCGACACCCTTTTCTTCATCTTCCCGGCGGAGAACAACAAGCGTGTTCCCGTCAATTTCGCCGGGGATATTTCCTACCGCAGCCAGTACATGGCGTCCGGCCCGCTCAAACTGACGCCGGACTCCGTGACCGTGTACGGCGAGCAGACGCGGCTGGACCTGGTGGACCATGTCTCCACCGGACAGCTCCAGTTGGATGACGTCCACGAGGCGCAGCACGGCGTTCTCCGCCTGCGCCGCATCAAGGGCGTGCGTCTCTCCGACGAGGAGATTTCCTATGAACTGCCGGTCTCACGCTACGTGGAGATGCGTTCCGAGCTGCCCGTCCTGGTGCGGAACGCCCCGACCGGGCACCATCTGGACGTGCTCCCTTCCCGGGCGACCGTCATCCTGCACTGCACCTTCCCGGTGGGCCGCAATCCGTTCGAATCCTTCGAACTGTACATCGACTACGCCGACTTCGCCTCCTCCCTGTCCGGCCGCTGCGTGGCCCGCGTGAAGGAGCTGCCGAGGGGCGTTCTGGACTACCGGGTGGAGCCGGCCGTGTTCGACTGCATCGAGACCGACTGATCCCATGAAAACGGTCATCCTCACCGGGGGAATGGGGAGCGGAAAGTCCGCCGTCTCGGCCTGTCTGAAGGCCCGGGGCGTTCCCGTATACGACTCCGATTCCCGGACTAAATCCCTGTACGACCGCGATCCGGCCCTGGTGGACCGGATGGAGGTCTTGTTGGGTACTGGTCTCCGGGATGCCGAAGGCCGTCTGGACCGTCGGAAACTCGCCGGCCTCATCTTCGCGGACCCGCAGAAGAAAGCCGCCGTGGAGGCGCTCGTCCATCCCGCCGTCCTGGCGGATTTCCGTCGATGGAAGCGTTGGCATCGGCCTAAAGGATGGAGCTACGGTCTCGTTCCTTTCGTCGTCCTGGAATCGGCCATCATCCTGTCTTGTCCCGTCTTTGACGGCGTGGAGGACAAGGTGGTTCTGGTCGATGCGGACGAGGCTGTGCGTGCGGCGCGGTCCGCGGCGCGGGACGGTTCCGACCTGGAATCGGCACTCCGCCGGATCCGCCAGCAGTCCTTTGATATGTCCCGCGTGGACGCCGTCCTGCGCAATGACGGCACCCTGGAAGCCCTTCCTGCGAAGGTGGACCGGGTATTTCTGAATTTATTCCTATCTTTGTAAACTATTTAATACGATTATACAATGAAGACCGATCTTGCTAAAATCCTTTCCGTCCGCGGTCAGCGCGGACTCTTCTCCTATATCGCCCAGTCCCGCAACGGCGCCATCGCCGAGTCCCTCCAGGACCACAAGCGGGTGAATTTCGCCGCCACCAGCGGCATCACCACCCTCGAGGACATCTCCATCTACACGATGGAAGGCGAGGTGAAGCTCAAGGAAGTGTTCCTGAAGCTGAAGGAAGTCCTGGGCGACGCGGACGCACCCTCTCCCAAGGCCGCTCCGGAGGAGCTCAAGGCCCTGTTCGAGAAGGCCCTTCCCGACTATGACGGCGATCGCTTCTACGTGTCCCACATGAAGAAGGTCGTTGAGTGGTACAACCAGCTCAAGAACTTCGCCTCCCTCGACTTCGTGGAAGAAGAGGAAGAGGCTCCCGAGGCTGAGGCATAATGCGCACCCTGCAGGTCATAACCCTGGGGTGCTCCAAGAACACTGTCGACACCGAGCATCTCCTGTACCAGGTACGGAACTCCTATGAGATCGTGCCGGAAGGGGAGATGCGTCCGGTCGATGTCCAGCTCATCAACACCTGCGGCTTCATCGGTGACGCGAAGGAACAGTCCATCGACGTCATCCTTGCCTCCGTCCAGCGCAAGCAGGCGGGCGAAATCGGAAAAATCTATGTATTCGGCTGTCTGTCACAGCGTTACAAGAAGGATATGCCGACACTTATCCCGGAGGTGGACGGCTGGTACGGCGCCCGGGACCTGGACCCGATCGTCCGCGCCCTCGGCTGCGAGCCCGATCCGGCATCGGCACACCGCCGTATCCGCACGGACAGCGTTCATCCGTACGCCTTCCTGAAGATATCGGAGGGTTGCGACCGCCGCTGTTCCTACTGCGCCATCCCGCACATCCGCGGAGCGCACCGGTCCGTGCCGATGGAAACGCTGGTGAAGGAGGCCGAGCAACTGGCCGCGGAGGGAATCCGCGAGCTGGTGATCATCGCCCAGGACACGACCTATTACGGGCTGGACCTGTATAAGAAGCGTTCCCTGGCGGAACTCCTCCGTCGCCTTTCCGCGGTGGAAGGCATCGAGTGGCTCCGTATCCACTACAGCTATCCGGCTGATTTTCCGGAGGATGTCCTCGACGAGATGGCGAACAATCCCAAGGTTTGCCGCTACATGGACATTCCCCTCCAGCATATCGCCGATCCGGTCCTGGCCAAGATGCGCCGCAACGTGGACGGGGCCTGGACGCGGGAACTCATCCGTAAGATGCGGGAGAAAGTTCCGGGCGTGGTCCTGCGCACGACGATGATCGTGGGCCATCCCGGCGAGACGCCTTACGCCTTCCGGCAGCTCCTCCAATTCGTGGAGGAGGCGCGCTTCGAGCGGCTGGGCGCTTTCACGTATTCCGAGGAGGAAGGCACCTACGGTGCGGGTCATTTTGAGGACAATATCAGCCCGCGCACGAAGAAAATGCGCCTTTCCCGCCTGATGGAATTACAGCGTGGCATTTCTCTTGCATACAATCTTTCTCGCGTAGGGACGGAATTCAAAGTACTGGTGGATGATTTCGTGGACGGTATCCTCGTATGCCGCAGCGAATTCGAAAGCCCCGAGGTAGATGGAGAGGTCCTGGTCAAATACGACGCGGACCGGTTCGACGGGATCGAGCCTTATTCCCTCATCGGGCAGTTCCTCCAGGTGAAGGCCGTCTCTGCGGATGAATACGATTTGACCGCAGAACTTGTCGCATTATGAGAAGATTCCCCGTTACTTTGGGCCTTGTCGCCCTTGCGCTGGCGGCGTGCTCGCCCCAGACCCTGACGATGAGCGTCGACATGCGCCATCCGTCCAAATCCGGCATCGACCTGAGCCGGAAGACGATTTCCATCGTCTACATGGATGACGGCGCGGCTGACACCACTTTCTCCAACAACGTGGCTTCCGCCCTGGCGCGGAGTCTCGAGGAGGACTATTTCGCCGGGCGTGAAGCCATCGGCGTGTACAAGGTTCCGGTGGATTCTGTCTCCCTGGACCTGATGCACCGGCTGGTGATCGATTCGGGTGACGATGTCATCTTCCTGTTCGGTCCGCCTTCCTTCGGGGAGGTCGCCCTCTCGGAGAACGTCGCCGTGAAGAATCCCGTCAGCGTGGATTCCGCCTTCGTGGCACAGGCTCAGATTCCGTACAACGCGAAGCTCTTCGTGTACGACAGCATGGACCAGCTCGACCAGATGAAGATCTTCCGCGGCGGCAGCATCCTCCGCGCCCAGCTTTACAACAACGGCGTCACCGCGCCGGAGTATCTGAAGGAGCAGGCGCTGAAGGCGAAGGAACTGGGGGCTGACCTCGTGGGCCAGCAGCTCAGCAACCGTTTCACGCCTACCTGGAAGACGGAGCGCTACACGCTTTACTATTATGACGGTTGGGATGAGGACTGGGTGAACGCGGCTTATCTCGCTACGCAGTACGAGTGGAGGAAGGCGGCGGACATCTGGATGAAGAAGGTGAACGACGGTAACGACACGAAGCGCGCCTGCGCCTGCTACAACACCGCCCTGGCCTTCTTTATGATGGGCGACCTCAATCTGGCGACCAAATGGCTCGACCGGGCGGACGGTTACTCGAACCTCGAATTTTCTCCGGAGCTCCGCAAGCGGATCAACGCCCGGAAATAACCGATGCCTGCCGACAGCGCCTATATGATTCCGACCTCCGCGAAGGAGGTACAGGCCCTGGGATGGGACTATATCGATGTAATCATCCTGAGCGGCGACGCCTTCGTGGACCATCCGTCTTTCGGGACGGCCGTTATAGCCCGGTGGCTCCAGAAATGGGGTTACCGGGTTGCCGTTGTCCCTCAGCCCAACTGGCGGGACGACCTGCGGGATTTCCGGAAGCTGGGGGCACCGAGGCTTTATTTCGGTGTCAATGCGGGGGCGATGGATTCGATGGTGAACCATTACACCGCCTCCAAGCGCCTCCGTCATGACGATGCCTATACGCCGGACGGCAAGGCTGGCGCCCGTCCCGACTACGCGGTCACGGTCTATACGAAGATCCTGAAACAACTCTATCCGGATATTCCTGTTATCATTGGCGGTATTGAAGCATCCCTCCGCCGCCTGACGCACTACGACTACTGGAAGGACTGCCTGATGCCTTCTGTCCTTGTTACCTCGGGTGCTGATTATCTCTGTTACGGCATGGGTGAAAGGCCGATGCTGGAGCTGACCAAGGGTATCGAGAATGGCTGGAATCGACATAAGATGCAGTCGATCCAACAGATAGGTTTCTATGTTACCGGACGTCTGCCGAAGGAGGCACACTCTCCGGAATCGTCGCTTCGCGACCCCTCCCACCAGCAAGCTGGCGGGCCCCTCCCTCTTATGCGGCCGAGGGTGGCCACAGATTCCGGAGAGTGTGCCTCCTCCGGCAAGCTCTTGCTACACTCGTTTGAAGAATGTCAGAAGGATAAGTTTAAGTTCGCGGAAAACTTCCATTGGATCGAGAAGCATGCGAATATGATGCATCCGGATACGATCATCGAGCCGGTGGGGGATGGGTATGTGCAGATCAATCCGCCGTATCCGACGGCGACGACGGAGGAGATGGATTCGTTCTGGGATCTGCCGTTCACGAAGCTGCCGCATCCGCGGTATAAGGGGAAGCGGATTCCGGCGTATGATATGATCAAGTTCTCGGTCAATACACACCGGGGGTGCTTCGGGGGGTGCAATTTCTGCACGATCGCGGCGCATCAGGGGAAGTTCATTTCGTCGAGAAGTGAGGCTTCGATACTGAAGGAGGTGCGCGAGCTCAATAAGCTGCCGGACTTTGCAGGGAATATTTCCGATGTGGGGGCGCCGACGGCGAATATGTACGGGATGCACGGGAAGAATCAGGAGATCTGCGCGAAGTGCAAGCGGCAGTCCTGTCTGTTCCCGGCGCGATGCCCGAATCTGAACTGCGACCATACGCGGTTGATGGAGCTGTACCATAAGATCGACAAGACCAAGGGAATCCGGCACTCTTACATCGGCAGTGGCATCCGGTACGATTTGTTCCTGACGGAGAATGGGTTTGTCGATGAGAGTTCGCGGCCGTATCTGCGGGAGTTGGTCCTGGACCATACTTCGGGACGTCTGAAGGTGGCCCCGGAGCATACGGAGGACCATGTGCTGCAGAAGATGGGGAAGCCGTCTTTTAAGCTGTTTGAGCGGCTCAGGAAGGAGTTTGACGGGGTGAACCGGGAGGCGGGGACGCATGTGGGGTTGGTGCCGTATTTCATTTCGTCGCATCCGGGGTGTATGCTCAAGGATATGGAGCGGCTGGCGAACCATCCGGCCTTGCGGGGTATCTGGATGGACCAGGTGCAGGATTTCACACCGACGCCGATGACCACTTCGTCCGTCATGTTCTATTCCGGGTACGATCCGCGGGACCTCAAACCGGTGTTCACTGAACACGATATGGAGAAGAAACGGCAGCAGAAATCCTTTTTCTTCAAAAATTCCTCTAAAAAAAGCGAACAGGGTATTTCCAAATCAAAAAAAAGACATTAATATTGCACCGCGAAACTAAAACCCGAACTAAAGATGGCAGATAATAAAAAGAGACACGTAGTAAGCTATGAGAAGATGCCTTTGAATCCGGCGCTCGCGGCGGCTTTCGCCGAGAAATACCCGCGCGGATTCGCTGACTATCTGACTGACCTGGTGAAATATCCGAAGCCGGACGGCACCTTTTTCTATGCCGTGACCGTGGAGATTCCCGACGCCATCTACCTCGTGAAGATCAATGTCAAGACGGACGACCTCGAAGACGTCGAGCGCTGGCTCGAGGGCGAGGAAGACGCCGAGAACGAGGCCGTGGCCGGTGGCAGCGCCGATGCTTCCGATTCCGCCGGCGAGACCCTGCCGGACGACAATATCGCCCAGTATGGCAGTGGTTCCGACGACGAATAAAATACACCGTGGACAATAAAGGCGTGAAGTACATATGGGGCCCCCTTCGGGCCCTTTTGCATTCTCTCCCGGACCGGACGCGCATTCCCATCCTCTCCGTGGTGACCGGTCTCCTGTGCGGCCTCGCGGCCGTCCTGCTGAAGGTCACCATCCACGCTATCCATCACGGTCTCAGCTCAATGGTAGGGGACCATGTGTGGCTCTATCTCCTCCTCCCGGGCGTCGGAATGTTCCTGAGCCTCCTGATTGTCCGGTATATCGTCAAGGACAACATCGGCCACGGGGTGACGAAAGTCCTGCAGGCCGTTTCCAAGAACGAATCCAAGATCAAGCGCCATAACCTGTTCTCGTCGATGGTGACGAGCGCCCTGACCATCGGTTTCGGTGGATCCGTGGGTGCGGAGGCGCCGATCGTCTATACAGGCGCCGCCATCGGCTCCAACCTGGGCCGATATATGGGCCTTTCCTATCGGGGAATGACGCTCCTGCTGGGTTGCGGCGCGGCCGGCGCTGTGGCGGGCATCTTCAATGCGCCGCTTGCGGGCGTGTTGTTCACCCTGGAGATCCTCCTGTTCAATCTGTCGATGAGCTCCCTCCTGCCGCTGCTGCTGTCTTCGGTGTCGGCGACGATGGTGTCCTATCTCATCCTGGGGCGGGAAACCCAGTTCACCTGCACGCTTGTCGCGTTCTCGATGCGGAATATCCCGTTCTACCTTATCCTGGGCGCGTTCTGCGGCTTCTGCTCGCTGTATTTCATCAAGATGACGCTCTTCCTGGAGGATATGTTCGGGAAGATGAAGAACGTCTATCTGCGGTGGGCTTTGTGCGCTGCGGGGCTGGGCCTTCTCATCTTTGTGTTCCCTCCGTTGTACGGAGAAGGTTATGAGGATGTGGGTAAGCTCCTGAACGGGCAGGAAAGCGGGGTAGTGTGGTTCTTCGCAATGGTGCTCCTGCTGAAGGTCTTTGCGATGACTTTCACCAATGCAGGCGGCGGCGTGGGCGGTACCTTCGGTCCGACGCTGTTTGTCGGCGCCATAGCGGGATATGTGCTAGCCACCGTGCTGAATCTCGTGCATCCCGGCATGGTCCCGGTGCCGAACTTCGTGCTGGTGGGTATGGCAGGCCTTATGGCTGGCGTGATGCAGGCCCCGATGACCGCCATCTTCCTTATTGCTGAAATATCAGGCGGTTACGAGCTTCTTCTGCCGCTGATCCTGACATCGGCCTTCGCCTATGCAACCACCCGTATTTTCGAAAGATACTCCATCTATACCAAGCGTATCGCCCAGACGGGCGAACTGCTCACGCACGACTCCGACCAGGCCGTCCTGACGCTCCTCAAGACGGAGGAACTGGTGGAAACGGACTTCACGCCCATCCGTATCGACGATAACCTGGGCGATCTGGTGAATGCCGTGTCCGTTTCCCACCGCAACATCTTCCCGGTCCTCGACTCCAAGAAGCGGTTCCAGGGTTATGTCGCACTCTCCGACATCCGCAGCGACATGTTCCGGAACGACCTGTACGAGAAGGCCAAGGTGTACAATTACATGCGGTCCGCGCCGGAGTATGTGTACCCGGATGAGCCGATGGAAAGCGTGATGCGGAAGTTCGAGAAGACGGGTGCCTGGAACCTGCCGGTGGTGGACCGGGACCGCCAGTATGTGGGCTTCGTGTCCAAGTCAAAGATATTCAACGCATACCGGGAAGAGCTCCGTGATTTCTCCCAGGATTGACGCTTTCCCGAACAGTTTTTTTGTGGTGGTTCCGTAAAAAAAGGTTAACTTTAAGGGGTAAATTAATAACACTGAAATGACCTTAAAGCCAATCGCCCTGACCATCCTTTCCGGACTGATGCTGGCTTGTGCTTCCGAGACCTCCGAACCGGTCGGTCGGAAGGTCCAGGCTATGGAAGACAGCGCCTGGGAGTGCGCCCAGTGGATTTCCGCGGAGAACGCTCCCGTCATCCGCGGACCGCGGGAAAACGACCTCGCCGCCGATGGTGCCAGCTGGTTCCTCACGACGGTGGAAAATACCAAAACTGTCACATCCGCCCGCTGGATGACCTCGGGACTTGGCGTCTATTATCTTTACTTGAATGGCCGTCCTGTCGGTAAGGAGGTGCTGAAACCGGGTTTCACGCACCCGCTCAAAACACGCCGTTCATTTACATATGACATCACCGACGCCTTTGTGAAGAAGTCCGGCGCCCGGAACCAGCTTTCGGCACAAGTCACCCCTGGCTGGTGGGCGGACAAGATTGTTACGTCGCAGAGCGAGGGTATGCTGGGCAAAAAGCCCGCTTTCCGGGCTGTGCTGGAGCTCACTTATGCCGATGGTACTAAAGAGCGTTTCGGTACGGATCTAGAGCATTGGGCTGCAGGTGTCGCCGGTCCGGTGACCCATGCGGCCATTTTCGACGGTGAGTACTATGACGCCCGCATCCAGCCCGGTTACGCCACCCCCGAAAAACTCTCCGCTCCGGAATTGAACACGGAGTTCAAGGGTGAAATCCTGCCCTCCGAGGGCGCGGAGGTCTATCTGCGCACCGACCTGGCGCTTAAACCGGTCAAAGCCTATGTATGGGAAGGCGTAACCGGGGCTGTCGAGGCCGAGGTCCGGGACAGCGTTTGCTTCGGTACCGTCGATGTCAGGCGAACGTTCGCGGAAGGGGAGACCATCGATCTGAACCCGGGTGAAACGCTCGTTGTGGACTTCGGGCAAAATGCTGCTGCCGTGCCGGGTTTTCGCTTCAAGGCCGATGCTGGTACGGTGCTCACCTGCCTGCCCGGCGAACTGCTGAATGACGGCAACGGCGCCCGTAAGCGGGGAATGGACGGTCCAGAAGGCAGTGTCCATCGGCAGAACCTCCGGATGGCTGACGGTATGACCCTGCAATATACCTTTGCCGACAGCAAAGGCTTTGTGGAATACCATCCCCAGTGCACTTTCTTCGGTTATCGTTTCATATCGGTGACTGCCACCGCACCGGTGAAGATCGCGTCGGTGGTCTCCATTCCGGTGACTTCCATTGCCAAGGACCTGGAGACTGGCACCATCGTCACGGGCAGTCCGGCGGTCAATCAAATCATTTCGAATACGGTCTGGGGCCAGCGCTCCAACTATCTCTCGGTGCCCACCGACTGCCCGCAGCGTGATGAGCGCCTGGGCTGGACGGCCGATACGCAGGTATTCACGGAAACGGGCACTTTCTTCGCCAACACTGACGCCTTCTTCCATAAATGGATGCGTGATATGCGGGATTCCCAGAGCGAGACGGGCGGCTTCCCCGGTGTGGCTCCTTTTGCCCAGTACGGCAACGAAAAGATGCGCCTGGGCTGGGCCGATGCGGGAATCATCGTCCCTTGGACCATTTGGAAACAGTTCGGCGACAACGCCATCGTGGACGAGAACTGGGAGGCGATGGACCGCTTCATGCAGCATATCAATGACACGAAATACGACCATGAAGCGCTGCGCGCGGAGAATGGGAATTACCAGTGGGCGGACTGGCTGAGCTGCGAGCCGCTGGAAAGTTGCATCAACCTGGCTTTCGACGAGCAGCATCGGCCGCTTCCGGACGCCATCGCTTACTGGAGCTATCTCGGTGCTTCCTATTGGGCCATCGACGCGGGAATGATGCGTGACATGGCCCGCGCCACGGGCCGCGATGCGGCACCTTACCAACAGATGGAAGACGAGGCGAAAGCCTATCTGCGGGAGCGTTTCCTGGACGGGGCGGGGAATTTCAAGACCGCCGTCCTGAACACCATGCAGACGCCGGCCCTCTTTGCCCTGAAAAACGGGCTGGTGGACGGGGAGGCGAAAGCCAATATGACCGGCCGTCTTCGCCAGAACTTCGCCGATCACGGGAACTGCCTGCAGACGGGTTTCCTGGGTACGTCCATCCTGATGCGCACGCTCACGGAAAACGGGATGGCCGACATTGCCTATGAACTGCTCTTCCAGCATGGTTATCCCGGCTGGCTCTATTCCATCGACAATGGCGCCACCACTATCTGGGAGCGCTGGAACAGTTATACGAAGGAAAAGGGCCTGGGCCCGGTGGGAATGAACAGTTTCAACCACTATGCCTATGGCTCCGTGTGCCAATGGATATGGGAAACGGCCGCCGGTATCGCCGCGGACCCGGCCGAACCCGGCTTCAAGCATATTATTTTTGCGCCCGTCCCGGACAAGCGTTTGGGGTCTTTGGACGCATCCTACCAAAGCGCTGCGGGCCTTATTAAGAGCAGTTGGCGATACGAGGGGGACCGGTGGATTTGGGAATTCACGGTGCCCGAAGGGGCAACTGCCACCGTTACCCTTCCTGACGGATCGGATCCCAAGGAATATGCCGCTGGCATATATACGGTAGTTATTGATTAATCTATTTGAATTGTTTTGATTCCATGAGAAAATGGTTACTTGCGGTCTTGCTGTTCCCACTTGCCTTGAGAGCTCAGCAGCCTGTAATCCTGCATTCGCATAACGACTATGTCCGTACGGCGCCCTTCTGGGAAGCTTATTCCCAGCACTGTGGCTCCATCGAGGCCGATGTCTTTTTGTACGAAGGCCAGCTTCTGGTGGGGCACGAGGTGGACCAGCTCACCCCGGAGCGCAGCTTTGACGCGATGTACGTGCAGCCCATCGTCCAGGTGGTCCGCGCCAATGGGGGAAAGCCCTGGGCGGACCGTTCCAACCGCCTGATCCTGCTGGTGGAGCTCAAGTCGGAGACGGAGCCTGAACTGTCCGAGGTCATCGACCTTCTCGGTCGGTATCCCGATGTCTTTTGCGGGGACGCCGTCCAGGTGGTCATCACCGGCAACACGCCCGCACCGGAGAGCTTCGCCTCTTATCCACACTGGGTTTATTTCGATGGGGATATCCGCGAGAACTATACCCCGGAGCAGCTGGCCCGGGTCGGGATGGTGAGCAACTCCTTCCGGATGTTCGCCCGCAAGTGGAACGGCAAGGGCCGGATGATCGATCCGGAGCTGGACGCCGTGACCGCCGCCATCGACAAGGTCCATTCCTGGGGTAAGCCCATCCGCTTCTGGGAAGCGCCCGAAGGCACGACGGCCTATTTCACCTTCTGGAAACTGGGCGTGGACATCATCAACACGGACAAGCCCGCCGTGGCTTCCCTTTTCTTCGACGACTGGGGCAACAAGAACTTCATCATCGGAAAGCATGAGGTGCAGGCAGGCGTCACGGGCACCAAGAAGCTGGACGCGGCCACCCGCAGTTTCGCCGGCTTCCAGAACGAGCGGCTGCAGCTGAGCAAGCGCATCCCCACCTACACGCCTACGTACCGTAACGACGGCTCCAACAAGAAGATCAAGAACGTGATCCTCCTAATCGGCGACGGTATGGGCATCAATCAGGTGATAGCGGGTGCCTATGCCAATAACCGGGACCTGAGCATGCTGAAGCTCAAGAGCGTCGGCATCCAGTTCTACAATCCCAATGACGATTTCATCGGCGATTCCGCTTCCGGCGGCAGCGCCCTGGCGACGGGGGAGATGTCCTGGACGCGCCACATTTCCTCCAACAAGGACGGTTCGGAGGAATATCCCGCGCTGACGGACTATTTCAAGGCGATGGGCAAGGCCACGGGCGTCGTCTCCCTGGGAGATATTGCCGATGCCACCCCGGCCGTTTTCTACGCCCATATCTCCGAGCGCGACAGCACGGACAAGATCACGCGATATATGCTCACCAGCGACGTGGACCTCATCTGCGGCCCCGGCACGAGCTATTTCGAAAAACCCCGCGAGGACGGTGTGGACCTGCTGTCCGGAATCAAGGCCAATGGCTACAGCTACACGAAGGACGCCCTGGCCGTGAATCAGGTGCGCGGCAAGCTCATCTGCATGGATGACCGCATGGGCTCGTATGCCACGGAGGAGACGCTGGATTTCCTGGCCGGAATCACCAAGTCCTCCATCGAGAAGCTCGCGAAGGATTCCAAGAAGGGTTTCTTCCTGATGGTGGAGGGCGCCAAGATCGACTATGCCGGCCACTCCGACTGCTTCCCGGCCTCGGTCATCGAGGAACTGGGCTTCGACCTCGCGGTGGCGGAGGCCCTCAAGTTCGCCGATTCCAACGGGGAAACCCTCGTGGTGGTGACGGCGGACCACGAAACCGGCGGTCTCACCATCCTGGACGGCGACTTGGAAACGGGCCACATCCTCGCCGTGTACAACTCTGATGACCATACGCCCACGGTGGTGCCCGTTTTCGCCTACGGCCCGGGTTCCCGTGAGTTCATGGGCACTTATATGAACATCGAAATTGCCCGAACCATCAAAAGGCTCGTCAAGAAATGAAACGACTGACCATCCTTGCCCTGGCACTGGCTCTGACGCCGGTTTTACGGGCCCAGGACCTCAAGAGCGGTCCTTACGACCTGCCGTACAAGAACACGTATGTAAAGAACATCTTCGTGGCGGAGAATCCGTATCGCACGATGGCGCGCGAGACAGTGGAGCCCAAGTCCTTCGCGCAGGCGCAGAAAATCCTTCCCGCGCCTTTCTGGGATGGGCACGTGCAGGAAGTGGAGATGTACTGGCATGCCTGGAAGATCGCCATCGGCAATATCCGGCAGCCGCAGGAGGGTTCCGGCTTCGTGAGCCCGTATCTGGATGTCGCGTACAACGGCAACATCTTCATGTGGGACGATTCCTTCATGATGCTTTTCGCCCGCTATGGCTATCGCTTCTTCCCGTTCCAGCGCACGCTGGACAACTTCTACGCGAAACAGCACCAGGACGGCTTCATCTGCCGGGAGATCCGGGCCGATGGTTCCGACTGCTTCGAGCGCTATGACCCGGTGAGCACGGGGCCGAACCTGCTTCCGTGGGCGGAACTGCAGTACTACCGTCAGTTCGGTGACATCGACCGTCTCCATCGCGTATTCCCGGCCCTGGTGGCCTATGCGCAGTGGTGGAAACTGAACCGCACCTGGCAGAACGGAACTTACTGGTCCAGTGGGTGGGGGACCGGCATGGACAACATGCCCCGCGTCCCCGAAGGCTACAACCAGATCTTCTCCAACGGCCACCTGAGCTGGCTGGACACGAACCTGCAACAGTACCTCGTCGAGGACTGCCTGATGCAGATCGGCTTCTACACCGAGCGTTGGCAGGAAATCGAGGAGATGGAGGACGAGATGAAGTTCCTCAAAGGCTGGATCAACGACAATATGTGGGACCCGGAGACGGGCTTCCTCTATGATGTCTTTGCCGATGGTTCCCGCGCGAGTATCAAGGGAATATCGGCCTTCTGGGCGCTTCAAACGGATATTTTGGACGGGAATCGGCTAGATGCGCTGGTGGCGCACTTGTCCGATACGACGGAGTTCGCGCGCCTGCATCGGGTGCCGTCCTTATCGGCAGATCACAAGAAATATAACCCTCTGGGTCGATACTGGCAGGGCGGCATCTGGCCCGGCACCAACTACATGGTGCTGGACGGCCTGTGGCGCAAGGGCTACAAGGACCTTTGCCGGGAAATCGCCGACAACCATTACGGCGACGTCTTCCAGGTCTGGAAGGACACGGGGACTTTCTGGGAGTATTACGCGCCCGAGAAGATCGAGCCGGGCTTCATGGCCCGCAAGGACTTCGTGGGCTGGACGGGTCTTCCGCCCATCGCGGAGTTCATCGAGTGCATCCTGGGCATCCGGTCGGACTTCTCCGACGCCCGGATTGAATGGGACCTGCGGCACACGGAAGCCCATGGCATCGAACGCTATCCGTTCGGCCCGGAAGGGGTCGTGACGCTGAAGGCGGCCGCCCGGAAATCGGCCTCGGACAAGCCCGTGGTGACGGTTTCGACGAATGTCCCTTTCGATCTCACCATCCTTTGGGGCGATGGAAACTCGTCTACGGTCCATGTTGAGAAAAGTGGTAAAATCAAACTCTGAAATATCTTTATGAGAAAATGGTTGCTGGCGGCCTTGTTGCCGCTCCTGGCTTTCTCCAACCAGGCTTGCAAGAAAGTGGAGCCTCTTCCCGTGATGTCCTTCAACGTCCGCTACGGGACGGCCGAGGACGGTGAACATATCTGGCCGAACCGTCGCGACGCCGCCTGTGCAATGATCAATGACCAGCATCCCGCCGTGTTCGGCGTGCAGGAGGCCCTGGATTTCCAGCTTGTCTGGTTCGAGGAGCATTGCCCCGGATACAAGTATGTCGGCGTGGGTAGGGAAGATGGAATCAGCGATGGCGAGCACATGGCCGTGTTCTATGACACGGAGCGCATCGAACTGAAGGAGTGGGGGACTTACTGGCTGTCCGAGACGCCGTTCGTCCCGTCCATGGGCTGGGACGCCGCCTGCCGCCGGACCGCCACCTGGGCGCTCCTGCTGGACAAGGCGACGGACCGTCCGTTCTATTTCGTGAACACGCACCTGGACCATGTGGGCCGGGAAGCCCGCCGGAAGGGCCTGCTCCTGCTGGTCGAACGCATTGGCGCGATGAATCCGGACGGCTATCCGATGATCCTCACGGGCGATATGAACGTGTATCCGGATGATCCCTGCTTGGGCGAACTCCGTACCCTGATGCAGGATGCCCGCCAGACGGCCAAGGTGACGGACAACGGCCAGACCTGGCACGACTGGGGGAAGGAGTCCGGCAATCCGCCCATCGACTATGTCTTTTACGCAGGATTCAAGGGCTGCGACAAGTTCGAAGTGATCCGCCAGCCGTATGAGGGCGTGGAGTATGTTTCCGACCATTTCCCTGTGATGGCGACGCTCCGATATGACAAGCCGCAGGCCGAGAAGCCGGTGGCGGCTGTCCCCGACGAACCCAAGTATGTTGTCGAGGTGGAGGCGCACCGGGGCGGCATGGGCCTGTATCCGGAGGAATCCCTTCCCGCGATGCTCAATGCCGTGAAAATGGGCGTGAACACCCTGGAAATGGACCTTTGCGTCACGAAAGACAAGAAAGTGGTCCTGTCCCATGACAAATACTTCCATCCGCGTTATTCCTCCCATCCGGACGGGACGCCCGTCGTGGCGGGGGAGCCCAGGACGTATTTGTATGACTTGCCGTACAGCGAGGTGGCCAAGTGGGATGTGGGCAACCGGTTCAATCCGGCCTGGCCCGAGAAGCGCTGTGTGCCGCTCTCGAAGCCGCTGGCTGCGGATGTAATCGCTGCTATTGAGGCCTATACGAAGGAAACGGGTCACTATCCGATGCACTACGACATCGAAATCAAGAGCGATCCCGATTGCGAAGAAGGCATAGAAGGGGAGAACTGGCCTGAATATCACGAATTTACCGACCTCTGCATGGAGGCTCTGGAGTCTCTGAACTTAGGCGACCGCCTGATGATCCAGTGTTTCGACGAACGCGCGCTCAACTACATCAACGAGAAATATCCTGGCCACATGCTGGCCTATCTGGTGGAGGACTACGAGACTGATTTTGACCAGTATATGAGCCTCCTGAACTTCACCCCGCAGTGGCTCAGCGCTCCGCACGAAAACGTGGACGCGGAACTCGTCGCCAAGGCTCGCGCCTACGGGATGAAGGTCAATACCTGGACGGTGGACGATCCCGACGAGATGCGCCGACTCATCGGCCTCGGCGTGGACGCCATCATTTCCAACTATCCCGACCGGCTTCTTCAGGTTGTGAAGGAGTTTTGAAAATAACGTAATAACTTTTGATATTTTTTCTTAAATTCGTAATGCATTTTACGGATTTGGGCTGTATTGCTGACACTTGAACATAACCATAATAGTTACTATACTATCCCAACTCATTATTAACCAATTATTATGCTTTCCAACAAACTGTTCGGAATCGTCGCTGGGCTGCTGTGCCTTGCGGCGACGTTCGGGGCCCAGGCCCAGAACATGACAGTGCGGGGAACCGTTTCTGACGCGACCGGCCCGATCGTGGGCGCCGTCGTGCTCAGCAGCGGAGCCAACGCTGTAACGGATGTGGACGGTGCTTTCTCCATCAACGTCCCGTCCAACGCGGTCCTTGAGGTTTCCTGCCTCGGTTATCTGACCCAGCAGGTGCCCGTCAACGGCCGTTCCTCCATCACCATCGTCCTGGAAGAGGACGCCGAAGTCCTGCAGGAAGCCGTCGCCCTCGGTTACGGCGCCCAGACCAAGAAGAAGGACCTGTCCGCTTCCGTGGGTATCGTGAACAACGCCGATGAACTTTCCGCCCGTCCGGTCACTTCCACCGAGGCGATGCTCCAGGGCCAGATCCCGGGCGTGACCATTTCCGCCAACGGCGGTTCCCCGGATTCCACGCCGCAGATCATCATCCGTGGCCAGGGATCTCAAAAGGGTGACAACGTGCTGTGGGTGGTCGATGGCGTTCCCGGCGCTCCCATCACTTCGATGAATGATATTGAGAGCATCGTCGTCCTCAAGGACGCCGCCTCCGCCGCTATCTACGGTGCCACCTCCGGTGCCGGCGGTGTCATCCTCGTGACCACCAAGAAGGGCACCAAGGGCATCCACGTGGAATATGACCTCGTGAGCGGTTTCCGCGCCGCGACCAACCTCCCGGAGCCCCTGAACGCCGAGGAGGAGATCCAGATGCGCAAGACCTCCTATGCCAACGCCGGCCTTTCCCTGCCTGTGGGCTGGGATACCAGCAAGAACCCCTGGATCACCACCACCCGAACCAACTGGATGGACGAGATCTTCCGCAACGCTTTCTACCAGCGTCATTCCGCCACCCTCAACTACGGTTCCGAGAACCTGAAGAGCCGTCTGACTTTCAGCTATCAGGACAACCCTGGTGTGCTGGTCGGCACGTTCAAGAAGGAGCTGGGCGTCCGCTATTACGGTGATTACCAGATGAACAGGTTCATCAAGATCACGGAAGATATGTCTTACGGTGACGCGAGCAGCCGCGGTACCAACACCAGCAGCGCCTACACCGGTACCGTCCTCTCCGCCATCTACATGCCCGCCAGCGCTGAGGCGTATGCCACGGCCGGTCCCAACGCCGGTTCCTACGGCGGTACCGTGACCGAGGATCCGGAATATATCGCCCGGTATGGCAGCAACTACGCCGATATTCACGGTGACGCCGTGAACCCGCTGCGCCTGCTGCTGGCCGACACCCAGTACAACCACACCAATAAGTTCTGGACCACCACCGGTCTGGAGATCGCCAATCTCGTGAAGGGTCTCAAGTTCCGTTCGACGTTTACTTACAACATTTCCCAGTACCTGTACAAGAATTTCTCTCCCAAGCGTACGGAAATCGGTAAGCCGATGCTGAACAATTCTCTGGATTGGTCCCACAACAAGCATGAGGGATGGCGTACGGAGAACACCCTCACCTACGACCGCACCTTCGGCAAGCACACCCTGGGCGCCCTCCTCTCCACCACCGCCAACCGGGAGTGGGAGCGTGGCTTCAGCCTTTCCGGTAAGGACTTTGACGATGAGACCGAGTACCTGCAGTACATCGCTTTCGCCGGCAGCAAGAGCGGTGACGACTGGCTCAGGGAAGATGCCAATGTGGCTTTCGTCGCCCGTGGCTCCTACAGCTTCGACGACCGTTACTTCTTCACCGCCTCCTGGCGCCGGGACTATGCCGGCCGTCTGCCCGCGGCGCACAACTATGGCGATTTCCCGGCCGTGACCGCCGCTTGGAAGATCTCCAGCGAGCCGTTCTTCCCGCAGAACGATGTCGTGAATCTCCTCAAGCTCCGCGCTTCCTGGGGTCGCGTCGGTAACCTCGGTTCCATCGGCTGGAACTACAAGAGCGCCAACCTGAGCAAGTCCACCTGGAACGAGCAGGGTATCTACGGCCCCGAGAACAACGCGATGTGGGGCACCTTCTGGTATCCGAGCAAGTCCGTCAACCAGGAACTGACCTGGGAGACCTCCGAGCAGCTGGACGCCGGTCTGGACATGGACCTGTTCAACGACCGTCTCTCCCTCTCCGTGGACTACTATAACAAGCGTACCTTCAACCTGATCCAGGAGCAGACGATGGGTTGGCCGCAGACTATCGGCCTAGACCCGATGCTGGTGAACCAGGGTGAGATCCGGAACTCCGGTATCGAACTCCTCGCCAACTGGAAGGACAACCTCAGCAAGGACTTCAGCTACTGGGTGAGCGCCAACTTCTCCTACAACAAGAACGAGGTGATTTCCACCGGCGTGTTGGACGATGATGGCAATGCCGGCACCTGGACGGGCGGCGGTGACTTCCGTATGATGCCCTGGATCTACCAGAGCGAGGCCGGACAGCCCCTGAACAGCTTCTATGTGATCAAGACCGACGGCATCTTCCAGAGCGACGCCGAGGCGGCCGCCTACACCAAGGATGGCAAACGCATCCAGCCCGCCGCCGTGGCCGGTGACCTCAAGTTCGTGGATTTCAATAACGACGGCGAGATCAATGACGAGGACCGCCAATATGTCGGTTCCGCGATGCCTAAGTACACGTTCGCCCTCAGCGGAGGCTTCAACTACAAGAACTTCAGCTTCTCCATGATGTGGCAGGGCGTTGCCGGCAACAAGATCGCCTATGTGGGTAAGCAGATGATCCTCGGCGACTTTGAAGGCAACTTCAACCGCAGCAAGGAAATCCTGAACGCCTGGAGCCCGACCAACACGTCCTCCAACATCCCGCGTCTTTCCAAGAACGATCCCAACACCAACTTCGCCACCCCGTCCGACTGGTACATCGAAGACGGCAGCTACCTGCGTCTGAAGAACCTCACCATCGGTTACGACCTCACTTCCGCCCTCCACAGGATGCCTCATTTCGCCGACCGGAACAGCTCCCTGAGCATCTACTTCAGCGGCGAGAACCTCCTGACCCTCACCAAGTACTCCGGCATGGATCCGGAAGTGGGCGGCTGGGATGCCCTCCTCTATCCTGTTTCCCGCGTGTTCGCCTTTGGTGTGAAACTGAACTACTAATACGGGCATGATTATGAAAAAGTATATTACCATCGCGCTTATAGCACTCGGTGCCCTTTCCGTTGCATCTTGTGATAAGTTTTTGAACGTCCAGTCCTACGGTTATCCTACCCAGGACCAGTTCTTCCAGAACGACCAGCAGGCCATCGACGCCATTGACGCCTGCTATGCCCGTCTTCCGCAGGAAGCGGTCCTGGGTCGTGAAATCTATTGGGAGCAGGCCTGCGCCAATGTCATCGTCTGGGGCCGTACCCGTGGTTATCCCACGCTCGCTACCCTGAGCTACAACGGCGACGAGAGCCCGCTTCGCGGCGTGTTCCAGAGAGCCTACAAAGAAGGCATGAACCGTTGCAACTGGGCGATCCAGCAGCTCCTTCTCAAGCAGGAGAGCCAGGAACTCACGGCTGTCGAGAAACGCAGCCTGGGTGAAGCCTACTTCCTCCGCGCCTACTGGCATTTCCTCATCGCCTACCGCTATGGTACCGACCAGCTCGGCGTCCCGTATGTGGCTTATGAAGATGTGGAAGGCGGTTACAACAACGAAATCCCGGAACAGCAGCCCACGGTGATGGACGACTACAAGTACATTGTCGCCGACCTCCAGAAGGCCGAGGCCCTCGTTCCCAAGTTCGAGGATTACGCTGTCGATGACCGCGGCCGCGTGCACAAGGCCGCCTGCGCCGCCATGATGGCCAAGGCCTATGCCTACTGGGCCACCTGGGACAAGAGCCAGTGGCCGAACGTAATTACCTGCGTCAACCGCCTGGAAAGCGACTACGGCCGCGACCTGGCTCCGAATTTCGCCGACCTCTTCGCTCCGGACTTCGATAAGTTCTGGACCAAGGAATACTGCTGGGGCTGGCCCAACACGGGCGGTGCCGACGGCGGTTCCATCGAGTTCACCGGCGTCTGCCTGGAGAACAAGGGTTGGGGTAAGTTCAATGGCTGGGGCCAGTTCAAGCCCTCCTATGACATCTACGAGGAAATGGCCAAGGACAACGTGGGCGGCGTGAAGAACGAGCGTCTGGCGGTCTCCATCCTGGAGTACGGTGACGAGTTCGAGTTCTTCGGCGAGACCCGCCGGTTCTACTCCACCTCCGATGTGGAGGCCGGCTTCGCCATCGGCAAGTACATGCAGGCTTTCGCGCCCGCGGATCCGGTCGCTGCCGGTTATCTGCACCCGAGCGGTGACTGGCCTTGCACCCGCATCAACTGGCCGATCGTCCGTTTCGCGGACTGCCTCCTCCTCCGTGCCGAGGCTAAGCTGGTCGCCGGTGACGGCGCTGGTGCCGCGACGGACATCAACCGCATCCGTAAGCGCTGCCACCTGACTCCGCTGAGCGGTTCCGCCACTTGGGCCGACCTCTACCACGAGCGCCGCTGCGAGCTCGCTTTCGAGATGGCCTCCGACTGGGCCGCCGACTGCAAGCGCTGGGCCCACTCCGGTGACGCCGCCATCAAGGCGCTGGCCACGGCCGAGCTTAACGCCCACCCGCGTGCCCGTCACTATGAGGACCGTGCCAATCCGGACTCCCCGTTCACCATCGGTGAGTATGAGGATTACACTACGCCGGCTAAGTCCTGGAGCGACAAGTACATGACGTTCCCGTATCCTACCGAGCAGATCAACAAGTCCGCCGGCAAGCTGAAGAACGTCCCTGCCTGGCAGTAGAAATTCTGCCGATGGCACATCGGATTTGCGGGGGTGAAGCTTTCGGGCTTCGCTCCCGCTTTTTTTCTGCCTCCGGGGTCCGGAAGATATGGCTTATTTGCGAAGAATTCCGTAGATTTGTAGTATTATTGATACTACAAAGCCGATAACCTGGAATTATCCTTGGACAACATGAAAAAATACTTTATTTCCGGTGTGCTGGCGCTCGCCGCACTCGTTTCGTGCAATAGGGGAGACAATGATCCTCGCCTCGTGATCATCACCTACGACGGTCTCCGCTGGCAGGAAGTCTTCAGCGGTGCTGACGAGGAACTGGTGGGAAATCCGAAGTATGCGAAGGACCCGGAAGCCTTGAAAGCCAAATACTGGCGGGAGACCGCCGAGGAACGTCGGGAAGCCCTGCTTCCGTTCCTCTGGAGCTACGTGCCGCAGCACGGCTATATGATCGGCAACCGCTTCAAGAACAGCGTGATGCAGGTGGCCAACAAGATGAACTTCTCCTATCCCGGCTACAGCGAGATGTTCTGCGGCTGGGCCGATGACGAACGCATCGACTCCAACGATCCCGTCCCGAACCCGAATGTGAGTGTCCTCGAGGTGGTCAATGCGGACCCGCGCTACAAGGGCAAGGTCATGATGTATTCCTCCTGGGAGAGCATCCGTTTCGCGGTGAACAACGAGCGCGGCGGCTTCCCCGGCAGCAGCGGTCACGAGCCGTCCTTCACGGACACCGAGACGGCCCGGCTGATGATGGATGTCGATGCCGGGATCGCGGACCTCGGCTTCGAGGAGAGCGAGCGGCTGGACTGCGTCACCTACGGCATGGTGATGGAAACGCTGAAGACGGACCACCCCAAGGTGTTCTACGTCGGTTTCGGCGACACGGACGAGTATGCCCATGGCGGCGAGTACGACCACTATCTGGACGCCGCCCACTGGACGGATCTCTATATCCGCCGCATCGTGGAGTTCTGCGAGTCCAATCCGTTCTACAAGGGAAAGACGACCTATCTGCTCCTGTGCGACCACGGTCGCGGCAAGGGCGATGCGTTCAGAAGCCACAGCGAGAGCACCCGGGGTTCCGAACAGACCTGGTTCATGGCCTTCGGCAAGAATGTTCCCGTGCTGGGCGAGACCAGCAACAACGGCACCTTCTATAGCAAGCAGCTGGCCGCCACCATCGCCGATATCCTGGGCGTGGACTTCACCCCCGGCAACGGCGAGAAGTGCGAACCCTTCGACCCGGAATACGGCAACGGCCTCGAGCCTCCGGTGGCATCGGCCTCTTTCGCGGCCGTGGATGCGAAACCCAAGGGAAACGGCCTCCGGTATACCTACAGCGAGGGTGATTTCAAGAGCGTCAAGGACGTCCTGGCTGCACCCGTGAAGAAAAGCGGCGTTGCGACCGCCCTCGGAACGGATGCGGTGAAGCAGCGCGAGGATCACTTCGGCATTATCTATAAAGGCCTCGTCAAGGTCGATGCAGACGGCTTCTACCAGCTTTCCATCGTATCGGACGACGGCGCCAAGGTCTTCTGGGACGGCGAACTCATCTTTGACCTCGACCGTGACGGCGGCGGTTTCGATGATGTCTGGGTGAACCTGGCCAAGGGCTATCACCGGCTGGAGGTCCAGTACTTCGAGAACTACGGCGGCGATGATGTGGAAGTGGGCATTTCCGGCCCCGGCATTGAAGTCGCGAACTTCCCGGCCAGCATGCTTTACCACGAATAACAGCTGAATCGGTGAATAAGATCCAACCCATGCTCCTGACGGCGCTGCTGGCCGTTTTCTCCCTTTCCGCCGGGGCGCAGTCCTTCGACGCGGCCAAGTGTTACACCATCGCAACGCAAGACGGCCTGGTGCTGGACACGCAAGGCAGTCTCCAGCAGGAATCGACCATCTTCCTGGGCAACCCGGAAGCCGGAAACGCTTCTCAAGTTTGGCAGATCCGCCCGTTGGGGGAGGACCGTTACATGCTCGTGAACGGTTATTCGTTCCATGGCCTGGACAATGCCAACGGCCCCACCGAGCATACCGTCATCCAGTGGCCGGCCGATAGTGGCAACCACAACCAATACTGGTACCTTTCCCGGAACAAGGACGGTTCTTACACCATCTTGTCCGAGCCCACCGGAATGGCCCTCGGCCTCCGGAATCCGGGCCGTTACGGCGACCCCGTCTGGCAGTTGAAGGCCGATGCGTCCAGCCCGCAGCAGCGCTGGATTATCCGGGAATCCCCGATGAAGATTGATTTCATCGTTCCCAAGACCACCTCGAAGAACGACTGGGAGAACGAGCGGATATTTGCTGTCAACAAGGAACCCGGCCATGCAACCCTGATCCCTTATGCCTCCGAGGCCGAAATGACGGCCGATGCCGCCTATGAGCACCCCTGGGAGCCGACGGCCTCGAGCCGCTACCTCCTCCTCAGCGGCAAATGGAAGTTCCACTGGGTCAAGGCGCCCGAGGAGCGTCCGGTGAACTTCTACAAGCCGTCGTTCGATGTCTCCGGCTGGGATGAAATCGATGTCCCTTCCTGCTGGGAAATGTTGGGCTACGGCACGCCACTCTATACGAACATCACCTATCCGTTCCTGAACAATCCGCCTTTCATCCAGGCCCAGCGTGGCTACACGATGCAGCAGGAACCCAATCCCGTGGGCTCCTACAGGCGTGATTTCGACCTCCCGGCGGACTGGAACGGTAAACAGGTCTATATCCACTTTGACGGCGTTTATTCCGCCTTCTACCTGTGGATCAACGGTCGTAAAGTGGGCTATAGCCAGGGTGCCAACAACGACGCTGAGTTCGATATCACGAAGTATGTGAAGAAAGGCCGGAACGTCGTCGCCGTGGAGGTGTATAAATGGTCCGACGGCTCCTACATCGAGGACCAGGACATGTTCCGCTTCGGCGGCATCCACCGCAACGTGTACCTGATGGCCCGTCCCAAGGACCATGTCCGGGACATCCGGACGGAAACGGAATTCAACGACGACCTGACCGTCGCCACCCTGAAGACTTTCGTCGAGGCCGATGGCCGTGTCGATGTCACCCTGTACGACGAGGACGGCGTGAAAGTGGGGGAGGGCTCCCAAATCAAGGTCAACGCCCCGAAACTCTGGTCCGCCGAGAAACCGTACCTCTACACGGTGCGGATCTCCGTCTTCGACAAGGCTGGAAACCTTGCCGAATGCACCTTCTTCAAGCACGGCTTCCGGAAGGTGGAATTCCGGCATAACAAGCTCTATGTCAATAATGTATTGACCTATCTCAAAGGCGCCGACCGCCATGATATCCATCCCGTATACGGCAAGGCCGTTCCGGTGGACTCGATGATCGAGGACATCATCCTGATGAAGCAGCACAACCTGAATGCGGTCCGCACCAGCCACTATCCCAACGATCCCCGGATGTATGCCCTGTACGACTGGTACGGCCTGTACATCGTGGATGAGGCGGATCAGGAGTGCCATGGCAACCAGAGCATCAGTTCGATGCCTTCCTGGGAGGACGCCTATGTGGACCGGGCCGTCCGGATGGTCCGCCGCGACCGGCTGCACCCGTCGGTTTTCTTCTGGTCGCTGGGCAACGAGTCCGGAAAGGGCTCCAACATCGTCGCGATGCGGGATGCCGTCCGGTCGCTGGATTCTCGCCCCATCCACTATGAGGGACAGAACGAAATCGCGGACATCGACTCTCAGATGTATCCGTCTCTGGACGGCATGATCGCCCGTGACCGCAACGGGGAAAACAAGCCCTACTTCCTGTGCGAATACGCCCACGCGATGGGCAACGCCATCGGCAATCTCGCCGAATACTGGGACTATATCGAGAACGACTCCGAACGGATGATCGGCGGCTGCATCTGGGACTGGGTGGACCAGGCCATCGTGATGCCCGGCGCGAACGACGGCAAGCTCTACTTCGGCGGCTCCTTCGGCGACATGCCCAACGACAACGACTTCTGCTGCAACGGCATCATCACGGCGGACCGCCGCATCACCCCGAAACTGCAGGAAGTGAAGGCAGCGTACCAATATGTGAAGATCAAAATGCCGGAACCTGGCAAACTGGTTCTGGAGAACCGATATACGGGATACAACCTGAATGAGTTGAAACTGTGTTATATACCGTTGTATGATGGTATGCCTATGGAGGACGGCCACGGTCATGATGATGTTCTCATTGATTGGGTGTCTCTTCCGGATACGCCCCCTGGGCAGACTTGTCAGGTGGATCTGCCGATTGCGGCGGATTTTCTGAAGTTCCTGAAAACAACAGAGCATAATGTTACCTTCTTGGTGGACGTGTGCCTGAAAGAAGATACCCGCTGGGCAAATGCCGGATATAATGTGGCAAGGGCAGAATTAGTGGTGCGGGATAATCGGAATGGTTTCTTGACTGCCCCGTGCGAGACAGCGGAACCCCTGAAGGTCTATATGGAAGAAAACCGCTACCTCTGCGCGGAGAATGATAGCATCAGCGTCCGTTTCGACAAGACGTTCGGTCAACTCATCGGCCTGCGCCTGGACGGGAAGGAGATCCTGCACGGGCTGGGCGGTCCCGCGTTCAACAGCTACCGGTTCATCAGCAACGACGGCACCCGCTACATCCGGGATGGCCGCGCCCCGTCTGCGTCGCGCGTGACCGGCTTCAAATATGAGGAAAAGGACGGCGTTCTTCGGGTGGAAACTGCCCTGGAGGCCCCTGTGGGCGCATCCTTTGTCCCTTACACCGTCATCTACGAGGTCCATCCGGAAGGTTATGTCGATGTCGATGCCTGCTTCTCTCCGGTAGCGGACGTCCGCCTGCCCCGCCTGGGACTCCGGCTCTTCCTGAATCCGGACTTCGAGGAGGTCCGATGGTACGGCCGTGGGCCGATGGAAAACTATCCGGACCGAAAGGACGCCGCCTTCCTGGGCGTCTACGACAGCACCGTGACCGAAATGGCGGAGCATTACGTCCGTACCCAGTCGATGGGAGAGCGGACGGATACCCGCTGGCTCAAGTTCTCGTCGGAGGACGGCCGGACCGTGACCTTCAAGGCCGCCGGCACCTTCGATTTTTCCGCACAGCATTTCACCGACGAGGACCTGTACCGCGTGAAATACGCCAACGACCTGGACAACGTCCGCCGGAGCGAAGTGGTCCTGAACCTGGACTGCGTGATGGGCGGCCTCGGCAACGGCAGCTGCGGCCCCGGCCCGCTTCCGAAGTATATGATTCAACCGGGCCGTACCTACAGTTACCGGTTCCGTATCTCTCGTCAGTAAGCACAAATAGTTAAAATTCAATATTTTATGAGAAATATACTGCTTGCGACCGCCCTCTGCCTGGGCTTCGCCCTGAGCCTGGAAGCCCAGGTTGTCACCGTGACGGAAGGCCGTTTCCACAAGGGGGATAACCCCGCCTGGAGCCAGGCATCGTTCAAGGACAGCGACTGGCAGGTCCTGTCCCTGGAAAAGGACTGGAACCAGCAGGGCGTCTCGAATTCGAGAGGCTATGGGTGGTACCGTATCCACGTCGTCATTCCTTCGTCTCTGAAAAAGGGATCGACGAACAAGGTCCTCCTGGACCTCGGCCCGATCGATGATACGGACGAGACCTGGCTGAACGGAACCCGGGTGGGGAAGACGGGCACCAATCCCGAGGACCCGCAGGGATTTCTCGAGGAATGGGATACGCCCCGCCGCTATGTCGTGGATCCGAAACTCATCAAGTGGGACAAGGATAACGTCATCGCCGTCCGCGTGTACAACGGCGGCGACCCGGGCGGTTTCTATGCCCGCCCCGTCTTCATCGGAAAGCCGTCCTTGGAGGACTTCGTGTCCCTGAGTATGGAACGTCAGACCGACCAATACAAGGCGGTCCTGCACACGACGCTGCCGACACGCGGCACCGTGAAGGTCGTCACCCATGATGTCATGACCGACAAGGTCGTCGGTGAAAGGGAATGGAATACCTTCCTGTCTCATCGGACGGATGTCTCTTTCATCATCCCGACCCAGGGAAGCCAGCGGGTGACGGTGACTTATCAGGACGATACGTTCGGGGAAACGCTGGACGCCAGCGTGACCGCCCCGTACATCCTGACTCCTCCCGCCCCGGCCACGCCGCGCTACAACGGGCCGATGGTCTTCGGTGTCCGCCCCGGTTCTCCTGTCATTTTCCGCCTGGCATTCTCGGGCGAAAAGCCGATGAAATATGCCGTGGAAGGCCTTCCGGAAGGTGTTACCCTGGATCCGGACAAGGGCGTTCTGAGCGGCAGTGTCGATAAGGCCGGCGACTATCCGCTGGTGTTCATCGCCAAGAACGCAAAGGGTGAGGCCCGGGCCGAGTTCACCCTGAAGGTGGGCTCGCAGATTGGTCTTACCCCGCCGATGGGCTGGAATTCCTGGAACTGCTGGGGCCTGAGCGTCTCACAGGAGAAGGTGATGTCTTCGGCCGCCGCCCTCATCAACCGCGGACTGGCAGACTACGGCTATGCCTATATGAACATCGACGATGCCTGGGAGGCGGATGAACGCACCCCGGACGGACGCATCGTCACGAACGCCAAGTTCCCGGACATCAAGGGCCTGGCAGACTGGCTGCATTCGAACGGCCTCAAGATGGGTATTTACTCCAGCCCGGGCGACCTTACCTGCGGCAGCTTCCTTGGTTCGCTGGACCACGAGCAGCAGGATGCCGAGACCTGGAACGAGTGGGGCGTGGACTATCTGAAATACGACTGGTGCGGCTACCGCAAGGTGTTCAATCCCGACCGGGACCACTCCGTCGCCGCCTATGCCCGTCCGTATCTGAAGATGCAGCAGTACCTGCGCCAGCAGCCCCGCGACATCTTCTATTCCCTGTGCCAGTACGGCATGGCCGATGTCTGGACCTGGGGCCACGCCGTGGACGCCAACTCCTGGCGCACCACCGGTGACATCACGGACACCTGGTCGTCCCTGTACCGCATCGGTTTTGAGCAGCA
Source organism: Bacteroidales bacterium (assembly GCA_017558775.1). Taxonomy (GTDB): domain Bacteria; phylum Bacteroidota; class Bacteroidia; order Bacteroidales; family UBA932; genus Cryptobacteroides. The sequence goes on along the minus strand of JAFYTP010000020.1, from coordinate 10,807 downwards.
GGTTGGCCTGCATCCGTACGCGGGTCCCGGCCATTGGAACGACCCGGACATGCTCGTGGTCGGCAAGGTGGGCTGGAGCAACAACCTCCGCGACAGCCGCCTGACCCCGGACGAGCAGTACACGCACATTTCCCTGTGGTCGCTGCTGGCGGCGAACATGCTCATCGGCTGTGACATCGCCCAGATCGACGACTTTACCTTCAACCTCCTGTGCAATAACGAGGTGATTGCCGTGAACCAGGACATCCTGGGCCATCAGGCGCATCAGGATGTCGTGGAGGACGGCATGCAGATCTGGAGCCGCGACCTGTATGACGGGGGCATTGCCGTGGGCATCTTCAACTTGAATGAGGCTTCGGTTCCCGTGGACTTGGCCGGATGTCTCGGCAAGATCGACATCGAGAATGTCGATACCGTCCGCGACCTCTGGCGGCAGAAGGATATCCCGATGGGCACCTATAACATCCCGCCGCATGGCGTCCTGTATGTGAAGGTCGCCGCCGGAAATGTTACCAAATAAGTGATGAAAGATTTATACATAAAGCATGTCGCGGCCCTGCTGCAGGTAAAGGACTGGCAGGTGGAGAACTGCGCGGAACTCTTCGCGGAGGGCTGCACGATCCCGTTCATCAGCCGCTATCGGAAAGAACGTACCGGCGGGCTGTCGGACGTGGAAGTGGCGGAAATCAAGCATTGGACCGAGGTGTTCGGGGAGATGGAGAAGCGCAAGGCCTCCATCCTCAGCACCATCGAAGAGCAGGGGAAGCTGACGCCCGAACTGAAATCGCAGATTGAGAACTGCGTGAATGCCAGTACTTTGGAGGACCTTTACCTGCCCTTCCGTCCCAAGAGGAAGACCCGCGCCACCGTGGCGATTGCCAAGGGACTGGAGCCGCTGGCGGACCTGATCTGGAGCGGGAAGTCCCGCAATCCCGAGGCCGATGCGGCCAAGTTCGTGAAAGGGGAGGTGGCCTCTGTCGATGACGCCCTCGCCGGTGCCCGCGACATCATCGCGGAGCGGCTCTCCGAGACGGCCGTCGTCCGGGAGAACCTCCGCGGCATCTACCGCACGCGCCGGGTATGCTCCAAGGCGACCAAGGCCGCCCAGACGGACCCCGCCGCGAACAAGTACCGGACCTATTTCAACTTCTCCAACCCCATCGCCAAGATTCCCTCCTACAGCCTCCTGGCCATTCTCCGAGCGGAGAACGAGGGATTTCTGAAACTGTCCATCGACGCCGACGCCGAGAAGTGCGGCAACAAGATGTACTACGACTATTGCCAGGAGAAGGGCTATCCTTCCCGCGAATGCGGGCTGGAAATCCGCGCGGCCGTGGACGACGCCTACAAGCGCCTCCTCGAGCCGTCCATTACCGGTGAAATCCTGCGCGAAGCCAAGCAGAAAGCCGATGTGGACTCCATCCGCGTTTTTGGCGAGAACCTGCGCCAGCTGCTGCTGGCCGCGCCGGTGGGGCAGAAACGGACGATGGCCATCGACCCGGGCTTCCGGACCGGTTGCAAGGTCGTCTGCCTCGACGAGCACGGGAACTTGCTGTACCATACGGTCATCTTCCCGCACCCGCCCGTCGCGAAGAAGGTTCAGGCCATCACCACGGTCGCGGACCTCGTGGAGCAGTACAACATCGAGGTCATCGCCATCGGCAACGGCACGGCCGGCCGTGAGACGGAGGAATTCATTCGCAAGGTGGGACTGGATGACAGCGTCCGGATCTTCTCCGTCAGCGAAGACGGCGCTTCCGTTTATTCGGCTTCCGACGTGGCTCGGGAGGAGTTCCCGGACGAGGACGTGACCGTCCGCGGAGCCGTTTCCATCGGCCGTCGCCTGATGGATCCGCTCGCGGAACTGGTGAAAATCGACCCGAAATCCCTCGGCATCGGCCAGTACCAGCACGACGTGGACCAGACGCTGCTTCATGAGCAGCTGGACAATACGGTGGAAAGTTGCGTAAACAGCGTGGGCGTGAACCTCAATACGGCGAGCCCCTACTTGCTCCAGTACGTGTCCGGCATTGGACCGACATTGGCCGATAACATCGTGGCATACCGCACCAAGGTGGGCGGGTACAAGTCCCGTCAGCAGCTGATGGATGTTCCCCGTTTGGGCGGGAAAGCGTTCCAGCAGTGCGCCGGTTTCCTCCGGATCCAGGGGGCGGAGAACCCGCTCGACGGCAGCGCCGTGCATCCCGAGGCTTACCATATCGTCGACAAGATGGCCAAGGACCTGGGCGTGTCCGCCCGCGAGCTGGTGGGTAATGCCGAGCTGTGCAAGAATATCAAGCCCCAGAACTATGTGGAGGGCGATTTCGGCCTGCCGACGGTGAACGACATCTTGAAGGAACTGGCCAAGCCCGGCCGCGACCCGCGCGAGGAGGTGAAGGAGTTCTCCTTTGCCGACGACATCCACGAGATCGACGACCTCAAGATCGGCATGGAACTGCCCGGCATCGTGACGAACCTCACGGCCTTCGGCGCCTTCGTGGACATCGGCCTGCACGATAACGGCCTCATCCACGCCACCAAGATGGGCGTCCGGGGGATGGCGGATCCTTCCAAGGTCCTGAAACTGCACCAGCACGTGATGGTGGAGGTCATTTCCGTGGACCTGGAACGCAACCGGATCGGACTCAGATTAATCACTAAAGAACAACGATAAGAAGAAAATGAAAAAGCTATTCTTGATGATGGCTGCCCTCGCGGCGGCTTTTGTGGCGCAGGCCAAGGACTATGAACTGAAATCTCCGGACGGGAAGATCGTCGTGACGGTGAGCAGTGGAGCCCATGTTTCGTATTCCATCGTGCGGGGAGGCATCAAACTGCTGGATCCTTCTCATATATCGATGATGCTCCTGGACGGCTCCAGCATGGGCGGGAATGACAGCTACAAGGTTTCCCGCCGGAGCGTGGACACGGTCATCCCGGCGAAGAACTTCAAGCGGGCCAAGGTCCGTGACCATTTCAACGAGATGATCCTGTCCGCGGGGAATTACGACATCGTGTTCCGCGCGTATGACGACGGTGTCGCGTACCGTTTCGTGAGCCGGGGCAAGGACGGGGAGTTCGCCGTCGCCTATGAGCAGGCCGAATTCGCCTTCCCGTATGACTACAAGGCCTATGTGCCCTATGTGCGCGAGGAGTACGATACGATCGAGCAGCAGTTCTTCAATTCCTTCGAGAACACCTACGCGTATCATAACGTCTCCCAGTGGCAGAAGGGGAGAATCGCCTTCCTGCCGCTGACGCTGGAGGCCGCGAACGGCATGAAGCTGTGCATCACCGAATCCGACCTTCATGACTATCCCGGCATGTACCTGGGCAACCAGGAGGGCGGTCGCTCGCTTCGCGGCGTCTTCGCATCCTGCCCTTCCTCGGAGATCCAGGGAGGACATAATATGCTGCAGGGACTCGTCCGTTCCCGCCGGAACTTCCTGACGCGGGTCAAGGCCTCCCATACCTTCCCCTGGCGTGTCATCGCCATTGCCGCGAGTGACAAGGAGCTCGCTGAAAGCGACCTGACCTGGCGCCTCGCGCGGCCCGCCGCTCAGGGAGAATGGTCTTGGGTGAAGCCCGGAAAAGTCGCCTGGGACTGGTGGAACGACTGGAACATCTACGGCGTTGATTTCAAGGCAGGTATCAACAACGATACCTACAAATACTACATCGATTTCGCTTCCGAGCACGGCATCGAATATGTCATCCTGGACGAGGGCTGGGCGGTGAACAAGGAGGCCGACCTGATGCAGGTGGTTCCTGAAATCGACCTCCCGATGCTTTGCACTTATGCAGCCTCGAAGAACGTCGGCCTGATCCTGTGGGCCGGTTATTGGGCCTTCAACCGCGATATGGAAGGGGTGTGCAAGCACTATTCCGCGATGGGCGTCAAAGGCTTCAAGATTGACTTCATGAACCGGGACGACGCGGAAATGGTCCGGTTCTATGAGAAAGCCGCCGCGGTGGCTGCCAAGTACCATCTGGTGGTGGACTTCCACGGCGCCTTCAAGCCGGCCGGCCTGCAGCGGACCTATCCGAACGTCCTGAACTTCGAGGGCATCCACGGCCTGGAGCAGATGAAATGGTGCACCCCGGACGTGGACCAGGTGACCTACGACGTGACGGTTCCCTTCACCCGCCTGGTGGCCGGCCCGGCCGATTACACCCAGGGCGCGATGCGGAACGCCACCAAGGACAACTACTATCCCGTCAACACGGAACCGATGTCCCAGGGAACCCGCTGCCACCAGCTGGCCGAATACATCGTGTTCGACGCCCCGCTGACGATGCTGTGCGATTCCCCGAGCAACTATCGACAGGAACCCGAATGCACCAAGTTCATCGCTTCCATCCCGACAGTCTGGGACGAGACCATCGCCCTGGACGGCAAGATTGCCCAGTTCGTGGTCATCGCTCGCCGCAGCGGTTCGAAGTGGTATGTCGGCGCGCTTGGGAACTGGGACGAACGCGACCTGAACATCGACCTGTCCCGCCTCGGCATCGGCGCCAAGCAGGGAGAGGTTTATGTCGATGGTGTCAATGCCGACCGCGCGGCCCGGGATTACCGGCACGAGACGGTGACGGTCAATGGCACCTGGAAAGTGCATCTCGCTCCCGGCGGTGGCGCTGTGCTGGTGCTGTAAGAGGCCCCGGAGGTAACAAAAAAACGAAGGACGCAAATCCTTCGTTTTTTTATTGTCTTCCCTTGATCTTTCGGAACCGTAGCTTGATTACGCCCCAGAAGGCCTCGCCGAAAATGCCGCTGGACATCTTGGAAGTGCCTAACTGGCGGTTAATGAAGATGATGGGCACTTCCCGGATCTTGAATCCGAGCCTGTACGCCGTGTACTTCATCTCGATCTGGAACCCGTAGCCCTTCATTTGGACGTCGTCCAGGTCGATGGTTTCCAAAACCTTCCGTGAATAGCAGACGAAGCCTGCCGTCGTGTCATAGACCTTCATGTTCAGGACGCCACGGACATAGGCCGACGCGTAGTAGGACATGATGATCCGGCCGATGGGCCAGTTCACGACGCTGACGCCGTTGCAGTAGCGGGATCCGACGGCAAGGTCGGCCCCTTCCTCCGCGCAGGCGGCATAGAGACGGAGAAGGTCGTCGGGATTGTGCGAGAAATCGGCATCCATCTCGAACACGTAGTCATATCCATGGTCCAGGGACCAACGGAAACCGGTCAGGTAGGCCGTCCCGAGGCCCTGCTTGCCGCTCCTTTCCAGGAGATGCAGCTGCTTGGGGAACTCCGCCTGGAGGCCCTTGACGATGCCGGCCGTCCCGTCGGGGGAGCCGTCGTCGATGACGAGGATATGGAACTCCACGGGAAGGGAGAACACCTTGCGCACGATGGCTTCGATGTTCTCCTTCTCGTTGTAAGTCGGGATGATGACGATCCTGCGGTCCATCTTATCGGATAACGATTTCGGAACGGTCGGGACCCACGGAGATGATCTTCACCGGGCAGCCGGTCTCCCGCTCGATGAAGGCGATGTAGTTTTTGAACGCCTCCGGGAAATCCTCATAGGTGCGGACCTTGGTGATGTCCTCCTTCCAGCCCGGGAAGTCGGTGTACACCGGCTTGACGTCGTCGGGGCACTCGAACGGGAAGTCCGTGGTGGTCTTGCCGTCGATCTCGTAGGCGGTGGCCACGCGGATCGTGTCGAAGCCGTTCATGACGTCGGCCTTCATCATGATGAGTTCAGTGACGCCGTTCATCATCACGGCGTACTTCAGGGCGACGAGGTCGAGCCAGCCGCAGCGGCGCGGACGGCCGGTGGTGGCGCCGTACTCGCGGCCGATCTGGCGCAGGCGCTCGCCGGTGGCGTCGAACAGTTCCGTCGGGAACGGGCCGCTGCCCACGCGGGTGCAGTAGGCCTTGAAGATACCCATCACCTTGCCGACGCGGCTAGGAGCCACACCGAGGCCGGTGCAGACGCCCGCCGTCATCGTGTTGGAGGAGGTGACGAAAGGATAGGTGCCGAAGTCGATGTCGAGCAGGGAGCCCTGCGCGCCTTCCGCGAGGATCGGAACGTCCTGGTCCAGATAGCGGTTGACGGCGAACTCGCTGTCGATGAAGGTGAAACGCTTCATCGACTCCACCGCCTGGAACCACTTGATCTCGTAGTCGGTGATGTCGAAGGGGAACTTATACTGGGCGAGCAGGCCGAAGTGCTTGTACTTGAGGGCTTCGTAGCGCTGGATGAATTCCGGGGAGAGGATGTCGCCCACGCGGAGGCCGTTGCGGCCGGTCTTGTCCATATAGGTGGGACCGATGCCCTTGAGGGTGGAACCGATCTTGCCCTTGCCCTTGGATGCCTCGCTGGCGGCGTCCAGCATCCGGTGGGTGGGGAGGATCAGATGCGCTTTCTTGGAGATGAGGAGTTTTCCGGTGATGTCCACGCCCTTGGCCTCGATGGCCGCGATCTCATCCTGGAGGATGACCGGGTCGATGACCACGCCGTTGCCGATGATGTTCACCGATTCCGGACGGAAGATGCCGGAAGGAACGGTGTGGAGGACGAAGCCGTCTCCGTCGAAGACGAGCGAATGGCCCGCGTTCGGACCGCCCTGGAAACGGGCGATCACCTTATAGTTCGGAGTCAGGACATCGACCACCTTGCCTTTGCCCTCGTCGCCCCACTGGAGGCCGAGGACCACGTCTACCTTGCTCATAATATGCCAGTTCGTTTGAGGATATAATCTACGTTCTTGAAATAATAATCCAGCGTGAAGCAGCCTTCGAGCTCATCCACGGTGAGAAGGCCCATGACCGCCTCGCTCTCCTTGAGGAGCGTCCGGTAGTCGAGCCCTTCCGTCCAGGCTTTCATCGCGATGGGCTGGACCGTGTCGTAAGCCTGTTCGCGGGTGAGGCCTTTGCCGATGAGCGCGTTCATCACACGCTGTGCAAAAATGACACCACGGGTGCGCCAAATGTTCGCGAGCATCGTCTCCGGATAGACGACGAGGTTCTCCAGGATGCCCTTGAAGCGGCACAGCATGTAGTCCAGGAGTTCCGTAGCGTCCGGGAGGATGATGCGCTCGGTGGAGGAGTGGGATATGTCACGCTCGTGCCACAGGGCGACGTTCTCGCAGGAGGCGGACATGTAGCCGCGCATCACGCGGGCGCAGCCACAGATGTTCTCGGAGGAGATGGGGTTGCGCTTGTGCGGCATCGCGCTGGAGCCTTTCTGGCCCTTGCCGAAGGCCTCTTCCACCTCGCGGACCTCGGTCCGCTGGAGGTTGCGCACCTCGAAAGCCATCTGCTCCAGGGTGGAGGCGATGATGGCGAGGGTGGCGATGTAGTAGGCGTGACGGTCGCGCTGGAGGACCTGGGTGGAGATATCGGCGGAAGCGATGCCCAGGTGCTCGCACACATAGTCCTGGATGGACGGCGGGATATTGGCGAAGTTGCCCACCGCGCCGCTCATCTTGCCGGCCTCGACGCCCTTGCGGGCGAACTGGAAGCGCTCGATGTTGCGCTTCATTTCCTCATACCACAGAGCCCATTTCAGGCCGAAGGAGGTGATATCGGCATGGATGCCGTGGGTACGGCCGATGCACGGGGTTTCCTTGAATTCCAGCGCGCGGCGCTTCAGGACGGCGAGGAACTCTTCGAGATCTTTTTCGAGGATGGCGTTGGCCTGCCGGAGCAGGTAACCATTGGCAGTATCCACGACGTCGGTGGAGGTGAGTCCGTAGTGGACCCATTTGCGCTCGGGGCCGAGGCTCTCGCTGACGGCCCGGGTGAAGGCGACTACGTCGTGGCGGGTGATCTGCTCGATCTCCTTGATGCGGTCGACGCTGAAAGTGGCGGCGGCGCGGATCTTGTCCACGTCTTCGCGGGGGATGACGCCGAGCTCGCTCCAGGCTTCGCAGGAAAGGATTTCAACTTCGAGGTAGGCTCTGAACTTGTTCTCTTCGGTCCAGATGTCCCTCATCACTTTGCGGGAATAGCGCTCGATCATAGGCTCTTCAGGAAAGCGTTCACGTTCTTTTCGATACGGGCGGCGAGGTCTTCGTCCTCCGCTTTCACGAAGGGAACTCCGGTGATGTTCTCGTACAGCTCGATGTAACGGTCGGTGATGCCGGCGACGACCTCGGGGGTCATCTCGGGGACCTTCTGGCCTTCCTGGCCCTGGAAGCCGTTCGCCATCAGCCACTCACGGACGAACTCCTTGGAGAGTTGCTTCTGGTGCTCGCCGCGGGCGAGACGCTGCTCGTAACCATCGGCATAGAAATACCGGGAGGAGTCGGGGGTGTGGATTTCGTCCATCAGGTAGATGACGCCGTCGCGCTTGCCGAACTCGTACTTGGTGTCCACGAGGATGAGGCCCTTCTCGGCCGCCATCTCGGAACCCCTTTTATACAACGCGCGCGTGTAAGCCTCGAGCTGCTCGTAGTCTTCTTTGCTCACGATGCCCTGGGCGATGATCTCCTCCTTGGAGATGTCCTCGTCGTGGCCTTCGGCGGCCTTGGTGGTCGGGGTGATGATGGGTTCGGGGAAACGCTGGTTCTCCACCATGCCGTCGGGCATCGGGACGCCGCAGAGCGTGCGCTTGCCCGCCTTGTACTCGCGCCAGGCGTGTCCGGTGAGATAGCCACGGATGACCATCTCCACCTTGAAGGGCTCGCAGCGGAGTCCGAGGGTGACCATCGGGTCCACCGCGGCGATCTTCCAGTTGGGAAGGATGTCCGTGGTGGCGTCGAGGAAACGCTCGGCGATCTGGTTCAGGACCTGGCCCTTGAAGGGGATTCCTTCGGGCAGGACGACATCAAAAGCGGAGATACGGTCGGTGACGACCATGACCATGTAATTGGAGCCGAGGGCATATACGTCGCGTACTTTGCCGGTATACTTCGATACTTGGTCGGGGAAATGGAAATCGGTGCGGATCAGTGCTTTCATAAGGTATGTTTAAATCCGTGCACGAAGGTACGGATTTTTCTTGAAAGGCTCAAAGAAAATTGCTACATTTGAAGGTTATGAAGAGAATTGACTGCTTTGTATCCCTGGCCTCCCAGGCCGGAATCCTTTCCAGCGAGCCGGAAGCGGCTGCCATCCATATCCTTGAAGAATCTTTCACCCGCAGCGCCGTCCTTCGAGAGGCGGCTAAGCAAGCATCGGCGGAATTCACCCTTTTCTATACGCGCAGGACGGAATTGTCCCTGGTCCATTACGCCTTGGAGCGGATGCTCCAGATTGCCGACGACACCGGCGCCGTGATGCTGTATTCCGACCGCTTCATCTCCAAGGGCGGAGAAACCGTTCCCGCTCCAGTGATTGATTGCCAGATCGGATCGCTGCGCGACGACTTCGAGTTCGGCGGGCTGCTGCTCTTCCGCACATCGGCCCTGAAAGAAGCCGCTGGCCGGATGACGGCCGATTATGAAGCGGCGGGACTCTACGACCTCCGCCTGAAGGTCTCCCAGAAAGGCCGCCTGGAGCATATCGCCGAATACCTTTATTATGAGATCGAAACGGACCTCCGCAAGTCGGGGGAGAAGCAGTTCGATTATGTCGATCCCCGGAACCGCAACTCCCAGATCGAGATGGAGCAGGCAGTGACGGATCACCTCAAGGCCATCGGCGGTTACCTGGCCCCTGGTTTCAAGACGGTGGACCTGACGGAAGGGGAGTTCGAATACGAGGCCTCCGTCGTCATCCCTTGCAAGAACCGCGTCCGTACCATCGGCGACGCCCTCAAGTCGGCGCTGTCGCAGGTGACGGACTTCCCGTACAACGTCATCGTCGTGGACGACAACTCCACCGACGGTACTGTCGATGTCATCAAGACCTTCCTGGACAACCCGAAGCTGGTCTATATCGCCCAGGATCCGACCTGGCATGCCATCGGCGGTAACTGGAACGCGGCTATCCACCATCCCGCCTGCGGCCGCTTCGCCCTCCAGCTGGATTCTGACGACCTTTATTATGACGAGCACACCGTCCAGAAGTTTGTCGATGCTTTCCGTGCGCAGGGGTGCGCCATGGTCGTCGGCTGCTACCAGATGACGGACTTCGACCTGAACCCGCTGCCGCCCTATGTCGTCGAGCACCGGGAGTGGACGCCGGAGAACGGTCGGAACAACGCTCTCCGTATCAACGGCCTCGGCGCCCCGCGCGGATTCTGGACCCCGCTCCTGCGCCGGCTCAACTTCCCGACGACCAAGTACGGGGAGGATTATGCCGTGGGTCTTCGGATCAGCCGCGAATATCAGATTGGCCGCGTGTACGACGTCCTGTACACCTGCCGTCGCTGGGGCGGTAATTCCGACAGCGATCTGTCCATTGAGAAGGTCAATGCGAACAACTTTTACAAGGACAGAATTCGTTCTTGGGAGCTCCAGGCACGCATCGCGCTGAACAGCAGGTAATTGGCATTTTTACAAAAAGAGAAATCCTGAAAAAACTCAATTTTTTTCACTTTTTTCTTGTAAAAAGTTTGTGAGTTCGAAAAAAAGGTGTACCTTTGCAATCCCGTTCGGAAACGAGCGGGAATTTTTACGGCCCGAACCGAAAGGCAGGACAGTAAAAATTCTAAAAAAGTTCATTGAAAAGACTGAAAGGAAAGTACAAGCAAGTACCGAGATATTGTAACAGATATCAACTTTAAACGAGCGTCAGTTTCTTAGAGAAACAAGTGCCAAGGACAAGCTAAGATTTATAAAAATTATACAATGAAGAGTTAGATCCTGGCTCAGGTTGAACGCTAGCGGCAGGCTTAACACATGCAAGTCGAGGGGCAGCGCGGGGTAGCATTACTCTGGCGGCGACCGGCGATAGGG
>JAFYTP010000019.1 GCA_017558775.1 Bacteroidales bacterium | reverse complement strand
CGGATCTCGTGCGGCAGGCCGATGGCGCCGCGCACCGGCTGCGCTTCGCCGCCGGCGCCCGCATCGGCACGGAAATCTCCAACCTCGCCCTGAAGGAAGCCCTCATCAAGGCCTCCGACCCCCGGAACGTCCTGAAGCTGGGATACGTCCTCGTGACGGGGAAGGACAACAAGGTCCTCAAGAGCGTGGAACGCGTGGGCGTGGGCGACCGGATCGGCGTCCGCTTTTCGGACGGATCGCTTACCGCGAAGGTTGATCAGGTATTTACGGAACACATTGACAAAGAAAACATTGCATAGCCATGGAAGAGAAGTTTGATTACGCGAAAGCGGTGAAGGAACTGGAAGAGATCGCCGCCAAGGTGGAAGACCCGGCGACGAAGCTGGACGACATCGACGCCCTCGTCGGGCGGAGCAACGCGCTTCTGAAGGCGTGTAGGGAGTACTTGAGGACCGTGAAGGAGAAGATCGACAAACTGGACAAGGAATAGATTTCTCGACAAGCTCGAAACACAGATATGAAAAAGATATACGAAACCGACCCGTATCTGATGCCGTACAAGGAGGCCATCGAGGCCCGGCATCGGCGCATCCTGGAGATGAAGAAGCACATCGCGGGGGAGGGGCTCCTGAAGGATGCCGTGAACAACCATATGTACTATGGTCTGCACCGCTGCGACGACGGCTCGTGGGTGTTCCGCGAGTGGGCGCCGAACGCGACGAAGATCTATCTCATCGGCGATTTCAACAACTGGAAACGGACGGACGCATACGCTCTGAATCCGGTTGGGAACGGGAACTGGGAGCTCTCGCTCCCGAGCTTCTTCTTGCAGCATGGCCAGCTGTTCAAATTGTATATCGAATGGCCCGGCGGGGCGGGGGAGCGCCTCCCTTCGTATGTGACCCGCGCCGTCCAGGATGAGACCACGAAGGCCTTCGCCGCGCAGGTTTGGGATCCCATCGAAAAATACGTCTGGAAGCACGCCCACGCGGGAAAACGCCCGAACCCGATGATCTATGAATGCCATATCGGCATGTCCTCCGAAGAGGAGAAAGTCGCGTCCTTCGAGGACTTCCGCACGACGGTTCTCCCGAAGGTGAAAAAGCTCGGCTACGACACCCTCCAGATCATGGCTTTGCAGGAGCATCCGTACTATGGGTCTTTTGGTTATCAGGTGTCCAATTTCTTCGCCCTGAGCTCCCGCTTCGGCACCCCCGAGGAGTTCAAGGCTTTGGTCGATGACGCCCACAGCAAGGGCATCGCGGTGGTGATGGACATTGTCCACAGCCACAGTGTCGACAACGAGGCGGAGGGCCTGTCCAATTTCGACGGCACCGACCACCTGTACTTCTATTCCGGCCCGCAGGGCCGCCATCCCGCCTGGGGTTCCCGCTGCTTCGACTACGGCAAGGACGAGACCAAGTACTTCCTCCTCTCGAACGTGAAGTACTGGATGGAGGAATATCACATCGACGGTTTCCGTTTCGACGGCGTCACCTCGATGCTGTACTGGGACCACGGCCTCGGGAAGGATTTTGTAGGATACGACAACTATTTCAACGAGGGTGTCGATGAGAACGCGGTGACCTATCTCGCCCTCGCCAACATCCTCATCCGGGAAATGGACCCGAACGCTTTCTCCATCGCCGAGGACGTCTCCGGCATGGCCGGCCTGGCCGCCCCGCTCGCGGCCGGCGGCGTGGGCTTCGACTTCCGGATGTCGATGGGCGTCGCCGACAACTGGATCAAATGGATCAAGGAACTCTCCGACGAGCAGTGGTCCGTCGGCGAGATCTGGTGGCAGCTTACGAACAAGCGCGCCGACGAGAAAACCATCTCCTACGCCGAGTGCCACGACCAGGCGCTCGTGGGCGACAAGACGCTCATTTTCAGGTTGATGGACAAGGAGATGTACTTCTCGATGAACACCGAGTCCAAGAACCCGGTCGTGGACCGCGGCATCGCCCTCCACAAGATGATCCGCCTGGTGACCGCCGCCACCGCCGGCAACGGCTACCTGAACTTCATGGGCAACGAATTCGGCCATCCCGAATGGATCGACTTCCCCCGCGAGGGGAATGGATGGTCGTATAAGCACGCCCGCCGTCAGTGGTCCCTCGCGGACCCGGACTATCTCCGCTACGGCTTCCTCCGCAATTTCGACGAGGAGATGGTGCATCTGATCCGTTCCGAACGCATCCTCTCCGCCGTGCCGGAGCTTCTTGTACAGGACGAGGAGAAGAAAATCTTGGTTTTCCTACGGAAAAGCTGTATCTTTGCGCTGAATTTTTCGGCGACGGGGTCCTATGCGGACTACGGATTCGCGGCTCCCGCCGGGGAATGGGTGAACATCCTCGATACCGACGAACCCCGATTTAACGGGTTCAGTCGCATTGTATCCGGGGAACACCACTTGACCGTACCCGAGAAATCGCCCAACGGCAACCCGCGCTACGAAGATACGCTGTATCTCTATCTCCCCGCCCGCAGCGCTGTCGTTTTGAAGAAATTATAATGCAGACGCATATGGCTTTTTTGAAATTCAACAAGTCTGAGCTCGTCAACCTGTCCTACTCGCTCAAGAGGGAGATCCTCCTTGCGAGCAAGACCGGCGCGTATTGCAACACGTCCATCGTGACCTGCAACACGCGCCGCTACCACGGACTCCTCGCCGTTCCGGTGGAGGCGTTCGACGGTTACAGGTACATGCTCCTGTCTTCCCTGGACGAAAGTCTCACGCTCCGGGGAAAACGCTTCAATCTGGGCATCCATTGCTATGGGGACATCTATGAGCCGCGCGGCCACAAGTACATCGTGGACTTCGATGCGGACCCGGTCCCGATGGTCACCTACAAGATCGGCGAAATCGTATTCCGGAAGAGCCTCGCCCTCGTGCAGGACAGCAACCAGATCCTCATCAAGTATGAGCTGGTGAACGCTCCCGCGAAGGTGAAACTGGAACTCAAGCCCTTCCTGTCCTTCCGCAAAGTCCACGACCTCACGCAGCAGAACAGCGTCGCCCGCACCCAAGGCTGGGAGATCGAGGGCGGACGGGCCTGGAACCTGTATGAAGGCTTCCCGGACCTGAACGTGCAGCTGAGCAGCGCGTCCACTTTCAAGCCCTCGCCTTGCTGGTACAACGGCGTCACCTACTCCGACGAGATGCGCCGCGGCTTCGACTGCCGCGAGGACCTCTTCGTCCCGGGCGCCTTCGAGCTCGAGCTCAACCCCGGTGATTCGGTGGTGGTTTCCGCCAGTGCCGATGGCCCCGTCTCCGCGGCCGGCCTCAAGCGCAAGTTCACCAGCGTGGTGAACAAGATCGGGCCCATCACTTCCTTCCACGACCAGCTCGTCCGGCAGGCGGACCTCCTGATCCGTATCCGCCGCGGCCGCAAGCGGATCGTCGCCGGTTACTCCTGGCTCCTCACCGGCCTCCTCCGCGAGACGCTTTACTCCCTCGCCGGCCTCACCCTGTACGGCAAGGGCGATCCGAAGGAGTTCGAGGAGATCCTGGACAACCTCGTCGCCGACGAACCCGAGCGCCTCTTCCACCGCACCACGCAGGTGGAGGCCCCGCTCTTCATGACGGTCACCCTTCAGCAATACATCGCCTACACCGGCGCCGAAAAGCACGCCTGGACCAAGTACGGAGAGACTTTGAAGGGCATCATCGAAAGCTACCTCCCGGGCAACCGCCAGGAAATCGCGATGCACCCGAACGGTCTCCTGTGGGCCCAGGTCGACGGCGTCGCCCTCACCTGGATGAACGCCTACATCAACGGCCGCGCGGTCACCGAGCGCCCGGGTTATCAGGTTGAAACCAACGCGCTCTGGTACAACGCCCTCTGCTTCGCCCTCGACATGGAGGCGAAGTACGGCGCCAAGAAGAGCGAGTTCATCCAGAAGTGGACGCCGGTCCGCGAGCTCGTGGCCCGGAACTTCCAGCCCACCTTCTGGAACGCCGACTTCGGCTTCCTCGCGGATTATGTCGATGGCTTCGGCCAGAACCTCGACCTCCGTCCGAACCAGCTCTGGGCCGTGTCCCTGGACTACAAGGCGGTTTCCGACGAGGTGATCGGCTCCGTGATGCGGTTCGTGAACAACGAACTGGTCACCCGTCGCGGCATCCGCACCCTGTCGCCGCGCGACGGCAAGTACAAGGGCGTTTACGAAGGCAACCAGATCGAGCGCGACCTGGCTTACAACAACGGCTGCGCCTGGCCGTTCCTGCTGGCCCAGTTCTGCTACGCATCCTTCCAGATGATGGGCAAGAACTTCGTCAAGCGCGCCGAATGGCTCACCGAGGGCTTCTACGAGGACCTCAGCAAGCACGGCGTCGGCTGCTTCTCGGAGCTCTACGACGGCGACCCGCCCCACGAGCCGCACGGCGCCATCTCCTCCGCGACGACAACGGCCGCCCTCTTGAACATCAACTGGCTCATCGACAAATACAAGGAGGAATAGACTATGCGAGTACTTATGTTCGGCTGGGAGTTTCCTCCCCATATCGCGGGCGGTCTGGGCACGGCCTGCGAAGGTATCGTCAAGGGTCTCGCCTACAACGGCGTCGAAACCCTGTTCGTGATGCCGTCCGCCTCCGGTGACGAAGACCAGAGCGCGACGACGATCATCAACGCGAGCGACGTCGCGGTGGACACGGTCTCCGAGAGCATCGAGGAGTACCTGGACAGGATCAAGTTCATCCACATCGGCACCAACATGGTCCCGTACGCCGATCCGGAAGAATTCTCCCGGCTCGTCGAGGAGGACCGCAAGCGCCAGGTGAAGGACTTCTCCATCAGCTACGGCCAGAAGTTCAAGTTCTCCGGCAAGTACGGCGCGAACCTGATGGAAGAGGTCGCCCGCTACGCGATGGTGGGCGGCACGATCGCCCTGCAGCGCAAGGACGAGTTCGACGTCATCCACGCCCATGACTGGCTCACCTACTACGCCGGCATCGCCGCCAAGGAGCTGACCGGCAAACCGCTGGTGATCCATGTCCATGCCACCTCCTTCGACCGCGGCAGCGTCGACAACATCGACACCCGCGTCTTCGCGATTGAGCAGCGCGGCATGCAGGCGGCGGACCGCGTGGTGACGGTCAGCGACCTCACCCGCAACATCGTGATCAACCGCTACCACATCGATCCGGCCAAGGTCGTCACGGTCCACAACGCCGTGGATTTCAGCGGCCGCGAGAACCTCCAGGTAGAGCGGGGCGTCCGGGACAAGGTCGTCACCTTCCTCGGCCGCATCACTTTCCAGAAAGGTCCCGAGTATTTCATCGAAGCCGCGGCAAAGGTGCTCAAGCGCACCGACGGCGTGCGTTTCGTGATGGCCGGCAGCGGGGACATGATGAACCGGGCCATCCGCCAGGTGGCGCGCCTGGGCATTTCGGACCGCTTCCATTTCACCGGCTTCCTGCGCGGAGCGGACGTCCAGAAGATGTTCGCCCTGTCGGACGTCTATATCATGCCCTCGGTCTCCGAGCCTTTCGGCATCTCGCCCCTCGAGGCGATGCGTACCGGGGTGCCTTCCATCATCTCCCATCAGTCCGGCGCGGCCGAAGTCCTGAAATACGCCTTCAAGGTGG
>JAFYTP010000003.1 GCA_017558775.1 Bacteroidales bacterium | reverse complement strand
GAGAACCTCATCCCCAAGGAAGACAAGATCAAGCCCGAGATGAAGGAAGACGAGCGCTACGACCTCGAGAACCTCTTCAAAGCCGTCCTCCCCGAAGGGAACGACTACTATGTGGTAGGAGAGAACCTCGGAGAGACATCGGCCCCTATCCTTATCACCCAGAACGAATTCATGCGCCGTTACCGCGAAATGAGCGCCCTCGGCGGCGGTATGAACTTCTATGGCGAGATGCCGGAGAGCTACAAGATCACGGTCAATATGGAAAATCCGTTGGTGGCGAAGATCTGGGCCGCCAAGCAGGCGGAAGTCGCCCCGCAGGGCGAGCTCCCCGCCGAGGCCCCGGCCGACGCTTCCGACACGGAGAAGGACGCCGCCCGCAAGGCCCGCGAAGAGGTCCGCAAGGCCCACAGGGCCGATGTCGAGGCCTTCGCGGCCGGGAATGAGATCCTCCACCAGATCACCGACCTCGCGCTCTTGGCGAACGGCATGCTAAAGGGCAAAGCCCTCAGCGATTTCATCGCCCGCAGCCAGAAGGTGGTGACGGACGCCTACCTGAAATAAGAAGGGATTCCTTCGCTTCGCTCGGAATGACAGAGATGCCATTCCGAGTTTTTTTTGTCATTCCGAGGAGGTCGGAGACCGACAAAGGAATCTTTTTCCTATTTTTGTGATTATGAAGCGAATCCTATTCATAGTCACAGTTTTGGCGCTGGTGGCGTGCAGTCATCGCACACCCGTCATCGGCATATCCAGCGGCCGGTCCGATAGCGGTGCCGCCACCCTGTCCGCGAACTACACGAATGCCGTGTTCCGCTCCGGTGGCGTCCCGGTCATCCTTCCGACGGTCGCCGACGAGGCATCGGCAGAGGCGCTGCTCAAAACCGTGGACGGCGTCATCTTCTCCGGCGGCCCGGACCTGGACCCTTCCTACTATGGGGAGACGGTCTGGAACGAGACGGTGGAGATCGACACCCTCCGGGATATCAGCGATTTGTTGCTGATGCGGGCGGCATTGGCCTCGAGGAAACCGATTATGGCCATCTGCCGCGGCGAGCAGCTGATGAACGTCGTCCTCGGGGGGACGCTCATTCAGGATATTCCCACGCAGGTGGACACGCTCGTCAAGCACAAAGGCGCCTGGCATCGGATCGGGGTGGAGAAGGGGAGCGTGCTGTACCGGTTATTCGGAACGGATTCATTGACAGTCAATTCCTCCCACCATCAGGCCGTGAAAGCGCCCGCTCCGGGCATCCGGGTGACGGCTTATGCCGATGACGGAATCATCGAGGCCTACGAATACGGCGACCAGGTCATCGCCTTCCAGTTCCATCCGGAGGGCATGGCACGCGAAAACGACGCCTGGTTGGCGCCGTTCCGGTATTTCATTCAAAAGATAAGGGGTCGGTAACTATTTCCCGATCAGCTGCAGGAACTCGTTGCGAGTCTTGTCGGACTTCAGGAAGATGCCCGAGAAGGCCGATGTCACCGTGACGGCGTTGGATTTCTGGACGCCACGCATCGACATACATGTGTGCATCGCCTCGATGACGACGGCGACGCCGAGGGGTTGCAGGGAGTCCTGGATGCAGTCGCGGATCTGCTCCGTCAGACGCTCCTGGACCTGCATACGGCGGGCATAGGTCTCTACCACGCGGGCGACCTTGGACAGCCCCGTGATTTTCCCGTTCGGGATATAAGCCACGTGCGCTTTGCCGATGAAAGGAAGCATATGATGCTCGCAGAGGGAGAACAACTCGATGTCCTTGACCAGGACCATCTGGCTGTACGGCTCCGTGAAGACGGCGGTCTGGACAATCTCCTCGCCGTCCTGGAAATACCCTTGGGTTAGGAACTGCATCGCCTTCGCCACACGCTCCGGCGTCTTGAGGAGACCCTCGCGTTCGACGTCCTCTCCCAGGAGCCCGAGAATGGCCTTGATGTGCCCCGCGAGTTCCTGTGTGGTTTTTTCATCGTATTCTTCCAACTTTCTGTATGCCATGGTATTGTATTTGCTGCGTCGTCCGACAGATTTGGGACTGCAAAATTAGCGAAAAAAAACTATTATATCCCGATTTTTTCTTTATCTTTGCACCCCTAAAACGCGGAAAACCGCGAAAAATGGCTTTGAATTTATTGATTATAAACATTTTAAACGAACGCCGATATGTATTGGACCCTTGAACTTGCCAGCAGCCTGGACGACGCTCCGTGGCCGGCCACCAAAGAAGAGCTCATCGATTACGCAACCCGCACCTGCGCCCCGGACGAGGTGGTCGAAAACCTTGAGGAACTCGAGGAAGACGGCGAAATCTACGAATCCATCGAAGACATCTGGCCGGACTACCCGACCAAGGATGATTTCTTCTTTAACGAGGAAGAATATTGATTTGATAATCAATTAGCTAGACGATTTGAGGCCCGCTTGTACGGGCCTTTTTTCGTTCTTGGGGTCTTTCCTTGCCATCCTGCGAGGTTCGGCACTATTGACTTTGTAAGTGCTTGTAATTCAGCCGTTTGAGAAGCACCCCGTTCCGAACCTCCCATTTTTCTTGGGGGTTCGGAACGCACGGTTTTATAACTTACTCATATTCAACCCCCTGCGTCTAGGCCGGTGCCGAACCTCGTGCGTCGTCCTAAGATCGGTTTACGGGGTCTGCGGAATAATTATTGATATTCACTTGTATCTTTGCAGTAAAAGAGAAATATGATAAAAGTCATTCTAAAATATTGGTGGACCATTCCGGCCTTGATGGTGGTGCTGATGGTGTTGGATTGCGTTTTCTTGGTTGCAGATCTTCCCACCTTGGAATCTGTTGTTGAGTGGTTGTTGCTTTTGACCGGAATCGCTATTCTCGCGTCTTGGATCATATTGGCACTCAACAAGCAGTGGAAGAAGTTTCTGTTTTCTTTCTTACTGTCGATTCTTGTAGGGGCAGTCATAGCCATCCTGGTGGCTGTGATCGGTTTTAGGGGGTTGTTTGCACCCAGTTCCGATGACTTTGGAAGAGAGCACAGTATTCCGGAGGGAATGGAGTACAGTATTCCCTTTGAGGAATATTCGGATCCTGCAATCGACATCGACAGAAATGGCTCTCTTCAGATTTGGAACGGGATCCAGGGCGGGATTTACAAGTATGACTTTTATTATGGACCGTTGCCTGCCGGGGAAATATACCTACGGTGTTACGAGGTGACCGAGAACATCCGGCTCTCGGCAGACAGGATCAGGGAAAGCAGCAAGGTTACCATCGACACAACCTCTTCTTTTTCCAAGGTCGTAGACCAGCATGAGTTTACGATTTACGAAGGGGATTGGGGAGATTACTATGCCGCGAGGATCGAAGTCTGGCATAAGAATGCCAAAACAGGTCGGGAGACCAAACTCATGGAAAAGGTTTACCGTGTAGAGGGGTGGATGAGATAACTTTTTCAGGTAACTTCATGCAAGAAAAGCCCTTGATGAGGGTTTTATGACAGAATTGTTAATGCATTAATACCATGTCGCGCTTTCTCCCCACCAGCTCCTGGCGGTCAATGGTTCTCGTTTGTGGACTGTTTATCGTCTCGTTGTTGTCTGCTTCTTGTGCAAAAGAGTCCAAACTCACCGAATATGACATCGTCGGTGACTTTGAAAGTTTCACCAACCCCAGATATGTCGAGATGTTGGCGGACCCTGCTGTCAATGAAGCATATAAGCAACTCTTGTCTGATTTCGAAGCGTATTTATCGAATGTCCGCCAACACTGGGATGTCTTTGTTGACAATGACCATTACAAAGCGGAAGACAAGAATGCCTTGGACCGGTATAATAAACTTCTGCCGAGAATGCAGGCGATGGAAACCCAGTGCAAGAAAAGACTCGAAGAGCTGGACCCTCAGCCCGGCTCGAATTTTTACTTTTCCTTTGTCTTCAAATTGACCAGATATGTTCCTGTGGACCATTCCACCATCTGTCTGCAAGAATACCGTTTTGAATTGAGACATTAATCATCCTTGAATTGCATGCAAAAGATAGCTTATTTTCTCGTTTTGTCGATGACCCTCCTCATGACTGGATGTGGCGCCGCGAAAAAGGCCCCGCAATCCTACATCGTCGGTGGAGACTATGATGCGTCGAAAAATGTGACGGAGTATTATGTGTATCCTCTCGGCAAGGTTTCTCTGCCCGGGAAATGGGAAAAGGGCGATTACAACAAATCCTCCCGGCAGCAGTCCTTTCAGAACCAGGACGGTGTCATCGTTGCCGTTGCATTTGCGCCCAGCGACAAATTCGAGTTCAATCCGGACGGCGCGTTGAGGGGTTATGAGTTTGCGGAAGCCTTTTACGAATGGGATTCCCAATACCTTGTCTCATCTTT
Organism: Bacteroidales bacterium; assembly: GCA_017558775.1. GTDB lineage: Bacteria > Bacteroidota > Bacteroidia > Bacteroidales > UBA932 > Cryptobacteroides. Next base: position 57,176 of record JAFYTP010000003.1, on the reverse strand, counting down.
GGGACTTGACCGTAAGGTGCTGGAGAAGAACAAAGCGAATAACTACATCATCTATCGAATCTTCGGTAAAGATCTCGACACCTATTTTTTGATTGGTGAAAAGAACGGGACTGTCAGCAACCTCTCGATCAGCTCTGCGGACAAATGGACCGAGCAACAAAAGGTTGATTTCCTCAAGAGCCTCTTATAATAATGTCGACTAAAACCCTCTATCTGAACAGGGATCCGGTATGTGCCGCCGATGATGTCGATGAGCACAAAAGAGTCATCGTCATACCTGCCGATATGACGGTGAAGGACTTCATATGGATGTTGAGGAACGACTATTTGTGGGACGTCTGGAGGGGTAAATGGACAGCCTTGGCCGGAGATATCTCCCCTAACACCCTTGGCGATAAGCTGTTTGTCATCGACACGAAATTTCCCTGCAAGGTCGATATCCTCTCGGACGCTGAACTGCCCGAAAAGATCTATTTCAAGTACTCCTGGAGGCCGGAGCCCGAAGAGACTGAGGTCAAAGAATCCTTCAACCTGTATCGGGAAGGCCGGCTCTCGAAGATTTTCAAAATACGTAATCGACAGTAATGAAACGGTTTATTCTGATCCTTTTCCTTTTTGCGAACATCGCCCGGATGTCCGCCCAGACGTTCGATATCAAAGGAACTGTTTATGACGAATCTAACAAACCGTTACCCGGTTGCTACATCCATACTTCCGAATTCCGGTATACGATGTCTGACACGTCTGGGCACTATTCCATCCCGGTTTCCTATCAAAAAGACGTACATATCTACTATGAGCGCCAGGGATATAGAAAAGTGGATATTGTCCACTCCCCTGAACGCTCCATAGTCGTTCCTCCCGATGTACGGATGTTTCCGGACTCAATCGTGGTTGTACAGCCGACCGTAAAGGCCTGGGAGATTCCTTGGGATGTTCATTATATCACCCTTTATACGCAGCACAGAATCAAACGCGGTACGATGGCCCTCTATCCATACGTGATCAGATTTCAGGATCAAACCGGTCAATCCTTTCAGAAGAAGGAAGCGAAAAAGGTTATGAAGGCTATCAAGAACACGCCTGCGGCTGATATCGTCATTGGTGGTTTTGAGCTGGACTCTATCGGCAACATGCAGGACGACGTAGGAGCACAAAGGGCTTCCGCTGCGGTTGCCCGCCAAGGGCTTCATGATTACGGAAAGAGAGATACCCCCGTGTATTATTTCAAACGAAAAACAGATTGAATCATACCATGCTTAAAAGATTGTCCCTCATAGCATTGTCTTTCCTCGTCATTTTTGCGTGTTCTTGCGGGAACAAGAGGCATCATCAGGATACAAATCCCGGAACCGTTTCGAAAGAACAGGTTATAACCGAGGACTCCAACAGAATCGGCGAGCACCTTCAAGCTTTCTTCTCTCAGAATGGGAAGCCTTTGAAACAGTGGCCTTTCAAAGAGTGGGGGTACAAACTTGACGGAAAGAGAATGAAGTTCGAGATGCCCAAGGGCAAAAGAATCTCCGGAGAGGCGTTGAAGGAATTCCTGAGTCTTGATGTAGTCAATCACTATGATTCCCTCGTCGATATGTCCAGAGGTGAATGGGTCGAAAGACTCCTTCAGTCAAAAACGGAATACAAGTATTGTGGAACAATCGATGTCTCTGATTCTCTGGATTGTTATATCTACACGGAAGTGAATGAAGAACAAGTTGGTTACCATGATGCTTATGCCCTTATTGCCAAGAATGGCGTGGCGGTAAGCTCAATCCATTTAGCCTGCGAGGGCTACGGGACTGGGAACGCCATCGAATCCAATCGGATTTCCAGGAACACCTTTGTCATGTCCTCTGTCGCTGTGGATTTGATTGAAGACGATGAGCTTGTGGGCGGGTATTACTCCATTCGGGTCAACGACGACGGGACCATCAAACGATCCGAGTCCCACGAATCCTCTTTCAACAAACCCACCTGGGAGTAAAATCAAAGATTTACCGTATCTTTGTGACGCCTAAATTGCAATTATGTATCACATTCAGATTATTATAATGAGTTTGCTAGGTATTTTGGGTGGTAAGGGTCTACAATACGCTGAATTTGAAAAGTGGGTTGACACAACCTTATCGACCGAACTTCCAGACGGGATAGAGGCCTTTTGCTTCAACCTGTATGACGATGGTAACGGAAGCTGGTCCGCCGAAATCATCGGCGCCGGCTCCTTTGATAAAGACGACAGCGATTGGGCCTGTGACGAAGTCTTCGACAACAGAGACAATCCCATTCAATGGAAAAGTGACGAGTCTTGGGAAAAGCAACTGTCTTCCTTCCGGTCTCTTCTGGAAAAATACCTCAAGAAAGGCAAATATGCCAGCCTTCTCAAAGAAAAGAAAGGACTGGGATTCGGTTTTGTCGATGGGGACATGAATCTGATCCCCACAGAATGACAAACATTCGAAGAATGTTGAGAAAAAAGTCATCACATCGGGTTTACATTTCCTTTCCCTCCGGCGAGGGTCTGTACAAGATTTAATGCCGATTTCCCAAATGTTTTGTGTAAATTAGCATTATAGAAGACTTAGGATAAAATGTTTAAACGAGATTACATAAGCGAATCGAAGACCGGACGTATTCCTTTATGGATTATTTCGGTCTTCATGCTGGTTATGGGGTTGATTGTGGTGATTCTCAGTCTGATTCATTTTTCCGACACGGAAACGGATTTTCTGATTTTTGGTAGCATGGGAATCGTATTCGGGGCCATCGGAATCATCACACTGCAAAGAAAGAAAAAAGCGCCTGTGGATGATTCGGAAGAGGTTTCTCCGGCTCCTATGCCGGAACCTTTGGAAGGGGAACCGGATGAACAGATTGTTGTTTCCCCAATCCGGATCAACGAATCGACTGGATCCGTCTTCGTGTACCGCAATAAGGGCATCCTGGTATACAACGGCGCTCAGATTCCGATTGACTCAATATCCGATGTCTCGTTCAACAATGTCGCCGCCAATCCTTACGTGCCTGGTGAATACCACATTCTTGTGATACTGAAGGATGGCCGTGTCCTGCATATCCCTGCCGGAATGGACGGGACTTATGCGCAGGAAGTTGCGGTAAATCTTCGGAATGCCTGTCAGTTGTAAACAACAAGATATTAATTAAATTTGCTAAATACTATGATCCTGACAACTACCCCCAGCGTCGAAGGACGCACCATCACTGAGTACAAAGGCGTCGTGTTCGGAGAGGTTATCTCCGGCGTGAACTTCATCCGCGATTTCGCGGCCAGCATCCGCAACATCATCGGCGGTCGCAGCGGCTCCTACGAAGAGGAACTCATCAACGCGCGTATGAAGGCCATGGACGAAATGGCTTCCCGCGCGGCCAGCCTCGGTGCCGATGCCGTCGTGGGCATCGACATTGACTATGAAGTCCTGGGCGAGAACAACGGCATGCTGATGGTCACCGCCTCCGGCACGGCCGTGAAACTGGCATAGAGAAAGCCCGGCCCGTTGAAACGGGGCGTGAAATGTATCTGCTTGATTACTAGCGAATTAAATCATATTGCCTGGGCAAATTCGCCCAGGCAATAATGTGTAATAATCTGATCGTCAATAAGTTCTGTTTCACGCGGCCCGGAAGGCCTTAGAACTGCTTGGCCAGATTGACCATCTCGATGGCGGAGGTCATGGCATCGAAGCCCTTGTTCCCGGCCTTGGTGCCGGCGCGCTCGATGGCCTGCTCGATGGTGTCGGTGGTCAGAACGCCGTAGATGACGGGGATGCCGCTCTCGAGGCCCACGTGGGCGATGCCCTTCACGGACTCATTGGCAACCATATCGAAGTGCGGGGTGCTGCCGCGGATGACGGCGCCCACGCACACGATGGCGTCGTACTTCTTGGATGCGGCCATCTTCTGGGCGATGAGGGGGATTTCGAAAGCGCCCGGGACCCAAGCGACCTCGAGGTCTTCGGCCTTGCCGCCGTGGCGGATGAAAGAGTCTTCCGCGCCGCCGAGCAGCTTGCCGGTGATGAATTCATTGAAGCGGGATGCGACGATGCCGATCTTCAGACCGGTCGCGATCAGTTTTCCTTCGATGGTTTTCATGGCTGATTATCTTTTTTGTTTGTCGTTTTCGTCAAAGTGGAGCAGGTGCCCCATCTTGCTGCACTTGGTGCGCAGGTAGCGGTAGTTGTCCGCGTTGCTCTTGATCTCGATGGGCTCGCGGCGGATGATTTCGATGCCGTAGCCGTCCAGACCGTTGATTTTCTCCGGATTGTTTGTCATCAGGACCAGCTGCCGGGCGCCGAGGTCCGCGAGGATGGCGGCGCCGGTGCCGTATTCGCGCAGGTCGGGCGCGAAGCCCAGGGCGACATTGGCCTCGACCGTGTCCAAGCCCTGCTCCTGCAGGGAATACGCGCGGAGTTTATTGATCAGGCCGATGCCACGGCCTTCCTGCCGCAGGTATAGCAGGATGCCGCGCCCCTTCTCCTCGATGCGACGCAGCGCCACCTCCAGCTGCTCGCCGCAGTCGCAGCGCAGGGAGCCGAAAGCGTCGCCCGTCAGGCACTCGGAGTGCACCCGACAGAGCACCGGCTCGTCCGTAGAGACATCTCCTTTGACGAGAGCCACGTGATGCTCACCCGTAATCAGGCTGATATAACCGTAGGCCTTGAAATGGCCGAATTTGGTCGGCAGGTCGGCGACCGTGATACGCTCAACAGTCTTCTCGTGACGGCGACGGTAGCGGATCAGGTCGGCGATGGTGATGGCCTTCATGCCGTGCTGTGCGGCGAACTGGAGCAGTTCCGGGGTGCGCATCATCGTGCCGTCCTCCCGCATGATCTCGCAGCAGAGGCCGCATTCTTCCAGGCCGGCGAGGCGCATCAGGTCCACCGTGGCCTCCGTATGGCCGGAGCGGATCAGGACGCCGCCCTTGCGCGCTTTCAGCGGGAACATGTGGCCCGGGCGACGGAAATCGGCCGGCGACGCGTTCGGATCGGTGCACTTGATTGCGGTGACGGATCGCTCGACCGCGGAAATGCCGGTGGTGGTGGAGATATGGTCGATGGATACGGTGAACGCCGTATTGTGATTGTCGGTATTATACGCGACCATCTGGTTGAGGTCCAGCCGGTCGGTGAGGGCCCCGCTCATCGGCATACAGATCAGTCCTTTGCCGTAGGTGGCCATGAAGTTGATGTTCTCCGGCGTCGCGTAGCGGGCGGCGCAGACCAGGTCGCCTTCATTCTCCCGTTCGGGATCGTCGATGACAACGATGATGCGCCCGAGTTTCAGCTCCTCCAGCGCTTCTTCGATGGTGGATAATGTTAAGTTCTGCAAAATCAAAATCCGTTTTCTTGCAGCCATTCCAGGGAGAGGCTGCTTTTCTTTTCTTCTTTCTGAGTAAGGCCCGCGGTGAGCAGGCGTTCGGTGTAGCGGGCGAGCACGTCGACCTCGACATTGACGAGGCTGCCCGTCTTAAGTTCGCCCAAGGTGGTTACGGCGCGGGTCTGGGGGATGAGCGAGACCGCGAACGTGCGGTCGTCCGCCGCTACGACGGTAAGGCTGACGCCATCGACCGTCACGGAACCTTTCTGGGCGATATATTTAAGTAGGGACGGCTCGAGCGAGATGGTCACGCGGTTGGCGATGCCGTCGCGGGTGATGGAATCGACGTGGCCGCAGCCGTCCACGTGGCCGGACACGATGTGGCCGCCCAGGCGTCCGGTGGGCAGCATCGCCCGTTCCAGATTGACTTTCGCCCCGGGAATCAGCCGGGCCAGGGAGGTGCGGCGCACCGTCTCGGGCATGACGTCCGCCGTGAAGGAACGGTCGGACAGGGACGTGACCGTCAGGCAGACGCCATTGACAGCGATGCTTTCTCCGACGACCGTACCCTCCAGCACCTTGTCCGCATTGACACACAGGGCGGTACCTGCGCTGCGCGAGGTGATGGAACGGACGGTTCCCGTTTCTTCGATGATTCCCGTGAACATGCGTTACTTCTTCTCCGGATAGCCGTGGAGCAGGAAGTCCTGCCCGAAGTGACGGATCGAGTCGATGTTGACAGCCAGGGCATCCGCCATCTTGGCGAATCCGTTGCCGCCGATGGCGGACAAGGCCTCCCGGCCGCCCAGGATCTTAGGGGCGACGAAGAAGTAGTACTCATCGACAAGACCCTGTTCGAAGAAGCTGCCGTTGAGTTCCTCGCCGCCCTCCAGCAGGATAGAGTCGATACCCTGCGCACCGAGCTGGCACAGCATATCCCTCAGGTCGATGCGTCCGTTGTCGGTCTTGCAGGCGAGAGTCTCGACACCGCAGTCGCGGAGTTGTTTGAGCCTGTCGATGTCAGCGGCTTCCGTGTGCACGAGGATGGTGCGGATGCTGCGGGCGCTTTGCGCGATGCGGCTCTCCGGGGAGAGGGAAGCGAGGCTGTCGGGGAGGATGCGGACGGGATTCTTGTATTCGGTCAGGCGGCAGTCCAGCATCGGGTTGTCGGCACGGACGGTGCCTGCACCCACGCAGATGCCGGAATGGCCGCCGCGGAGCCGATGGACGAAGACGCGGGCCCGCGGGGAGGTCACCCAGCGGGAATCCCCGTCCGCCGTGGCAATCTTGCCGTCCAGCGTCATGGCGACCTTCAAGGTCACCCAGGGCCGTCTTTCGGTGATGTACTTCAGGAAGATGCGGTTCTGCTCGCGGATCTTGTCCGCCATCAGGCCGACTTCCACCTTGACGCCGTGCTCCCGGAGGATCTCGATGCCCTTGCCGCAGACGAGCGGGTTGGGATCGGTCAGGCCCACGACGACGCGGGCGATGCCGGCTTCCAGGAGGGCGTCCGTGCAGGGCGGCTGTTTGCCGTGGTGGCAGCAGGGCTCCAGGGTGACATAGGCCGTCGCGCCGGCCGGATCCTCCGTGCAGGCCGCGAGGGCCTCCCTTTCGGCGTGGAGGTCGCCGTACTGGCGGTGCCAGCCGCGGCCGATGGTACGGCCGTCTTTGACAAGGACGCATCCGACCATCGGGTTCGGGGCCGTGTGGCCGTATCCTCTTTCCGCAAGGGCGATCGCCTCCTGCATGTATTGCTTGTCCGTCTCGGACCAGAATCTGCGTGTTGTCTCCATATCAAAAAATAACGCCCTGAGCACAATGAGCACTCAGGGCGACGCTGTCATTCTTACACGCGAAACGGTACAGTACGTGCACCATTCCGTCATATCCCGTCTTCCATCCGGACTTTAACCGTTGGTACCGGAGTTTCACCGGTTCAGTCCCCAAAAGGGGAGTCGCGGACTGTCACCGCCAGTAGGGAATTACACCCTGCCCTGAAGAGATATTGTTATCTGGACAACAAAGGTATGGATTTTTTTTGATTATCCAAGGAGTTCCTTGACGATGGCGGAGATGGTGCGTCCGTCGGACAGGCCGGCGAGGGCCTTGTTGGCGACGCCCATCACCTTGCCCATGTCGCGGATGGAGGTGGCGCCCACCTGGGCGATGATCTCCTGGACCTTGACCTTCACTTCCTCGGGGGAGAGCTGCTTGGGGAGGTATTTCTCCAGCGCGGCGGCCTCGGCCATCTCGTTGTCGGCGAGGTCCTGACGGTTGCCGGCGACGAACTGCTCAGCGGCTTCCTTGCGCTGCTTCACGAGCTTCTGGATCATCTTGAGGATGTCGCCGTCGGTGACTTCCTTGGAACCGCCTTCCGCGGTCTTGAAAAGAAGGATTTCTCCTTTGATCGCGCGGTTCGCGCTGAGGGCCACCGCGTCCTTCGCCTTCATCGCTTCCTTGATGGCTTCCTGGATCTGCTGTTCGAGCGTCATAATGGTATTCTTTTTGTTCGGTATGGACAAAGTTACGAAAAATTCGTATATTCGCACAGACAAAACTAACACTAAATGCCATGAAACTTCTCAAGCGAATCGCAGCGGCCTTCGTGGCCATCTCCCTTCTGTCTTCCTGCTCCATCCTGAGCGGACTGACGCAGAGCGCCACCCAGACGGGCAACACCACGGGTTCGGCCCTCGCCGCTATCTTCAATGTCCTCAAGACGAACGGTAACATCGACCTTTCCGACCTGATGAACGTCATCAACATCGGCAAGATCCTCACCGGCGCGAACTCCCTCACGAACGCCTCGCAGGATTACACCAACGAATTCATCACCGGTCTGATGAACGGTTCCGGCAACCTCGTGAACAGTTCCAACGTCGCCGCGGTGCTGGGAGGCCTGCAGGCCCTGAACAACATCGACCAGTCCGTCTTCACGGGCCCTTCCGCCAAGGCTTACGCGAACGGCAGCCGCGCGGTCCCGACCACCGATGAAGGCGTCGCCGCCACGATGGGCGCCCTCAACAGCCTGCTCAACGTACTGAAATAACCGCACGCAAGTCGTAGAATAAGAAAGACCCTGGTGAGATTCTCGCCAGGGTCTTTTTGAATGTGCGGGATGGCCCGTCGACTACAGGTTGAAGGCCACGCCGAGCGTTATGAAGCTCATGTCGATGCTGCCGTCGGGCAGGAGACGGGAAGACTTCGGATTGTACTTGAGATACACGCCGAGCTCATCGTAGGACACGGTGGCCAGGAAGCAGTAGGAGAAGGGATTGACCTTCGCGTTGCTTTCACGGTAATCCCACGTCTTGTGGTCTTTGCGGACAGTGGCGTAAGTGTCGCCCTCAATGTTCCAGGAGACCACGGCGCCGACGCCGATCTCGAAGTCGTTGAAGATTCCCTTGAGCAGCACCGGAGCGCTGAGGCCGAAGGTGGAGAAGCTGCCACGCTTTTTGTCGAAGGAATCGACCAGGATGTCCAGCGAGGAGAAACTGGTCGGCTTGATGATCCGGTTCTCCTGCGCGAACGCGTTCTCCTTGGAAGAGAAGGTATAGAACTGCAGGTCAACACCCATGTCCAGACCGAAGTTCTGCACCGGGCGCAGGCCGATCTTGGCGATGTTCATGAAAAAATCCAAAGACCCGCTCGGGGTGAAATCGTCGGTGTCCACAAAGTTGTAGCCGACACCCATGTGGTCGATGAGGTCAAAGGAAAACTTTCCGTTGTCAGAGGTGTAGACCGCGTCATACTGGGCGAAGCAGGGCGCCGCCAACAGGGCCACGAAGGCCGTCAAAATAAGCTTTTTCATTTTCGTTACAATTTTGCGAGTGCAAAGATAGCACATTATTTGAAATCTCCTATACCTTTTCGGACGATGTGGAACAAAAAAAGAGGGCGACCCGGCGGGCCGCCCTCTCTCGATATCCAGGGGTATTATTCTTCCGGAGCGACCTCTTCCGCAGCCGCTTCGATGGCCTCCTCGAGCGTAGGCTCGGCAGCCTCTTCAGCGGCTTCCTCGACCACTTCTTCCTCGACGGGCTGCGCCTTATGGCGAGGCAGGCCGTACGGGGCGAGACGGTCGGTGAAGAAGAGGAAGCAGAAGGCGGCGACGAGCAGGAAGAGCAGCCAGAGGAAGAACTTCCGCCAGCAGGCCTTGCGGCGCGCGACGGGATCCACGGCGGTGAGCTTCGGGAACTTGGCAACCTGGGTCAGGCCCTTGGCGAACTTGCCGCGCACGTAGGAAGCGGCGTTGATGGCCCAGCCGTTCGCGTTCAGGACGGGACCGAGGTCGCGCTTGCGGAGCTTCCGCCAGGCGATGAACACAGAAGGCAAGGAGATGACAAGCATCAGGACGACGATCAGCACGATCCACTGCCACCAGGTCAGGGTCTTGAGCGTGTTGACGATGAGAGTGACGACGCCCGTGACCGCGGCGATGGCCATCGTGATGACGGCGATCTTGCCCACATCGACCGGAGCGGCCTTGGTGGCGGCATCGACACCCTCGGTAGGCTTGTTGGTGGCGCTTTCCGTGATGTTGGAAAGGGTTCCTTCGCCCTTGGCGGCCTTGTCGCCGGCGAACTTGTTCACCTTGTCGGAGATCCAGCGTCCTGCTTTCTTGTACGGGGCCCAGAAGGCCTGCTTGAGACTGAGCGGATTATCCACGATGCTCGTGACGACGGCGCTCCAGTCGTTGCCGTCGCGGTCGTAGAACACGGCGTGCTTGCCCGGACGGAGACCGTCCACGTCACCGTCGGTGAGGACGGCGGCGATGTTCATCGTCTTGCCCATCTTGTCGCTCTTGCACGCGCAGTAGAGGATGTACATGCCGCTGAGGGAGGAAATCTCCGGGTGCGGACCGTCCACGCGGACGCAGAGATCCGTGGAGCGCTGGTCGATGTACAGGCGGCCGGCCTGGAAGATGGCCTTCCGGTCGGGATCGTAGAAGTCGGCGAAGACGACGTAGTTGTTCAGGAAGTCGTAGAAGTTGTGATACAGGCGGAGAAGCTTGTCAACGGCCTCGATGGAGAGGGCCTCTTCCTCCAACGCCTTGTCGGCGTCGATAAGTTTCAGGAGGGCGCCCTTCTGGTCGGCCTTCAGCAGTTCCTTCACCTTGTCGATGCCCAGGCCTTCCACCTCGGTGCCCTTCTTGGCATCCATCCAGGCGATGTAGGGGGCGAACTTGCCCACGATTTCGTTCCACTCGGCTTCCGTGATGGTATCTTTCTTCGCATCGAGTACGAGTGCGCGCATGGCTTCGATGGCGCCCTTCCAGGCCGGGTTCACGGCGTTCAGGGGCAGGACGGCGTCCGCGGCGGGCTTGGCCAGGGGCTCCTCGCTGATGGCGGAGCCGGCGTCGGCCAGGTTGCCTTCGATGGCGCCGATCTTATCGACAGAAACATCCACCGCCGGGGCGATAGCCTTGTCGAAACCGATGAGCTTGCAGCGCATGAAGTAGTCCGCGACCTTCTCCTTCAGGGCGTTGACGGCGGCGAGGGCGTCGGCGGTCTTGTCGCCGTAGGGGAGGACCTCACCGACTCCGGCGTCCTTCCAGGCGGCATAGTCCGCAAGGGCGGTGTAGAAAGCTTCGATATGGTCGGCATTGACACCGTCGACACCGCTGCGGTCGGGGGCCTTGCCGATGATCTCGGTGATGGTGGTCACCAGGGCGGCGAGGGCCTCGTCGTCGGGGGAGGCGGGGGTGATGACGCCGTCGCCGTTGAACTTCGAGTCGGCGAAGACCTTGGTGAGGTCGGCCGTGTCCTCGAGGGCGATGCTGTCCTTCTCGAGTTTGAGGTTGGTCAGGATCTGCTTCGCGGAGGCAAGGAGCTTGGCTCCTTCCGGATTCTCCGTGTTGAACGCGTCGAAGGGAATCTCGGTTCCCCGGGTGAGGAGGAGGTCGGGATTCTTCAGGACACCGGTGAGCCATTCGGCGGTGGCGACCACTTCGTCCACGCGGATGTTGCCGTCGTGGTCGGCGTCGATGAGTTCAAGGGTTTTCTGGTCGAATTCCAGGCTCTTGGCCGGGCAGCTGAGGACACTCCAGAGCTTGCGGTCCAGTTGTCCGAGGTTCGCGATGTCGGCCCCGGAATTGATCTTCACGCGGACGGTACCACCGACCGATGTGAAAGTCCAGATGTGCGGTTTGTTTTCCATATCGTTTGTGTTAATGTGGCGAGGTGCTTAACAAAGTTCGCAAAAATTCGGGAATCGAACAAAATATTTTGCAAATGCCGGAAATTTCCGTATCTTTGCGGTCCAAAATTGTGAAATGGCCGCTGAGCTCCAGAAGTGACAGGCACGGTGCCCGTCCGCTTACGGTCCGAAACTTATAACAAGTTTTTTAGAATGTACGCAATCGTTGACATTGCTAGCCAGCAGTTTAAGGTTGAAGCTGGAATGGACATCTTTGTGAACCGTCTCCCGGCTCACAATGGTGAATCTGTCGAGTTCGACAAGGTGCTCCTCATCGATGAGGCCGGCGCCGTGAAGGTCGGTACTCCGTATGTGGAAGGCGCTGTCGTCAAGGCTACCGTCGTCGATGACGACGCCAAGGCGAAGAAAGTGCTCGTATTCAAGAAGATCCGTCGCAAGGGATTCCAGACGCTGAATGGCCACCGCCAGAAGCTCACCAAGATCCATATTGACGCTATCGCTTAATTCAGGAGGAAACAACTATGGCACACAAAAAAGGTCAGTCCAGTTCCAAGAACGGTCGTGAGTCCCATTCCAAGCGACTCGGCATCAAGAAGTTCGGTGAGGAAGTCGTGAAAGCCGGCAACATCATCGTCCGTCAGCGCGGCACCGCCCACAACCCCGGCCTGAACGTCGGTATGGGTAAGGACCACACTCTCTACGCCCTCGTGGACGGCACCGTCAAGTTCACCCGCAAGCGTAACGACAAGTCCTTCGTCTCCGTTCTCCCGCTCGAGAACTAATCCCGCAGGACACACAAGATTCTCAAGGAGGACGTATGCCCGCAGGGGGTACGGTCCTCCTTTGTCATTTCAGGACACATAATAACTGATATATGCTTACACTCAAACTGCTCCGCGACGATCCCGAATATGTGATCCGGAAACTCGCCGTCAAAAATTTCGACGCCCGCGCGATTGTGGAAAAGGTGATCGCCCTGGACGATAACCGCAAGGCCCTCCAGACCGAGTCCGACGCGCTGCTCTCGCAGCAGAAGAAGGCCGCCGCCGAGATCGGCGCCCTGATGAAGCAGGGCAAGAAGGCCGAGGCCGAGGCCGCCAAGGCCGAAGTCGCCGCCCTCAAGGCCCGTTCCAACGACCTCCTCAAGCAGGCCGATGACAACAACGCCGAGCTCCAGGCCCAGCTCGTCCTTCTCCCGAACCTCCCGTGCGACCTCGTCCCGGAAGGAAAGGGTGCCGAGGACAACCTGGTCGTGAAGATGGGCGGTGAGGATCCCGTTCTCCCCGAGAACGCCCTTCCGCACTGGGAGCTCGCCCGCAAGTACGACATCATCGACTTCGACCTGGGCGTGAAGATCACCGGCGCCGGATTCCCGGTGTACAAGGGCAAGGGTGCCAAACTCCAGCGCGCCCTCATCAATTTCTTCCTGGACCGCAACACCGCCGCGGGTTACCAGGAGGTGGAGCCGCCGGTGATGGTCAATGCCGCCTCCGGCTTCGGTACCGGCCAGCTTCCTGACAAGGAAGGCCAGATGTACCACGCCACCGTCGATGACTTCTATATGGTCCCGACCGCCGAAGTGCCGGTGACCAACATCTTCCGCGACGTCATCCTGAACGCCGACCAGTTCCCGCAGAAGCTTACGGCTTACACGCCCTGCTTCCGCCGCGAGGCCGGTTCCTACGGCAAGGACGTCCGCGGTCTGAACCGTCTCCACCAGTTCGACAAGGTGGAGATCGTGCGCATCGAGAAGCCCGAGAACAGCTACGCCGCCCTCGACGAGATGATCGCCCACGTGGAGAAGCTCGTCCAGGACCTCGGTCTCCGCTACCGGATCCTCCGCCTCTGCGGCGGGGACATGAGCTTCACGTCCGCCATCACCTATGACTTCGAGCTCTGGTCGGCCGCGCAGGGCCGCTGGCTCGAGATTTCCTCCGTCTCCAATTTCGAAAGCTACCAGGCGAACCGCCTGAAGTGCCGCTACAAGGACGAGAACGGAAAGACGCAGCTCGTGCATACCCTGAACGGCAGTTCCCTGGCCCTCCCGAGAGTGGTCGCGGCCCTGCTGGAGGACAACCAGAAGGACGGCTACATCGAGATTCCCGAGGTGCTCCGTCCCTACACCGGCTTCGACCGTATTGGATAAGCCGAGAATCATATTAGGCATCGACCCCGGAACCCAATTGCTGGGTTTCGGGGTCGTCCGTGCCTTGGGCAAGAAGGCCGAGTATGTGGATATGGGCGTACTGGACCTCCGGAAGGAGAAGGATGCCTATGTGAAGCTGAAGGCCATCTATGATTGTATCACCGAGGTCTGCAAGTCCTATCATCCGGACGAGCTGGCCATCGAATCGCCGTTCTACGGCAAGAACGCGCAGGTCGTGCTGAAACTCGGCCGCGCCCAGGGGGCCGCGATCATCGCCGCCCTCGAATCCGGGGTCGCTTCCGTGACGGAATACGCGCCCCGCAAGGCGAAAGAGGCCATCGTGGGCAACGGGGCCGCTTCCAAGGAACAGGTCCAGCTGATGCTGGAGAAGACTCTCGGCGTGAAACTCGCCGCCGAGCACCTGGACGCGACCGACGCCCTCGCCATCGCCCTCTGCCACCATTTCCAGACAACGAATCCGCTCGCTTCCGTGAAGGGAAAGGGCGGTTGGGAGCAGTTCCTGAAGGACCATCCCGACCGGATTCAATAAAAAATTAAAAAAATAGTTGTCAGGCGGTTAAACCTACGCGTGCGCGTAGCGTCTAAATGTACTGTATGGCCCGGAAAAAGGGCGAAATGTGTATTTTATGTCTATGAGAAGAATTCTGCTTGTTCTGGTCAGCCTGTTCGCCGCAGTCGCGATGTCGGCCCAGAATCACAATGTGACCGTGAAATTGGAAGACGCCTCGACCGGCGACGCCGTCGGCTTCGCCACCGTCTCCCTCACCCCCGCCAAAGGCAACCCCAAGTATGCCCTGACCGACAACGAAGGTAAGGGTACCATCGAGAAGGTCAAGGACGGAACCTACACCTTCAAGGCGGAGATCATGGGTTACAAGACCTATTCGAAAGAAGTTGAGATCAAGGGAGCTACGGATCTCGGCACCATCAAGATGGAACTGGACCAGCAGGTCCTGGACGCCGCTTCCGTTTCCGCGACCGGCAATCCGATCATCATCAAGAAGGACACGGTGGAGTATAACGCCTCCTCCTTCAAGACCACCGATACGGACATGCTGATCAACCTCCTGAAGAAGCTCCCGGGCATCGAAGTGGACGACAGCGGCACCATCACCGCGAACGGCGAGACGATCACGAAGATCACCATTGACGGCAAGACTTTCTTCCTGGACGATCCCCAGATGGCTTCCCAGAACCTTCCCGCGAAGATGATCGAGAAGGTGAAGGTCGTGAAGAAGAAGTCCGAGCAGGCTGAATTCACCGGCATCGACGACGGCAACGACGAGACCATCATCGACCTCACCGTGCAGAAGAGCATGATGAACGGTATCTTCGGTAACGTCACCGGCGGTGTGGGCCACGATATCCCCTCCAAGGAGAACGACATGAACGACTGGCGCTACACCGGAAACGGCATGGTCGGCCGCTTCACGAATGACACCCAGCTGTCCGTCATCGCCAACGGCAACAACGGCGCCGGCGGCATGGGCTTCACCAACATGGGCGGCAACATGATGGGCCAGATGATGGGTGGCGGCCGTGGCATGGGCGGCGGTGCCATGGGTGGCGGCATGGGCGGCTTCGGCGGCGGCATCACCACCTCCTGGATGGGCGGTGTCAATGCGGCGGCGGACCTCCTGGACGGCAACATGGAACTCTCCGGTAACTACATGTACAACGGTTCCATCACCGAGTCCCTGAACGATACCTATCAGGAGAACTATTACGACGGTTTCACCCAGATCCAGAAGAGCGAGAGTACCAGCAATCAGCGCAACAACGGCCACCGCGTGGGCGTGCGTCTGGACCACAAGTTCTCCGACAATACTTCCATCCTGTTCCAGCCGCAGTTCAACTACAGCCAGGGCGGTTACAACCAGACCCAGATCTTTGATACCTGGAACAATGCGATGACCGACGCCAACAAGATCAATGACGGTTATTCCTCCAACTACGGCCTCAACAGCAACTGGCAGGCGAACGGCTTCCTGCTCTTCCGCCAGCGCCTGGGCATGCCGGGACGTACTCTCTCCGTGAACTTGAGCTGGACCCTCTCCAACAACCATTCCGATGGCTATAACCAGTCTGTCACCCAGACCTATGCCGGTGATGCTCCCACTTTGGTGAACCAGCGTATCGACCAGGGTTCCCGTACCCAGAACGCCGGCGCCCGTCTCGTCTATACGGAGCCCCTCGGCGGCGGTTTCTACGTGGAAGGCAGTTACCAGTACAATTACAGCCAGTCGAATACCGACAAGGATGTTTACAATAGCGCGTACAATTCCCTTGGTACTTATGACTATGATATCGCAGCGCGTACGATGGAGTATATCGCTTCCGGCGAAACTAGGGACGATGACTATTCGAACAAGATCCTGAATCGCAACATCAACCAAAGCGCCGGTCTGGCCTTCATGTATCAGGAAGGCGATGTCCGTGCCCAGTTGGGTATCACCGCGAATCCGCAGAACCAGCACAACGAGACCAACGGAAAAGTCTATGACAACAAGGTCCTGAACTGGGCTCCGCGCGCGATGCTCTTCTACGACTTCAACGACAACGCGAACATCCGCATCAACTATAACGGCCGCAGCGGTCAGCCGTCCACGAACCAGCTCATGCCGGTCCTGGACAACTCCAACCCTATGTCCATGTCTCTGGGTAACCCGTATCTGACCCCGTACTTCAACCATAATGGCCGTATTGAACTGGAATACTCCAACCGGCAGACCTTCTTCACCGCCCGCCTGAATCTGCAGGGCGGCCTGAACCAGAATCCGATCGTGAACGCTTCTTGGGTGGACGTGAAGGGCCGTACCTACACCTTCCCGGTGAATGGTATCGACACCTACAACGGCAGCGCCCGTATCATGGTCAACGCGCCGATCGCGAAGTCCAACTTCTCCATCTCCAACAACGCCAACATCAACTACTCCAAGTCGGGCAGCTATGTGGGTTCCGAACAGTTGGATATGTCGAGATACTGGAACGATGCCATGACGGACTTTAACTATGACTTGTTCCACGATGACTATCCCGACTTGAATGATGAGAAAGCGCCCTTCATCTCCAACATCACCCAGACCCTGAGCGTAATGGAGCGCCTGAACCTGAATTACCGCAGCGATTATTTCGAGGTCCGGCTCAATGGCGGCACCCGCTTCAACAAGCCCTGGTATAGCGTGAAGACGACGGGAAACAACGAGAACGTCACCTGGAACAACTCTGTGGGCGGTTCCATCAACTGGACCATCGGCTACACCGGTCTGACTTTCACCACCGACGCGAACTACAACTGGTACAACGGCTATAAGACCGAGCAACCTTCCCGCCTGATCTGGAACGCCGGTCTGCAGATGCCGATCATCTACAACCAGGCCACCATCGCCCTGAATGCCTACGACATCCTGGGCCAGCGGAAGAACCTGAGCACGACGCAGAACGCGAACACCTATTCCGAGTCCCGTTCCCTCTCCATCGGCCGATATATCATCGTGTCCTTCACCTGGCGCTTCGGCACCTTCGGCGGTCGTAACGGCCGTATGGGCATGGGCGGCATGATGGGCGGCGGCCGTGGCGGTCGTGGCGGTGGCCGTGGCATGGGCGGCGGCATGATGGGTGGCGGCATGATGGGCGGCGGTATGCCCCCGATGATGTAGCCCCACGTCCATCCGGACTTGACACCCTGTCATTCCGGGCTTGACCCGGAATCTCATCAAAAGGCGGTCTTTCGGGACCGCCTTTTATTTTGTTTTTTTTGCTAACTTTGTAAGTTGAAAGGATAATAGCCATGGCAAAGAAAGCGACAAAAGATACGTCTGCGAAGATGAAGGGCGCGCTGTCCAACTGGATTGTGCGGAACCTTCTCCTGGCCGTGCTGCTGGTGGTGGGACTGCTGCTGCTGGCGCAGGGTGGGCTGAGCCTCATCACGCGGCATAATCAGACGGTTACGGTTCCCGATTTCACCAACATGACGGTCGCCGAGGCGCACAGGATCGCCCGCGACAATCACGTGAGCGTGAAAGTGACGGACTCCGTGTTCGTCCGCAGGCTCGGAGCCGGGGTGATCTACCGCCAGGCCCCGAAGGCCGGGGCTACCGTCAAGAAGGGTCGCAGCATCTTCCTGACCATCAATTCCATCGTTCCCCGCAAGGTTGTGATGCCGAACCTCATCGGCTATTCCCTGACGGAAGCCCGCGCGGAACTGAACAACCGCGGTCTCGCCCTCGGAAAGCTCAATTACACCCAGGATATCGCCACGAACAACGTTCTCCGGCAGACCGTCCGCGGACGGAACGTCCGGGCCGGCGACCTGGTGGTGAGCGGATCCGACGTGGACCTGACCCTGGGTCTGTCCAGCGATGAACGGCCTACCTCCGTTCCGCGTGTCATCGGCATGAAATACATCCGCGCCGTGGACGCCCTCCACGACCACTATCTGAATGTGGGCCGCGTCCGCTTTGACAGCGGCATCCGCACCTATGCGGACTCCGTGAACGCCGTTGTGTACCAGCAGGACGGTTTGGACCAGACCCGCACCTACGGCTCTGCCATCAATCTGTATTTAACCCTCGATTCCGGGAAACTTCCCTCCGAGTAATGTCTCCCCTCGACGAAGAGACCCTTCTCCCGCAGGAGGACGAGCAGGAAATGTTCGAACATTTCCGCCTGGTGGCCGACAAGGGCCAGGCGCCTCTCCGTGTAGACAAATTCATCACCACCCATCAGGAGGACACCTCCCGGAACCGTGTCCAGCAGGCCATCAAACTGGGCTATGTCCTTGTCAATGACAAGCCTGCGAAGGCCAACACCATCATCCGCCCCTGCGACGTCATCAAGTTCGTGATGCCGTACCAGCGGCGCGGGGTGGAGATCCTTCCGGAGAACATTCCGCTGGATATCGCCTACGAGGATGACGACGTGATGGTCATCAACAAGCCCGCCGGCATGGTGGTCCACCCGGGGCACGGGAACTACACCGGAACGCTCGTGAACGCATTGGCCTTCTATCTGGGGCTGTCCCAGGGGCCGGATGCCGAAGACGAGCGGATGGGCGTGCTGGTGCACCGGATCGACAAGGACACGAGCGGCCTGCTCGTCGTCGCCAAGAATCCTACGGCGCAGGCGCACCTCGCCGACCAGTTCTTTGTCCATTCCATCGACCGCGTGTACACCGCTGTCGTCTGGGGCAACATCGCTGAGGACGAGGGCACCATCGAAGGCACCATCGGCCGAGACCCGAACGACCGCCTCCGTTTCCGCGTCTATGACGATCCGGAGAAGGGGAAATGGGCCGTCACCCACTGGAAGGTCCTGGAGCGCTTCGGCTTCATTACCGTGGTAGAGTGCCGCCTGGAGACCGGACGCACGCATCAGATCCGTGTCCACATGGCCTCCATCGGCCACCCCCTTTTTAATGACGAACGCTATGGCGGTTCCGAGATCCGCCAGGGCACCATCTACACCAAGTACCGCCAGTTCATCCAGAACTGCTTCGCCATCTGCCCCCGGCAGGCCCTTCACGCCCGCACACTCGGCTTCACGCATCCCCGCACCGGCGAACGCATTTTCCTGGAAGCGCCCCTTCCCGAAGACATGACCGCCTTGATTGAAAAATGGCGGGCGTATGTCGCGTCGATGAAGTAGGAAGCGTGTCTAAATAGTTCGTAAGTGTCTTGTATTCAGCGTGTTTGAATGCAAGATTTTTTATTGCCGGATTCTCCGGAAAAGATGCTACCTTTGCATCCGGATTTTTGCAATCAGCACTGAATGATTCGAATAAAATATATTCTGATAATCTGCCTGTTCCTGGCTGTCTCTTGCGGCCATCGCGAATCGCTCCGGAAACGAGCATACCATTCTTTGGATACGGTCATCCGCCTGTATGAGGCGGGAATTGATTCCATCGACGCTGAACTGCTGGCTCCCGCCCTGGCGTATTTCCCCGAGAAAGGTGATGCTTTTACCAAGGGAAGATTGTGGTACCAGTGGGGCTTCATTTCTTTCTCCCGCGGCGATTACGACAAGGCCATCGTTTCCTTCGAGAAGGGATTGGAACAGACCCGGCTTTCCGGCGACCATCATCTGGAGGGCCTGATCTGCCGGGCGATGGCGGACACTTATAACCATACCTTCAACATCCGGGAGGATACGGTCTATCTGCGTCGGGCGATGGACGCTTTCGGCGCGGGGAACGACACCCTGTACCAGGCGGAGACGGCGCTCCGGCTCGTCCTCGCGTTCATCAATGACCGGGAGTGGGACAAAGCCGGCGCCATTCTGGACCAGGTTACCCCCATTGCGATCAGGGACCGGATGCTTTATGCTCCGTGCATGAATGTCACGGCTACATATGCCTTGAATTCGCCCGAGGAAGACGCCGCCAAGGCCATCCATTGTTTCGAGGAACTTGCCGCCATGGGATTTCCGCTCTCGGATGATAAACTGTGCGACTGGGGATACGCCCTGTATCTGGAAGGGCGGAAAGCGGAGGCGCTCCGCCTGTGGGACAGCGTGGAGCAGAGACATCCAGAAGGTTTCAACCAGTTGAATTACCGCCGATACGAAGTGTATTGCCTGGAAGGGAACACCCGGGATGCGCTTCCGCTGCTGGAGGAAAGCACGACCAATCAGGACATTGTCCTCCGGGGTCAGACTTCCGAAGCGGTGAGCCGGTCGCAGCGGGATTATCTGGAGGCGGTGGCGGAAGGGGAGCGGCTGAAGGCCGCCCGGGAACTGGACCGGAGAAGGGCTGTCCTCGCCGTGGGCATCCTGCTGCTCCTGTTACTGTCGATGACGGCTTTCCTCCTGTGGCAGAAGGCGAGGGACCGGCTGGTCACCGTCCGCCGCGCCCTGGAGGAGTCGGAGCGGATGACCCGGAAACTGTCCGAAGCCGAACATCGGCACCTGAACAAGATCCATTCGCTCTCGCACACGGTCCGGACCCGGGAACAGGAGCTGGAGGACATCCGTTCGGAGTATCTGTTCATGCTGCGGGACGGATACAAGCGGCTGGGCCGCCTGTTCGAGGACAAGTGCTTTGCCGAGACCCAGACGCAGACGGAATCCGTCCTTTTCAAGCGCGTCAGCGACATTCTGAAAGAGATCGATGGTGACGAGAAGGGTATCCTCCGTCTTCAAGATTATATCGAAGAGCATCTGGGGCACCCGATTTCCGGTCTCCGGAAGGACATACCTTCCCTCAAGGAGAAAGACATCCTGCTTTTCTGCTATCTGGTCATCGGCTATGACGCTCCGCTCATCTCGGTTCTGATGGGGACGGAGAAAGAAAGCACGGTTTATTGTTGGAAGAACCGCCTGCTGGAGCGGATCAAACGGCTTCCCGCCGCCCGCGCCCGGCGCTATCTGGACCTCGTGCGGTGAGTTTGCAATTCCGGCGGAAAGGATTTAACTTTGTGTTATTATGAAGATAAGTCGATCCGTTGTGATGCTGTTGTTGGCGGCGCTGTTCGTGCTGCTGATGAGCTTGCCTTTCCTGGTGGAAGGGTGCGGCTGGCTCGCGCTGGTGGGATTCGTTCCGTTGCTGTGCATGGAACGTGTGGCGTCGGAGAACGGGCTGAAGCATTTCTGGTGGTGGCATTACGGAACGTTCGTGGCGTGGAACGCGGTGACGACGTTCTGGGTGTGCAACGCGACGGTCGGGGGCGGCATTTTCGCCATCCTGGCCAACGCGGTGCAGATGTCGCTCGTTTTCGGGCTGTTCCGCTGGGTGAAACGGCGGATGAAGCAGGGCGGATCGGTCCCGTATCTGTTCCTCGCGGCCGCGTGGATCGCCTGGGAGAAATATTACCTGACGGTCGCCCAGATTTCCTGGCCCTGGCTGGTGCTGGGAAACGCTTTCGCCGGGACATCGGCCTTGGTCCAATGGTATGAATATACGGGCGCGCTGGGCGGCTCGCTGTGGGTATGGGCTTCGTCCCTTTCTATTTTCGGACTGATGGTGGCGCTTTCCGACGGACGGTTCTCCGCCCGGTGGAACGGGAAGGCGCGCGTCGCCGCAGTCGTGGGGACGGTCCTCGTCCTGTTCGGGCCGATGGTGTGGTCTTGGGTGCTTTGGAACCGGACGGAGGTTTCCGAGGCGAGCGTCCCGGTGGTTATCGCACAGCCCGATTTCGACCCGTATCACAAGTTTGGCGGACTCACGCAGGACGAGCAGAATGCCGTGCTGCTGGACCTGTTCGCGCAGGGGCTGAAGGAGATGGAGAAGGGAAATCCGGAAGATTCGTCCGCTGTCCTGCTGCTGGCCCCCGAGACTTTCACTTCCGACATCCTTTGCAACGATGTGCCTTCCAGCCGGACGTTCCGGCGTTTCCGGTCTTTCCTGCAGGAGCATCCGCGGGGTGAAATCCTGTTCGGAGCGTCTTCGCTGTCGATTTATGATCAGAAAGAGCGGCCTTCGGCCAATGCGCGGCAGTTTGGGGATGGTACGTGGTATGAGACGCATAACTCGGCCCTCATCATGGACACTTTGGGACGGTATGGAATCTACCAGAAGTCCAAGCTGGTTCCCGGCGTGGAAATGCTTCCGTATCCTTCCGTGCTGGCCCCGATAGATGATAAGCTGCTGGGCGGCGTCTCGGGTCGTAACGTGGGACAGAAGGAAGTTTCCAACCTTGTTTTCAATCAGGATGTGCCCATCGGCTGCGCCGTGTGCTATGAATCCGTCTATGGCGAGCACTGCGCGAAGTATGTCCGCAAGGGCGCCAAACTCTTGGCTGTTATCACCAACGACGCTTGGTGGGGCGATACTCCCGGTTACAAGCAGCATCTGAACTACGCCCGCTTGAGGGCCATCGAAACGCGCCGGGATATCGCCCGCTGCGCGAATACCGGTATCTCGGCTTTCATCGACCAAAAAGGACGGATCCTGCAGCGGACGACCTGGTGGGAACCGGCCATCCTGAAGGGTCGGGTGAACCTTTCCGGCGAGGAGACTTTCTTTGTCCGGGCGGGGGATATTGTCGGACGGATTTCCGTTTTCCTGTTCGTCCTTCTCCTGGCGGCGGCGCTGATTCGGCGCAAATAGCTTGCATTCCTCGCAGGGAAATTGTATATTTGTAGATATGAAAAAGTTAGTAGTGTGCTTTTTTCTCTGTCTGGCGGCCCTCGTTGCCTCCGGCCAGCAGATCCCTTCGGTAACCCTGCAGGACGGTGCCGGCAAGCCCGTCACGACCGCTTCCCTGGCGGACGGCAAGACCCCCTTCGTCATCAGCATCTGGATGACCACCTGCAAGCCCTGCCTGAAGGAACTCGACACCCTCGCCGAGGAATTCCCCGACTGGGACGCCTCCTTCCCGCTCCGCATCTATGCCGTGTCCATGGACGACAGCCGCTCTATGAAACGCGCCGTCGCGATGGCCCAGGGCCGGGATTGGGACGGGATCACCGCCTTGTTCGATGTCAATGCGGACCTCCGCCGGGCCCTGAACGTGAGTTCCGTGCCCCAGGTGTTCGTCTATGACAAGAACGGAAAGCTCTTCTGGACGCACATCGGTTACCGTCCCGGAGATGAACAGGAACTGCTCGCTCAGGTGAAGAAATGCGCCGGCAAGTAATCGTCGCACTCCTGCTGTGCGCAGGATGTCTCCCTTCCGCCTTGATGGCGCAGGATAAAGGCAGTGTCACCGGGAGCTTGGAGTCGAACTCCATCTATTATCTGGACGACAGCGTCATCGGCAGTCCCGAGCATCCTTGGGGCTCCAATAACTATTTCAAGTTGGACTATGCGAAGGGCGGTTTCTCCGCCGGGTTGCAGGCGGAATATTATCCGCAGGCGCTTGCTGGCTATCCCGCCGAGCTCAAAGGCGCCGGTCTGACCGGCCTGTACGCCGCCTGGAACGGCGACTGGCTGGAAGCGACGGCGGGTTCCTTCTTCGAGCAGCTGGGCAGCGGCATCCTTCTCCGCACCTGGGAAGACCGGGAGCTGGGTTTGAACAACGCGCTCATGGGCGGCCGCATCACCTTCCATACCCCGAACCGGGGTGTTTCCTTCAAGGTTTTAGGCGGTATGCCCAAGTACGGCCTCTGGCCCACGAAAGGAACGGCAGTCGCCGGTGCGGACCTGTCCTTCGACCTGCTTCCCCTTTTCGGCCGCGAGTCGGAGCATTCCATCGTGCTGGAAGGAAGCGTCGTGGACCGCTACACTTCCAAGGTTGAGGATAACATCGCATTCCTTGCTTCCACCGGTGGTTTCGAGGTCCCTTCACAGGTGCTGTCCTGGTCCGGCCGGCTGCAGTATTCCATCGGCGGATTCTCCCTCAAAGGCGAATATGTGGGCAAGGGGAACGATTTCTATACGGAGCATCTCCGTCATTCGAAGCAGGCCTACCGCCTCAAGGGCGGCAACGCGCAGCTCATCGAACTGAACTATGCCGTCGGATCTTTCTCTGCTGCAGTGACCCTGCGCCGGCTGGAGAACATGACGGACCGCATCTTCCTGACGGCCTCCAATCCCTCCCCGGCCAATACGCTGAACTATCTCCCGTCCCTGTGCATGCAGCAAACCTACATGCTGGCGGGGCTGAACCCTTATGTGACTTACGCCGACGGCGAAGCCGGTTTCCAGGGCGACCTCTATTACACCTTCCGCCGTGAAACGGTTCTCGGCGGTAAATACGGCATGAAACTGCACGTGGGCGGTTCCTGGATCGAGGCGCTCCCTTGCGCCCTGCCCGACCGGGAAACCCATTACCTGGCTTACCGGGATATCAACATCGACCTGGAACGCACCTGGAGCCGGAAGTTCAAGACGATCTTCTTCGTGTCCATCCAGGAGAATTCCCCGACGCACGGCAACGCCAAGCGTACCGACGCGCAGAATGTCTTCGTCCTCGACGCCCTGTACCGTTTCTCCAAGACGGTTTCCCTCCGCACGGAACTCCAGTACCTGTATTCCCAGGAACTGACCCGCGACTGGATGGCGGGCCTCGTGGAACTCTCCTTCGCTCCGCACTGGAGCATTTCCGCCAGTGATATGTACAATCACGGCGACACCAAGGTGCATTATTATAACATCGGAGCCGCTTACTCCTGGAACGCGCTGAACATCTCCCTGAATGCGGGCCGTACCCGCGAGGGTATGGTGTGCTCGGGCGGTGTCTGCCGCTGGCAGCCCGCGTTCAAGGGTGTGAGCCTCCGCGCCCAATGGTCATTCTAAAATGAGAAAGTGGTTATATATCCTCCTTCTGCTTATGCCGATGCTCTCCTGCGTCGGCCAGAAGGACGACCCCGCGCTGGAAGTACGTCTGGTGGCCGACCTCACCGCCCTGAACGTGACGGCGGGGGAGCAGGCTACCTTCACCGTCTTCTCCGGCGCCGAGGATGTGACAGCCGATGCGGAAATCCGCAACGTCACGGACGGAACCGTCCTCGAGGGGAACGTCTTCGCCCCGACGGAAGCCGGGGAGTGGACCTTCGTCGCCTCGATCGACGGTGAGGAATCCGAGCCCCTCGTGATCTCAGCCATCGTGATTGCCGATGAAGGCAAGGACTTCTACCGCCGCAGCCTGGTGCTGGAATTCACGGGCACTTGGTGTGTGAATTGCCCGTTCATGGAAGAAGCTATTGAACAGGCGATGGAGGCAAGACCCGGCCGGATTGTCCCGGTGAGTGTCCATTGCTTGTCCATTGACCCGATGTATGTTAAGCCTCTCTGTGATGATTTGGTCAAGCGATTCGAAACGAAGAATACATGTCCGCAAGCTGTTGTAGATTTGGATCCTGAGAGTAAGTTTACAGATTCTTCGATGGATCTCTTACTCAAACAGGTCGACCGTCTCCTGGAAGCCCGCGGCCCGGCCGCCGGCCTTAAGATTGAGAGCGAACTGGACGGAGACAGATACACGGTGAAGGCCGAGATGAAGATTGTCCGGGACGGTGACTACACCCTCAGCATCCTGGAACTGGAAGACGGCATCGTAGCCAAACAGACAGGCGGTTCCGAGAACCATGTCCACAACAATGTCCTGCGCTCGTGGACGGATTGTTTCACCGCGTCGGGAATGAAAGAAGGGGAAACCGGGCATGCGTCCATCTCCAGACCCGTTTCCGGCTCGCCCCGATTCGTGGCCCTGGTCCTCCGCAACGGCTTCGTGGACAACGTCGTCACTTGCGCCCTTGGCGCTTCGGTGGATTATCAATATGAAGAAGAAAACGACTGACAAATATTCAAAATCAAAGAGATGGAAAAAGTGTATCTAACCCCTGCGGTCCGGGTGATCGACCTGCATCAAGACCTCTCTTTCTGCCTGAGCGGCGGATTGGATGACACGTATGACGACATCCTTGATGATCTGGATGACTAAAAACGGAACGGCCATGAAAAAGAACGCATTGCTTTTCGCGGCTTTCGCCGCCATCCTGACTTGCTCCTGCAACGTCGACGAGCCCGTCGATGTCACGCCCGAAGAGGAAGGTGAGATCACCGTCCTCACCGCCGGTTTCTCCGGTGCCGATGAAACGAAGACCGTCCGTCAAGCCGACGGAAAGGTTTTCTGGTCTCCCAAGGACGCGATTTCCATTATCCGTGTTGGCAATTCCGCCAACAAGAAATTCGTTTCCAAGAATACCGAACCTGCGGCGACGGCCGAGTTCTCCGGCACGATGCCTTCCGGTTCCGGTAACTTCTGGGCGGTTTATCCGTACAATGCGGACAACAATATCCAGAGCAGCTATTATGTGACGACACTTCCTGACACGCAGGAGGCTGTCGCCGGCTCCTTCGCGGATAATCTGTTCATCTCCGCAGCCTTTGTCAAGAAAGACACGAAGTCCTTGACCTTCCATCACCAGTGCGGTGGCGTCAAGTTCTCCGTGACCGAGCCGGGCGTCAAGAAGGTACTTCTCGTCCCTGCGGACGAAAGCGTCTATCTGGCCGGCCTCATCGGCCTGTATGCGGCTTCGGCCGGATCCACGCCTTACATTCGCGCGACCGGTTCGGCGGATTACATGTCCAACAAGATCGAGCTTTCCGCTCCGGAAGGGGAGACCCTGAAGGTGGGAGAAGCCTATCATTTCGTGACGATGCCTGCCAACCTGAAAGGCGGATTCTCCCTTCTGTTCGAGAAGGAGGACGGGGATATCGCTGTCCGTACGGTCACCAAGGACGTTAACATCCAGGCGGGCCATTTTGCCACGCTGATGGATGCGGACGCGGGTATCGAGTATGGCGATTTCTTCGAGTACAGCCCCACCGAAATCACGGTGGATCCGATGGGCGGCGTGTTCTCCCTGACCATCCGCTCCACGGTCGGCTACCACATCGAAAACACCGCTGACTGGATCAAGGAAGTGGGCGCCAGCGGCGATCCCCGGCTGGGCGTGACCGTTTCTTTCAGCGCCGAACAGAACCTCGGCGAGGAGCGTACGGGCGTGCTGATTGTGTGCGATGACAAGAACTGCTATCCGGTCACGGTGACGCAGGGTGACGGCAGCAACCTCAAGAAGATTGCCCATCATTCCCTGGGCATGCGCTTCACGGCGACCTGGTGTGGCTATTGCCCCATCATGAGCGAGACCTTCAAGCTGGCCAAGTCCAACTTGGGTGATAAGTTTGAGTATATCTGCCTGTATGCCACGGACGGTAATTACGGCTTCTCGGACATTAACACCCTGGGCAGCCAATATCAGATCGGCGGTTATCCGACCGGAATCGTCGACGGCCGCGTCGAGGTGGAGAACTATAGCTCCGACTATGCCGCGCAACTGATCGCCAACGCCGTCGAAGAGACGGAGACCCTCTATCCCGCGGTGACGTCCGTCGGCCTGGAATCCAGCCTCTCCGGTCAGAATCTGAATGTCAAGGTCGATGTGCTGGGCCTCTCTCCCGAAACCTACAAGCTGACGGTCATCCTGATGGAGAACGGCATTATCGGCTACCAGGCCGATTATAACAACGGTGCCCACGATGACTTCCAGCACGACCGTGTAGCCCGGAAGACCCTCACCTCCTCCATCTCCGGTGAATCCTTCACCATCAACGAGGTAGGCGGGACCAAGTCCTTCAACTACAGCTACACCGTCCCTTCGGATTATAACAAGGACAACCTGATGATCCTGGCGTACGTCCAGCGGGCCTATGGCGAGCGTCCCGCCATCCAGTCCGGCAGCTACGGCGACTGGTACGTGGACAACTGCCGCGTTGCCGCGGTCGGCACCACGGCTCCCATCGAGGCTGAATAATGAACCCCCGGTCGTTTCGGAGCGAAGCGACTAAGTCCCTCCCCCGAGGGGAGGGATTTAGGGTGGGGGTAACGTGAACGATTGCTTCTCTCTTTTGAGAAGCAAAAGAGAGAGGCTCTAATCGAGCTTCTCTCCTTTTTCATTGTACATTTCGTGTTGCAGGACGGAGAAATCGGTGATTTCTTCAATGTCCAACTTGACCTTGTAGTGCTTTCTCCACTTGCTCAGATAGGAGTTGAATAAACCCCTTTTGAGGTATGCGCCCAGGATCGGACTGGTTTTCAGGGTCAGGACCTTGTATCCCTTCTCGATGACGTAGTAGGCGAGCTTCCGCTCAATCTCCTCGTCGATCACCACGCTGGAGTGGATCTTGCCGGTGCCGTGGCACAGCGGGCATTGTTCCATGGTGTTGATCTCGGTCACCGGGCGGATCCGCTGCCGGGTGATCTGCATCAGCCCGAACTTGGTCAGCGGCAGCACGTTGTGCTTGGCCCTGTCATTTTCCATCAGCTCCTGCATGTGTTTGAAGAGGGCGTTCTTATGGTCGTTCGACTCCATGTCGATGAAGTCCACGATGACAATCCCTCCCATATCGCGGAGTCTGAGCTGCCGTGCGATCTCTTCCGCGGCGATCTTGTTGACCTCGAAGGAATTCTCTTCCTGGTCGGCGGTCTTGGTGCGGATGCCGCTGTTCACGTCGATCACATTCAGCGCTTCCGTCGTCTCGATCACAAGATAGGCCCCCTGCTTCATCGGCACCACCTTTCCGAAGGAACTCTTGATCTGCCGGGTGACCTCGAAATGGTCATAGATGGGCTGCTTGCCTTCGTACAGGTGCACGATCTTCTCCTGTTCGGGAGCGATGATCGCAATGTACTTCCGGGCTTCGTCGCAGATTTTCTCGTCGTTGATCCAGATGTTGGAGAACGATTCGTTCAGCAGGTCCCTGAGGATGGTGGTCGTCTTGCTGTACTCGGTGAAGAGCAGCTGGACGTTCTTGTTACGGGCGATCTTCTTCCAAGAGCTTTCCCACTTCTCGATGAGGGCTTTCGTCTCTCCCACGAGGGTGGCGGCGTTCTTTCCTTCGGCCGCCGTACGGATGATGGCTCCGTAGTTCTTGGGGAGGATGCTCTTGACAAGCGTTTCAAGTCTACGCTTCTCCTCCTTCGATGCGATCTTCGCGGAGATCGACACCTTCTCGGCGAAGGGGAGAAGGACAATGTTGCGTCCCGCCAACGAAATTTCCGCAGTCAGTCGTGATCCCTTCGTGGATATCGGCTCTTTCACGATCTGGGCGACGATCATCTGGCCCGGTTTCAGGATTTCCTCGATCTTGCCCTCCTTGGGGAGGGGAGTACCGATCTGAATCCTCGAATAGAGGTCCTCGAGATTCGTGTTCTGGTTTGACTCCCGCACGAACTGGTCGAACGCGTGGAAGTACAGTCCCAGGTCCAGATAGTGGATGAAGGCTTCCTTCTTGTCCCCGATATCGACGAAGGCAGCATTGAGATTCGGGAGGATTTTCTTCACCTTACCCAGGTGCACATCTCCCACCGAATACTTTTTCCCAGTGCTGGACTCCGTGTTGTACTCGATCAGCCGGTGGTTTTCCATCAAGGCGATGTGTACTTCCGTCGATGTTACATCGACAATCAGGTCCTTGTCGGGTTTTTCAGACTCCATCAGGAAATTTGGTTTTTGGACTTTAAGACAAAAGGGCTTCCGGATCCTCCGGCGAGCCCTTTGCTTTCAGCAGACTGCTAAAATGGCAGACACGCGGGAAGAATTATTTCTTCTTGTGTCTGTTCTTGCGCAAGCGCTTTTTACGCTTGTGCGTTGCCATTTTATGTCTTTTTCTTTTCTTACCGCTAGGCATAATAAAAAAGTTGTTTGTTTATTTTTGTGAATGGATTATTTTTCCTTCACGGCGTTGACGAAAACCTTGGCGGGCTTGAAAGCCGGGATGTTGTGAGCGGGGATGGTCATCGTCTGCTTCTTCGTGATATTGCGGGCGGCCTTCTCGGCGCGGTGCTTGATGATAAAGCTACCGAAGCCACGGAGATAAACCGGCTCACCGGCAATAATGGAATCCTTGACAACCTTGGTGAACTCCTCGATCACACTCTGAACCTGAACTTTCTCAATGCCGGTCGATTTCGCAACCTCATTGACAATCTCTGCCTTAGTCATAGTTAAATAAAAAATTGTTTAAAGGTTTGTTTTTCTTCCGTTTAAGTTTCGGATTTGCAAAATTAGGGTTAATTTTTCTAAAATCAAAGAGTTCCGCCAAAAATCGGCCTTCTACGGCTTGGCACGGAGATTGACATTATTATATATGGAAAGAATACAAGTACCGGGTATGACAAATTGTCATGCCCCCTAACTTTTACTGTTGATGAAAGATATCTTTGATATGAACGCCCAGCCGGGCGTAGAAGTGAATATCATGCCGGTCGTGGGCGATACGTCCCTGCTGAAGCTGGACGAGTCCGACCTCGCCGACGCCATCCCTGTGCTGGCCCTGCGGAACGCCGTCGTGTTCCCCGGGACCGTGTTCCCCGTCACCATCGGCCGGGAGAAATCCATCCGCCTGATCCGTGACGTCGAGACGCGGGACGGCGTCCTGGGCGCGGTTCCCCAGACCGACGTCACCGTCGAGGATCCCGTCCAGGGGGACCTCGCCGAATACGGCACCGTCTGCAAGGTCGTCAAGACCCTGGAGATGCCGGACGGCTCCCTGACCGCTATCCTGCAGGGATTCAAGCGCATCCATGTGGATGCGGTCCTGAACTGCGACCCTTATATCGTCGCCCGCGTCACCTATGAGGAGGATGTCCTCCCGCAGGAGGACGAGAACGAGATCCGGGTGCTTTCCGACGCGCTCAAGGAGCGGGCCGGAGAGATCGTCCGTTCCTCGTCCTTCGCCCCGAAGGAGGCTGTCGGCGCCCTCAAGGCCATCGACAACTTCCAGTTCCTGGTGAACTTCATCGCCACCACCATCGAGGTGGAGAACTTCGCGGACCGCGTCAATCTCCTCTCCTTCAGCGATGTCCACGAGCGCGGCATGGCCCTGCTCAAGGTGCTGGACACCCAGGTGCAGCTCCTGCGGATCAAGCAGGAGATCAACCAGAAGGTCAAGAGCGACATCGACCAGCAGCAGCGGGAATACTACCTGAACAACCAGCTGCGGACCATCCAGGAGGAGCTCGGCATGGACGAGGGCGAGGAGTTCGCGAAACTGCGCGAACGCGCGGACGCGAAGAAGTGGTCCAAGGAAGTGCGGGCTATCTTCGACAAGGAGATGGCGCGCCTGGAGAAGTACAACCCGTCCTCGCCGGACTACAGCGTGCAATACAACTACATCCAGTTTATGCTGGACCTGCCGTGGGGCGAGATGTCGGAGGACAATCTGGACCTGAAGCACGCCCAGGAAGTGCTGGACGAGGACCACTACGGCCTGGACCAGGTGAAGGACCGTATCATCGAGTACCTCGCCGTCCTCAAGCTGAAGGGCAACATGAAGTCCCCGATCCTGTGCCTGTACGGCCCTCCCGGCGTGGGTAAGACCAGCCTTGGCAAGTCCATCGCGCGTGCCCTCGGGCGTCAGTACGTGCGCATCTCCCTCGGCGGCATGCACGACGAGGCGGAGATCCGCGGCCACCGGAAAACCTACGTGGGCGCCCTTCCAGGCCGGATTCTGAACGGCCTCCAGCGGGCCGGCACCTCCAACCCGGTCATCGTCCTGGATGAGATCGACAAGCTCTCCTCCGACTTCAAGGGCGACCCGTCCAGCGCACTGCTCGAGGCCCTGGATCCGGAGCAGAACAGCACCTTCCACGACAACTACCTGGACATCGACTATGACCTGTCGAACGTCCTGTTCATCACTACGGCGAACGGCATCTCCACCATCCAGCCGGCCCTGAAGGACCGTATGGAGATGATCAATGTGACTGGCTATCTGGCCGAGGAGAAGCTCGAGATCGCGAAAAACTATCTGGTTCCCAAGCAGTTGGAAGAGCACGGCCTGAAGAAGGACGAGCTGGAGATCGACCCGGAATGCCTCGCCGACATTGTCGATGAGTACACGCACGAATCCGGCGTCCGCGGCCTGGAGAAGCAGATCGCGAAGATCGCCCGCGTGACCGCGAAGAAGATCGCCCTCGAGGAGGAATACCCGAAGGTGGTCAAGAAGGAACACCTCCGCGAGTACCTGGGCCTGCCGACCTCCTTCCACGACACCCAGAAGGGCAATGAGGCCCCGGGCGTGGTGACCGGCCTGGCCTGGACCGAGATGGGCGGCGAGATCCTCTTCGTCGAAAGCTCCGTCTCCAAGGGCAAGGGCGTCCTGTCGATGACCGGCAACCTGGGCGACGTGATGAAGGAGTCCGCCCAGATCGCCTGGCAGTACATCAAAGCCCATCCGGAACTGGCGGAGATGACCACCGACCAGTTCATGGAGAAGGATATCCATGTCCATGTGCCCGAGGGCGCGGTGCCCAAGGACGGCCCGTCCGCCGGCATCACGATGGTCAGCTCGATGGTGTCCGCCCTGCGCGGGCAGTCGCTTAAGAGCGGCATCGCGATGACGGGCGAGATGACCCTCCGCGGCCGGGTGCTCCCGGTGGGCGGCATCAAGGAAAAGATCCTCGCTGCTAAGCGCGCCGGGGTCCAGACCATCGTCATTTCCGAAGAAAACCGTAAAGATATCGAGGACATCAAGGAAATTTACGTAAAAGGTCTTACCTTTGTCTATGTGAAGAACATTGCGGAGGTCATTGAAGCGATCTTCTGACCTCCCTGTCATTCCGAGCGCAGCGAAGGAATCTAACATGGACGTAAAGATTGAACAATCTTGGAAGGAAGCCCTGCGGGACGAATTCGAGAAACCGTATTTCGCCTCCCTGGTCCGCTTCCTCCACGAAGAAAAGGCTGCCGGGAAGGTGATCTATCCTCCCGGCCGCCAGATTTTCAAGGCCTTCGACCTCACGCCTCTTTCCGAGGTGAAGGTCGTCATCCTGGGCCAGGACCCGTATCACGGGCCGGGACAGGCGATGGGGCTGTGCTTCTCCGTGCCGGAGGGCGTTCCCGCGCCGCCGTCCCTGAAGAACATCTTTAAAGAAATCGAAACCGACCTGGGCCTCCACATGAGCGGAAGCCCGGACCTTGAGCCGTGGGCCCGTCAGGGTGTCCTGCTGCTGAACACGGTCCTCACCGTGCAGGCGGGAACGCCCACCTCCCACAGCCGCATCGGCTGGCAGGAGTTCACCGACGCGGTGATCCGGACCGTCTCCGACCGCTGCGACGGCGTCGTGTTCCTTCTCTGGGGCCGGTTCGCCCAGGGGAAGGCCGCCCTCGTGGACACGACGAAGCACCATGTCCTGACCGCGGCGCATCCGTCGCCGCTGGCGGGTGGCGCCTTCTTCGGATGCCGCCATTTTTCCCAGACCAACCTCATCCTTCGCGCCGAAGGAAAAACCCCGATTGATTGGCAGTTATGAAAACAAAAGCCCTGTTCCCCGGCTCGTTCGACCCGTTTACGGCCGGCCATCTGAATATCCTCAAGCGTGCCCTCACGATGTTCGACGAGGTGGTCGTCGCCATCGGTATCAACCAGGACAAGCGCGGATTTTTCGATATGGAAAAGCGTCTCTCCATCATCTATCAGGCGACGGAGGGGATGAAAGGCGTTTCCGTCATCCAGTATGACAACCTCACCATCGACACCTGCCGCGAGCTGGGCATCCACCACATCGTCCGTGGCGTCCGAAACATGATTGATTTCGAGACGGAACGGTCCATCGCCGACGCGAACCGCCGCCTGGCCCCGGACATCGAGACCATCATCATCCCGACGGCGCAGGAGTTCGCGCATATCTCGTCCAGCGCGGTGCGGGACATCCTCAAGCACCACGGCGACTACTCGACGTTCATCCCGGAAGGCGTGGTGTTATGAGACGCCTTCTGCTGGCCCTGGCGGCCGTTTTCGCCGCATTGACGCTCCGGGCGCAGGACGACCGGTACGCAGAGCTGGGCGCCAAGCTGGAAGAGTATTTCGCCGCTTTGGCGGGGGAACCGCTGAGCGTCCAGAACGCCGAATGCGACTTCCTTATCGAGTCCTGCAAGGATTCCCTCGTGCGTCAGTTCGTGACGCTGAAGATCTATGACCATTACCTCCAGTCCAAGATCATGGGCGACGAGGGCGTGGCCGTGCATATTGCCGATACCTGGCTCATCCCGGGCAAGGTGGCCATGAAGGATGAACTGGACCTTTTGAATGTCAAAGTGTTCGCGGAGTTCAACCGGCAGGCGCAGCTCGGCGCCGCGGCGCCGGAGGTGAAGATGCAAACTCCGGAAGGCACCGATGTGACCGTTCCGGTGAAAGGCGCTTACACGCTCTTGTATTTCTACGATACTTCCTGTTCTACCTGCCGTATCGAGACGCCCCGGCTGGTCCGGTTCCTTTCGTCAACGGAATTCCCGCTGACGGCCGTCGCGGTGTATGTGGGCACGGACCCGGAAGCATGGGCCCGCTACAGGGAGGCGTCCCTGCCCGTCCAGGGTATGATCCATCTCTGGGATCCGGAGGTGGAATCCGATTTCCAGCGCAAGTATGGCGTCCTCCAGACGCCCCGGATGTTCCTGGTCGATCCGGACGGAAACGTCGTGGGCAGGGGACTGGATACCCCGGCACTGCAGATATTGACAGACAAGATTGCCGGTAAGAAAGACTACGTGTATGGCACCCAGGAGGGAACTTCCCTCTATGATAAGGTGTTCTCCGGCTATGACAATGATTTCCAGCCCTCCGACGTGCTGGATGTCGCTTCATACGTGGCGGAACGCACTTACGGAGAAGGGGATACCGAGTCCTTCAAGCACATGGCGGGCGACCTGCTGTACTATCTCTCCTCGCAGACGGGGGAGACTTTTAAGGAAGGTACGCGGCTTTTCATCGACAAATATATTCTTGGCGTTCCGGATGTCTGGACCACGGCGGAAGATACATCCTCGGTCGTGTCGATGGCGCTGGTGATGAAAGATCTCCTGGAGCGGACGCCCGTAGGAAGCACGGTTCCCGACCAGAAGGTCCATGGTACGCTGCTGCGGAAGCCCTGCTTGTTCCGGAAGGCCGCCAAGAAGGGCGTTTTCTCCCTCCGGAAACCGGATTATCTGGTATTCTATACCGAAGGCTGCGGCCGCTGCGAAGAAACCCTGGAAGCCGCCCGGGAACTCTCCCGCCACAAATCAAAAGTGCTCCTGATTAACGTAGATACTCTTCTGGAAGAATATCCTGACGAGGCTCATTTCCTCCTGGATACTTTCGACCTATCCGCACTTCCGTACGTGATGCAGCTCGGCTCCAACGGAGTCGTCCAGCATCGTTATCTCCAGCTTTAGCGCACGACGATCCGTTCGATGCGGCGGGGGATGGAGGAGAGGATTTCGTAGGGGATGGTTCCGAGGATGTCCGCCAGTTCGGAGACGGTGGGATCCTCGCCGAAGACGGTGACGGTGTCGCCGACTTTCACGTCGATGCCGGTGACGTCCAGCATGCACATATCCATACAGATGTTCCCGATGGTCGGGGCGCGGTGGCCGTTCACGCAGAAGGAGGCCTTGCCGCGGCCCAGGTGACGGTCGATGCCATCGGCATACCCCACGGGGATGGTGGCGATGACGGTGCCCGGGGCGGCCTTGCCCCATCGACCGTAACCGATGGTGTCACCCTCGCGCAGGTGCTTGACCTGCAGGACCTTGCACTTCAGGGAAGCGACGGGGGCGAGCTTGACGCCCGGAAGGGCGCTGATGCCGTATATGCCGATGCCCAGGCGCACCATGTCGTACTGGTGCTCCGGGAAACGCTCGATGCCGGCGGAGTTGAGGATGTGGCGCAGGGGCTGATAGCCGATTCCGTCGATGATAGATTGCGTGTTCCGCTCGAACAGGTCGAACTGGGCCTGGGTGAAGGCGTCCTCCTCCGGATCTTCGGCGACGCAGAGGTGCGAGAAGAGGGATTTGACCTTGACTTCGGGATGGGCGTTCAGGAATTCAACGAGGGCGGGAATCTCCGAGGTCATGAAACCCAGCCGGTGCATGCCGGTGTCCAGCTTGAGGTGGATCGGATAGTCCCGGAGGCCGACGCTGCGCAGGTAGGTGCAGAACACGTCCAGGGATTCCAGGTTGGGGATGCTGGGCTCCATCCGCGTCTTCACGATCTCCGGATAGAAGTCCGTTCCGGCGGTCAGGACGATGATGGGCAGGCTGATACCGTTCTCCCGCAGTTCCATGCCCTCGACCGGATAGGCCACGGCCAGGTAGTCGGCGCCCGCCCGCTGCATCATCGCGGCGAACTCCACGGCGCCGTGGCCGTATGCGTTGGCCTTGACGAGAACCAGCAGTTTCGTCGACGGTTCCAGCAGGGAACGGAAATACCGGTAGTTCCGCTGGCACCCCTTCAGGTCCAGTTCCAATCTGGAAAAATCATCCTCTCGCATCATGTCTTCCTGCAAAATATCAGGCAAATTTAGCAATAA
Source organism: Bacteroidales bacterium (assembly GCA_017558775.1). GTDB lineage: Bacteria > Bacteroidota > Bacteroidia > Bacteroidales > UBA932 > Cryptobacteroides. Next base: position 20,786 of record JAFYTP010000003.1, on the reverse strand, counting down.
CGGCGGACTTTTTCCATAAAATGTGTATTTTTGTGAAAACTGTGAGCGCTATGTCAACATCGATGATTTGGATCCTGATGATCGCGGTGATGTTCCTGTCCATGCTGGTGCAGGTCAGGTTGAAGAGCCGCTTTGAGAAGTATTCGGAAGTCCCTACGAGCCTGACCGGCGCCGAGGTCGCCCAGCGGATGCTGCAGGCCCACGGCATCCACGACGTGAACATCGTTTCCGTCGAGGGCACCCTGACGGACCATTACAACCCCCAGACCAAGACCGTGAACCTCAGCCACGACGTCTATTACGGACGTTCCGTCGCCGCGGCCGCCGTCGCCGCGCACGAGTGCGGCCACGTCGTCCAGCATGCGACCGGCTACGGCCCGCTGAAACTGCGTTCCGCCCTGGTCCCGGTGCTCACGTTCACCAACAGCTGGATCTCCTGGGTCCTCCTGGCCGGCCTGTTCCTGTACCAGATTTTCCCGTCCCTGCTGTGGATCGGCATCGGCCTGTTCGCCCTCACCACGCTGTTCAGCTTCATCACCCTCCCGGTGGAGATGAACGCCAGCGCCCGCGCCGTCCAGTGGCTGGACAACGCCGGCGTCGTGAGCTATGAGACCAAACCGATGGCGCAGGACGCCCTCAAATGGGCCGCCTACACCTATGTGATCGCGGCCATCGGCTCCCTGGCCACCCTGCTGTATTACATTTCCATCGCAAGAAGAAGATAATGGAAGGCGTTTATATGTTCTTCGCCGACGGCTTCGAAGATATGGAAGCCATCGCCACCCGTGACGTCCTCCTCCGCGGAGGCGTGGATGTCCAGACCGTTTCCATCAATGACGAACCCTTCGTGACCAGCTCCCACGGCATCACCGTGAGCGTGGACCTCACCCGGGACGATTTCGATGACGACTGCCCCGCCGTGATGATTTTCCCGGGCGGCATGCCGGGCACGAAGAACCTCGCGGCCGACAAGGCCCTGATGGCGCTGATGCGCAAGTGCTACAAGCACGACGGCGTCGTCGCGGCCATCTGCGCGGCTCCCGGCCTCGTCGTCTCCCAGCTGGACGATGTCTCCAGCAAGCGCTTCACCTGCTTCGAGGGCTTCCAGGATCCGATGATCGCCAAGGGCGCCATCTTCACGCCCGAGAGCGCCGTCGTGGACGGACGCCTCATCACCGGACGCGGCGCCGGCCATGCCGTGAACTTCGGCCTGGCGATCCTGGAGGTGCTGAAGGGAAAGGAAACGGCCGACCGCGTACGGGCCGGCCTGATGCTCTAAGTTGAGATGTAGAGATTCGAACTCTAACTGAGGGAACCAAAATCCCTAGTGCTACCATTACACCACATCTCAATTCCGGGGTGCAAAGATAGTATAATTTTCCAAAAGTGACAAGGGCTAAAGAACGGCCCGCAGCACGCGCGTAAGCTGGTCGGAGCAGGACGTCCCCCGCTCCTTGCAGTTGATGCCGGTCAGGCGGTCCAGGGCGAAATCCACGGGCTGGCCTTCCAGCAACGCGCCGAGCGCCTGGAGGTTGCCGTGGCAGCCGCCGGTGTAGCGAAGGTTCCGGATGGTACCGTCGATGAGGTCGAAATCGATCTGACGGGAGCAGACGAGGGCCGAGGTGGCGGCCGTGATATGGCGGACACCGTCTACCATGGTGTCGCTCAGGATCTGGATATCTTCAGGCATGATCTAGAAAAGGGTAGGGTGGTTCTCCTCTAATTCGGAGAGAATCTTGGACATGATGGCTTCGCGGAACAGGGCCGCTTTCGCATGGACCTTGAAGCGGGCGCAGTATTCGTCCACCGCCGCCATCTCGCTGTCGTTGAAATACAGGACATAGCGGTTCTTGCGGAGGAGCGCCTCCTTCTGTTTTTCGAGGTAAGCGGGGTCTACGCCCGGGATTTTAGGTTTTCTGGCCATCAGATGCAAAGATAGCAAAAAACCTTGTCAATCAGCGCTTCGAGCGGAAGAAATCCTGCATCAGCGCGGTGCATTCGTCGGCCAGGACGCCGGCCGTGACCTCCGTCTTCGGATGGAGGAGGGAAGGGGTGAACAGGCTGAATCCCCGGCGCGGGTCGATGGCCCCGTATACGATGCGGCCGATCTGCGCCCAGTTCAGGGCGCCCGCGCACATCGGGCAGGGCTCCACCGTCACATACAAGGTGCAATCATTCAAATACTTGCCACCGATAGCTTCGGTCGCGGCGGTGATGGACACCATCTCCGCGTGGGCGGTGGTGTCGGTGAGCCGTTCCGTCATGTTGTGCCCTCGGCCGATGATGCGGCCGCGGGATACAATAACCGCCCCGATGGGAACCTCCCCGGCGGCAAGGGCGGCGGCCGCTTCGCGAAGCGCCTCCCGCATGTATTTTTCGTCCTGTTCCAAGTCAATCCTGTTTACACAAAAGTACAATTTTTTACAAAAATGTTCATAAAAAATTTGTCTTATTTAACTGAAAATGCTATTTTTGAAAGTTAGAATGCTAAGACTATACCTTTAATGAGGGCCACTTCCCGGTTATTGGGGATTCATATTCCGCCTCAGCCATCGCTCCCTTCTCCGAGCGCGAGCAAGCCCCCCTTCCTCTAATCTGAAATTAGTATTTTTTACAATAAGGTACGGCTGAAAGCACATTACAACCATATTAATTAATCCAACCTTCCAATGAAAAGTTTAAGACTTTTTGCCTCAATGCTGCTCCTGCTTATCGGCATGGCCGCGACGGCGCAGACGGTCCGGATCTCCGGAACGGTCACCGACGCCATCGGACCCGTCGTGGGCGCGAGCGTCATTGAAAGCGGCACCCAGAACGGTGCCATCACCGACCTGGACGGTCATTTCATGCTCAACGTCCAACCGGGCGCGAGCATCGAGATTTCGTCCATCGGTTACAGGACCCAGGTCATCGAGGTGGGGAATCAGACCCAGTTCTCGGTGATGTTGGAGGAAGACCAGGAACTTCTCGACGAAGTCGTCGTGGTCGGTTACGGTACCCAGAAGAAGAAACTGGTGACCGGTTCAACCGTCCAGGTCAAGGGCGATGACCTCGCGAAGCTCAATTCCACCAACGCCCTGGGCGCCATGCAGTCCTCCACTCCTGGTGTGAGCATCATGTCCAAGTCCGGTCAGCCGGGCGAAGGCTACAATGTGAACATCCGCGGTATGGGTACCATCGGCTCCTATGAGCCTCTCTATGTCATCGACGGTGTCGCCGGCGGAAACATCAATTCCCTGAACGCCTCCGATATCGAGAGCATCGACGTCCTGAAGGACGCCGCCTCCTGCGCCATTTACGGTGCCCGTGGTGCGAACGGTGTCATCCTCGTGACCACCAAGCAGGGCAAGGGCGAGAGCATCACCGTTTCCTATGACGGTTTCTACGGTGTCCAGAATGTGCTGCGGATGCCTGAATTCCTGAACGCCCAGCAGTATATGGACATCCAGGACCAGGTGCAGTTCAATATGGGCAAGGAGAAGCTCGACTGGGCCAACATCCTGAGCCCCGCGCTGTACAACAGCATCAAGGACGGTTCCTTCGTGGGTACCAACTGGCTGGACCTGATCCGCAACGAGAACGCTCCCAACCAGAACCACGCCGTGAACATCGTCGGCGGTTCCGACCTGTCCAAGTTCTCGATGGGTGTCAGCTACGCCAACCAGGAAGGTATCTTCGGCAAGCCGGTCGCTTCCAACTACTCCCGCGTCACCGCCCGTCTGAATTCGGACCACGTGCTCTGGCGCAAGGATGGCCTGGACATCATCTCCGTCGGTGAAAACCTGACTTTCATCCAGTCCAAGAAGAGCGGTATCGGCACCGGCAACCATTACTGGAACGATATCTTCAACATGCTCTCCGCGAACCCGCTGGTCCCCGCTTATCTGGAGGACGGTTCCTTTACGGAGTATGACTACTTGAAGAACAGCGGTGTCTGGAACCTGGTTTCCACCATCAGCAACCCGATCGCCGAGATGGTCTATTCCTCCCGCGGCAACAACGAGAACCACGACTACGGCCTGAACATGTCCGCCAACCTCCGGGTCCAGCCCATCAAGGGCCTCATCTGGAAGAGCCAGTTCAATTACAACATGAGCTCGGGCACCTATCGTCAGTACGGTCTCATCTACAGCCTGACCGACACGTCCTACAGCGGCGTCGACAGCGTCAGCCAGAGCGCCTGGGCCGGCTGGAGCTGGTCCTGGGAAAATACGGTCAACTACCTCTTCAACATCGGCAAGAACCACCACTTCGACGCCCTCGTCGGTAACACCCTCGAGCACAGTGGCTTCGGTGAGTCCGTCGGCGCCGGCAACAGCGGCGTCCTCTGGCCGAACCAGTGGAAGTACGCCTATGTGGGCAACACCAACGGCACTCCTTCCCTCAGCGATATCTCCGGTTCCACCTGGGGTGACAGCGGCCTGGTCTCCTTCTTCGGCCGTGTCAATTACGACTACGCCGAGAAATACCTGCTGTCCCTGATTTTCCGCGCTGATGGATCCTCCAACTTCGCGAGAGGTCATCGCTGGGGCTACTTCCCGTCCGTTTCCGCCGGTTGGGTGGTTTCCAACGAAGACTGGTGGAATCCTACCGTGGTGAACTTCCTGAAGCTGCGCGGCAGCTGGGGCCAGAACGGTAACTGCAACATCGACAATTTCCAGTACCTCTCCACCATTTCCGTGGGTGCTGCCGATGGCGGTTACTCCTTCTATACCGGCCCTACCGCCCAGAATTCCGGTACCGGCGCCTATGCCGACAAGCTCGCGAACCCCGACATCACCTGGGAAACCTCCCAGCAGCTGGACCTGGGCTTCGACGCCCGCCTGTTCGCCAACAAGCTGAGTGTCGCGTTCGACTGGTACCAGAAGGATACCAAGAACTGGCTGGTGAACGCCCCGATCATGGGTCACTTCGGCGCCAACGCCCCGTATAAGAACGGTGGTGACGTGCGCAACTCCGGTGTCGAGCTCGCCCTGAACTGGAATGACGCCATCGGCAAGGACTTCTCCTATAACATCGGCGTGAACGGCGCTTACAACAAGAACCGCGTCACCCGTATCGCCAACGATGAGGGCATCATCCACGGTGCCGGTTCCGTCGTCCAGGGCATCGCTGAGATGTACCGCGCGCAGGTCGGCTTCCCGATCGGCTACTTCTGGACCTATGAGACCGACGGCGTGTTCCAGAATCAGGCTGAAATCGATGAGTGGAAAGCCAAGGGCCTGGGCACCATCGTGGACAACATCGTTCCCGGTGACCTCAAGTTCGTCGACCAGAACAAGGACGGTGTCATCAACGACGCCGATAAGACGATGACCGGCGATCCGAACCCGGATTTCAACGTGGGTCTCAACTTCTCCGTCTATTACAAGGGCTTCGACCTGGGCGTGAGCGGTTACGGCATGTTCGGCCAGCAGGTGTTCCGCGCCTACCGCCGTTACACCGACAGCCAGTGGAACAACTACACCACCGAGGTGTACGACTACTGGCACGGCGAAGGCTCCTCCAACCGCCTTCCCCGTCTGGTCGCCGGTACCAACTACAACTATATGAACAACTCCGACATCTTCATCGAGGATGCCGACTTCTTCCGGATCCAGACCGTCACCCTCGGTTACGACTTCAAGCGTCTGTGGAAGAACGCCCCGTTCGGCCAGTGCCACCTGTATGTGCAGGCCCAGAACCCTTGGGTCTTCACCAAGTACAAGGGCCTCGACCCTGAGGTGGGTTCCTCCTCCGGCTTCAGCAGCTGGACCAAGGGTATCGACCTGGGTTACTATCCGCACGCCAAGGGTCTCCTCGTGGGCCTGAACCTCTCCTTCGGCGGCACCCGCAAGCATGCCGAGACCGCCCATGTGGCGAATGCCTATGTGCCTGAGCGCATCGTCGAGAAGATCGTCGAAAAGATCGTCGAGAAGGAAGTGCCCGTGGAGGTCGTCAAGGAAGTCAAGGTTCCTGCCGGCTCCAACTTCACCGGTCCTTACAGCGACGACGTGTTCTTCGTGATCGGCAAGTCCGAGATCCGTCCCGACGAGGCCTTCAAGCTGGGCCAGATCGCGCAGATCCTGAAGGACAATCCTGACGCCACGATCACCGTCACCGGCTATGCCGACAGCGGCACCGGTACCGACGAGATCAACAAGGATCTCTCCGAGCAGCGCGCTGACGTGGTGGTCGAGATGCTCAAGAAGGCCGGCATCGCCGCCAGCCGTATCATCCGCTCCGCCGTCGGTGGCGACCGGGATGCTTCCCGCAGCCCCGAATCCAACCGCGTAGCTGTGTGTATTGTCAAATAATAAGAACGAAAGCGTTATGAAAAAATTGATGAAACTTGCGGCTCTCGCCGCCCTCGCTTTCTCGTTTGCGTCCTGTGAGTCTTTCCTCGACACGACCAACTACTGGTCCAAAGACAGCAGTAACTTCCCGGTGAACGCTACCGATGCCGAGCAGATGCTCGCCGGTATCTATAACAACCTGAATTCCGCCATCGGCGGCGATGTCCACTTGAATCACTTCCTGTGGTCCGTCGCCGCGTCCGACGACGCCCTGGGCGGCGGCGGTCAGAACGACCCTGTCTTCCAGGCGGAAGACCTCCTGATGAACGTCGGTGCCGATATGTACGACAGTTTCTATGTCGAGCGTTATAAAGGTATCGCGCGTGCGAACGCCGCCATCGAGGCGCTGCCTAACTGCGGCGTGGCGGACAAGCTCAACCAGTACATGGGCGAGGCTTATTTCCTCCGCGCCTGGTACTACTACGAACTGGCCTCCATGTTCGGCAACATCCCTTGCCCTGTGACGTCCACGGCCGATCCCACCCTGCCGCAGATCAGCGGTGAGGCCCTCTGGGGCCAGATCATCGAGGACTGCAAGATCGCGGCTGACATTATGCCGGCCGTGCAGGCCATCGGTGACGGCCATGTGGACAAGTACGCCGCCGAGGCCCTCCTGGGCCGCGCCTGGCTGTTCGCCACCGGCTTCTACAATCTCTCCGAAGTCACCCTCCCGGCTTATTCGAACGATGCCATCGGCGTCAACATCGCCGAAGGCACCAAGCTCGGCAAGGCCGATGTGGGCAAGTACATCGACGACTGCGTGAAGAATTCCGGTTATAAACTGGTCGACGACTATCACAACCTCTGGGCTTACACCAACCGCTGCTCCATCAGCGATCCTAAGAATCCCTATTCCGAAGGCAAGACCATCGATGGAAAGCCTTTCAAGTGGGTCGAGGATGACGGCGCCCGCAACCCCGAGGCGATGTTCATCATCAAGTTCAACACCCAGCCTTCCTGGAGCACTACGATCGGCTATGCGAACCAGACCTGCCTGTTCATGGGCGTCCGCGAGCAGAGCTATTCCAACGGCGAGTGCATGCCTTTCGGCCAGGGTTGGGGTATGTGCCCGGTCTCTCCCGCGCTGGTCTCCGACTGGAAGGCGATCGAGCCGAACGATCCCCGTCTGGACGCTTCCGTCCTGCCGGTGGATAAGTTCTCCGGTAAATATGAATACGGCGGCGACTCCTTCATCCAGGAAACCGGTTACTATCAGACCAAGAACATGCCGGTCATGGCTTACAGCGAGGAGAATGGCAAGTACATGAAGTCCTTCACCAACGTGATGTTCCCGGGCCTTGTCTGGTCTTCCGGAGCTGAGGACGACTACCAGCTGAACTGCGTGAACGACATGGTCCTGATCCGCTTCGCCGAAGTGCTGCTGATGGATGCCGAGATCAACGGCAACCAGGCTTCCTTCGACAAGGTCCGCGCCCGCGCCGGCCTGCCCAGCAGACCGCTCAATGAGGAGAACATCCGCAATGAGCGCCGTTGGGAGCTGAACTTCGAAGGCGTCCGCTTCAACGACCTGCGCCGCTACGGTGAGAGCTACGCCGTCACCGCCCTGAACAAGCAGGAAGGCGTGAAGATCTGGAACCTGGGCGAGGAAGACAAGAACAACGCTTCCAAGTTCAATGGCGGATACGGTGAGCGCTATAAGGCCACCAAGGGCTTTGTCCCGCTCCCGAGCGGTCAGATTTCCCTGTCCGCCGGAGCCGGTGAAGAGTACAAGTTCACCCAGAATGAAGGCTGGGGCTCCCAGTTTGACTTCTCGGGTTGGCAGTAGCAGATTCTTACACCAGAAATGAAACGAAACATGAAAAAGATATTCTACTTCGCAATTGCCGCCCTGGCGGGTGCCCTGCTGGTCTCCTGTGAGCCTGTGCTCATCGAAGGTCCGGATACCGACGCGCCCATCGCCGCGAACGACCTGCAGAGTTCCTTCGTGATCGACGGCCAGTTTGCCGATGCCGCCTGCACGATTCCTCAGGCCGATGGTAACTATATCAAGTACCATACGAGCCCTGCCCGGACCGTCCAGGTGTACAATTATAAGGCTGACGGCTCCAAGAATGTCCTGAACACCGGCGCCGCCGGCGTGTTCAACATCACGCCCCGGCGTGGTGCCGACCCGAACCAGGCATTCTCCGTCGCCACCATCAACCAGGACGCCTCCGTCGTTTCCTTCGACAGCAGCGTCAATGTCTATGTCCCGGCCGACCTCGCCCCCGAGGTGAAGGTACTCACCGGCGAGTCCGGTGTCAAGGCCTGGAAGTGGTACACCATCGACGGCGCCTGCTGGGGTAACTGCGGTTACATCGGCGTGGCCGGCCAGGCCGATGTCGCCTCCGGCGCCATCCCTGGTTTCTGGTGGGGCTGTCCTCCGGAAGATCTGGAGACCAAGCAGATTGATCATACCGGCGGTACCGAGTACGGTTACGGCAGCAGCAATGCCTACATGATCTTCAACGAGGACGGTGAGTGCATCTCCTACAAGGAAGACGGCACCCTCATCGCCAAGGGCTCCTATACGATGACGAACTACGATCCCAGTGGTGAGAACTACCTCTACGGAACCCTCACCACCACGGACGCTCCCATCCTGATGCCGTTCTCCATCAACACCGGCGGACAGCGCGTCAACGAGTTCGAAGTCATTTACATCGACCCGAACCAGATGTCGCTGATCTACAAGGGCAAAAATGAAGAATGGGGTTGGGGAGAGGCCACCTGGTGGCGCTTCAAGAACGCTTCCGATCCGGATGCCGCCCTCGCCGGCAGCGGCGAGCGTGCCTGGACCTGGATGCCGATCGACGGCGCTACTTGGGGCAATGCCGGTTACATCGGCGTAGGCGGCCAGGCCGACGTCGCTTCCGGTGCCATCCCCGGCTACTGGTGGGGCTGTCTCCCGGAAGACCTGGAGACCGAACAGATCGCCCATAGCGGCGGTGTCGCCTACGGTTACGGCAGCTCGGACGCCTATATGGTGTTCGACAGCGTGAACGGTGTGGTTACCTCCTACGATGCCGGCGGCGACAAGATTACCTCCTCCACCTACTCCGTCGAGAACTTCGACTGGACCACGGAGGCGAGCGAGGGATACAAGATGGGTGACCTGGTCAACGATCCCGCCGAGTCCGGTATCCTGTTCCCGTTCATCGTCAACGCCGGCGGCCAGAAGGCCACCGAGTACGAGATCATCTATATGGACGGTAATATGATGACCCTCATCTGCCGCAACGGCGAGGATGTCTGGGGTTGGGGTGAAGTCACCTGGTGGAGATTCCAGCCCAAGAAGTAATCAATCGCTATTCCCGGAGAGGGCAGCCGCCGGAAAGCGGCTGCCTTCTTTCTAAAAACCGGTTCCGGATGGACAGAAGCTACAGAATTGTTTTGACAGCCCTGCTGGGCGCGGCCGTGTTCTCTTTCTGGATGTGGCTGTATCCGCAGGCGCTCAATTATCAGGAACAGAACCAGCTGTTCCTCTTCACGTGGGGGTATCTCGGCGGGCGCCTGGTGCTGCCGGGGGGCTTCGCCGACTGGTTGTCGGAATTCCTCGTGCAACTGTTCTATGTCCGCTGGGCCGGCGCCCTGGTCCATGCCTTGCTGGCCGTGTTGCTGCAGCTCTTCGTCTGGAGGGCCGCGAAGTACGCGGGTAAGGAAGGACATCGGGGGCTCTATGCCTTGAGTTTCCTCCCGTCCCTGCTGATGCTCGTCCATCTGGGGGACGTGGAGGTGCTCCTGAGCTATCCTGTCGCCCTGATCATCGCCGTGGCCCTGTGCCCGCTCTTCGCCAAGGCGGGGTGGCATCGGCTCTGGCTTATCCCGCTGGGTTGGTGGCTCGTCGGGCCGGTCATCGTGGTGCCCGTCCTGTTCTCCTGCATCGTCGGGAGAAAATGGGCGGACCTGGTGATGCTTCTTTATCTGGTGCCGGTGTTCTTTGCGCAGTACCGGCTCCTGGCAGCCCAGTATCCTCCGCGTGACGCGGCTTTCGGGCTTAACTACTATCGGCTGATCGAATCCCTGCCGGCCTTGCAGGTCATTATTCCGGTGGTGACACTCCTGTGCATCTTCATCTGCGGTCTGGACATCCGGATGCGATATCCGCGGATCGTGGACATCGCCCTGGCGGCGGTGCTGGCCATCGGCACCTGGATCGGCGTTTCCCTTTCTTATGACAAGGACACTTATGAGGTTCTGGCCTATGACTGGCTCATCCGGAACGAACGCTATCAGGATGTCATCAAGCGGGCGGAGAAGTACCAGCCGCACAATCCCGTCAGCGCCTGTTCCGTCAATTTCTGCTTATTTATGGAGCGGCAGCTGGATGCGCGGATGACGCAGTTCTACCAGTGTGGAACGGGCGGGTTGGTCCTCCCCAGCATCCGGGATAATCTCTCCGACATCACTTCCGCCGAACTGCTGTGGATGATGGGCATGCCCAATATCACCCTCCAGTACAACTTCGACCTGCAGGAATCCATCCAGAACGGCCGGAAGAGCGGGCGCTTCATGTCCCGCGTCGCTCAGTGCAACATCGTGAACGGCTGGTACGACCGGGCCGTGAAATACCTGGATATCCTGGAACACAGCCTCTTCTATCGTAAATGGGCCCGGGAGCAGAAAGTGTTGATCCAGGACGAGAGCCGCGTGGCGGCGGATCCGGTGTACGCCTACATCCGCCAGGTCCGTTTCAAGGACGATTTCATCACTGCCTATGGTGGGCTGGACCTTATGATGGCCATCCTGTACAACCAGAACAAGAACAACTTCATGGCGGCCGAGTATTACAAAGCCTGGCAGCGGCTCAAGCAATGGGAGGGCGAGCAATGAGAAAGTGGATCCTGATCGCCGCATCCTTGTTGGCCGCCGCCTGTTCCCGGGACACGCACTTTCTCGAGGAACTTCCTGACATTTATCCCGATTATATCGGTGTTACCATCCCCGTCGACATCGCTCCGATGAACTTCAACCTGCCGGAGGAATACGACCGCGTGTTCGTCCGTGTGACCGGCAGCAAGGGCGGGGAAATCAAGACCAAGGGCCGGTGGGCTTCCTTCCCGGTCCGCGCCTGGCATAAGCTCACGGAGCAGAATGCAGGCGGAACGCTTCATTTCACCGTCCTGGGCCGCAAGGGCGGACGATGGACGCAATGGCGCGATTTCATCATGTATGTGAGCGACGCGCCGCTCACGGATTACGGTATCACTTACCGGAAGATGGCGCCCGGCTACACGACGTACAGCCGGATCGGCATCTATCAGCGTGATATCCACAGTTTCCGCGAGGAACCCATTATCGAAAGCACCCTGGCTCCGGGCCAGTGCATGGGCTGCCATACGGCCAATGCCACGGATCCCTCGCAGTTCCTGTTCCACCTCCGCGGCAAGCACGGTGCCACCTATTTCCAGCATGATGGCGCGCGCGAGTGGGTGACGACCAAGACGGACAGCACCATCGGCAATGTCGCTTACTGCTATTGGCATCCGGAAGGCCGATGGATGGCCGGGTCGATCAATCCGGTCCGGCAGTCCTTCTGGACGGGGGACCAGCGCACCATCGAGGTGTTCGACCTGGCGTCGGACCTGGTGGTGATGGACACGGAGGACCATTCCCTGATCGTGGATCCCCGGTTTACGACGAAAGACAGTCTGGAGACCTCTCCCGCTTTCTCTCCGGACGGCAGGACCCTGTATTTCTGCCGGGCGAAAGCATACGATGTCCCGGAGAATGTGGAGAAGGTCCAATATGACCTGATGTACGCGAGCTTCGACCCGGAAACGGGCGCGCTCGGCGATGTCAAGACGTTGATTCCCGCCAGCGCGGAGGGAAAGAGCGTCAGTTTCCCGCGCCCTTCCTATGACGGACGCTGGCTGATGTATAACAAGCACGATTTCAGCGTGTTCCCCATCGACCATAAGGAAGCGGACCTGTGGCTGATGGATGTGGAAACCGGCGAATCCAGGCCTCTGGACGAGGTGAACAGCCCCTTCTCGGAGAGCTTCCACAACTGGAGCTCCGACAGCCGCTGGTTCCTGTTCTCCAGCCGCCGCGCGGACGGGCTGTATGTGCAGGTGTACTTCTCGTCGATCGATGAGAACGGCCATTGCACGAAACCTTTCGTGCTCCCGCAGAAGAATCCCAGAAAATATTATCACGATACGCTCTATTCGTTCAACGTCCCCGATTTCACCAAGGCCAAGGTGCGGTTCCGCACCGGCGGCACCTACCGGGAAGTGTTCTCCGACGAGCGCATCCAAGCTACGGTGAAAGAATGAAAAAAGCATTTGTCCTGACGGCCCTCCTGGGCGTCCTCCTGTTTTCCTGCAGCCATCCGGACCGGTACCGGATCCATGGCCGCGTCACCTCCAACGATCTGGAGGGCATCCAGGTCTTCCTGGTGCCGTTCGGTCATGAGGAACCGGAGAATGTCGATTCGGTCGTCATCCGCAACCACGAGTTCTTCTTCAAGGGGGACAAGCACTGGATGTGCACCATCCGCCTGGACCGGTACCATCGCGACAAGGGCCAGAATCTGCTGGTGGTGACGGAACCCGGCGATATTTATGTGACCATCGGCCCGGAAAGCTCCGGCGGCGGTACACCCCTGAACGACAGTCTCCAGGTCTGGAAGGACCTGACCCAGGCCAGCAACAAGGAACGGGCGTTGCTATTGAGCGCCGGCCTCAAGGAGCAGGCCGATTCGGCCCGCGCCGCGTACCGGGACCGGACCCAGAAGATGGCTCTCGCCGTGGGTGAGGAAAGCATCCTGGGAGAGTTCCTTTTGAACATGTACCCCCTTCCCAAGGAGTAGGATGAAAGTCAGGCGCATACTCTGGATCGTCCTTGCCGTGGCGGCGCTGGCCGCCGGGGCGAGCCAGGTCTTGTTCCTGACCCGATATCCGTATTTCCGGAAATACGCCGCCCAGAACGGGATTTCCCTGCGGGAAGCCCGGAAAGTCTGGGGGCATCCGAACGAGGTGTCCGAGACGGCGATGGGTATGGCCGTGGAGGCTTCGTTGGAAAACTGGCAGGCGGTCGCCGCCCTGGCGAAAGAGGACAGGCGGTCGGAGGTCGGCACCTACTATTATAACCTTTCCAATGCGATGTACGGCCAGCTGGCCGACAAGCTGCTGGACTATTACCAGCCTTTTGAGCGCGGCCTGTTCCTCCCGGTCGGAGAGCATTCCTCTCCTTTCGTGATCGGCTGCGCCAGCGACGTCTGGTTCGCCCTGGGGGATATGTCCCTGGCGGAGCGCGACGCGATGCTGGGGATGCTGTTCTCCCCGGCGCACACCGGATCTCGCTACCTGCGCCGTTTGGCGGAAACGAATCTGGTCAAGGGCGATTACGAGGCGGCGTCCAAGTATCTACGTATCCTCCTCAATTCTCCGCGCGACCGGAAATGGGCCCAAGTAAGGCTTCCCGATGCCTGGAATCCGGGCTACCGGATGCTCATCGACGAGAAACGCGCCAAGCTGCCGCGCTTCGACCTGGTCCACGGCATGGACCAGGTGCAGTATACCCTCCGGGTCCTGCTCAACTCCAATCCGTCCAACAAGATGGCCCTGGATTACCTGCTGTGCTATGACCTGCTGACCAAGGACTTGGACGCGTTCGTGGCGGATTATGTTCCGTCCCTGACACATTCGAAGCTGTACGAGGAGGCGATGCTCATCTTCCTGGCCGCAAAGGGTGGAATGGCGCCCGACAATTTCGCCCATTACCAGATTTCGCAGGAAACGCTTTCCCGCTTCAATCAGTTTGTGACCATTTACAAGCGGGATAACGGGTCGGGCAAGAACCTGACGGAGGAATTCGGAAAAACCTATTGGTATTACTTCTACTATGCTGTGCGGAACGAGAATCATTGACCGTGCCTGGACGGTGTTGGCAGCGCTCCTCCTGCTCCTTGCTTGCGGGCGGACGCCTGATTTGCGTCCGGTTGGGGAGGGAACCGACCGCACGGCGCCCGTTTTCCCGGACTACCGCGACGTCACCGTTCCCTGCAACATCGCCCCGCTCAACTTCTACTACACGGATCCGGAAGCGTCCCGGTTCGTGACCACCTTCACATCGGCCGGAACCACCGTGAAGGTCCGGGGCCGGGACGTGGTTTGGAAAAAGAAAGCCTGGGCCCGGATACTGTCGACAGGTGCGGATGTGGAGGTCCTTTCCGAGTACAAGACTCCGTCAGGGCCGATGTCCTTCCGCTGGACCGTCCATGTAAGTGCCGATGCCATCGACCCTTACCTGACCTACCGCCTCATCGAGCCCGGATTCGAGGTCTGGGACGACCTGGAGATCATCGAACGGAACTTGGATAGCTTCGACGCCAAGCCCATTTCCGACTGGCGGAACACGAAGAACAAGTGCATGAACTGCCACATCCACGCGCAGGGCAGGGGAGATTTGTCGATGTTCTATCTTCGGGGCGAGGGCGGCGGCGCCATCCTCAACCGCGGCGGGACCTTGCGCAAGCTCACCCTGCGGGATTCGTCGATGATTTCTCCCACCGTATACGGCGAGATTCATCCGAAAGGCCGTTTCGGCGTCTTTTCGACCAATATCATTATTCCTGCGATGCATTCCTATGGGAACCGCCGCATGGAGGTTTTCGATACGGCCTCCGACCTGTGCGTGGCGGATTTCGACGGGAACCGGATGATGACTTTCCCGGACTTCGCTCGGTTGGACACGTTCGAGACCTTCCCCGTTTTCTCCGCCGACGGGCAGTATGTCTTTTACTGTACCGCCCCGGCGAAATCCCTGCCCGCGGAGATCGAGCACATCGGCTATTCCCTGGTCCGTATTCCTTTCGACGCCGAGACGGGAACGCTTGTGAATCAGGTCGATACCATCTGGAGCGCCACGGAGCGCGGCCTTTCGGTCTGCCACCCGAAGGCGTCGCCCGACGGCCGCTGGCTGCTGTTCACCGTGGCAGACTACGGCACTTTCCCCATCAACCACCGGGAGTGCGACCTCCGGATGCTGGACCTCCGCACCGGCGAAGTCCTTACGCTGGAGGAGGTCAATGCGGACAAGTCCGACACCTACCACAGCTGGGCTTCCGACTCCAAGTGGTTCGTCTTCGCCTCCAAGCGGGGAGACGGGATGTTCGGAAAGCCCTGGTTCAGCCACGTCTCGGAAGATGGGACCGTCACCAAACCTTTCCTGCTCCCGCAGCGGGATCCCCATTTCTACGATTCCATGACCCGGTCCTTCAACGTTCCGGACCTCGGCAACGCCTCCGTCGGCTTCGACGCCGCGGAAATCGGCCGGGTCTGGCGGGAGGTTCCGGCGGAAGTTTTCGATTGACAATCAAAGTATTATGAAATCCTGGAATATCCTCTTATCGGCCCTGGCCGCCCTATGTCTGACCGCTTGCGGCGGGAATAAGCCCGAACCCGACCCCGTGCGGCTCTCGTCCGAACCTTCGTCGCTGGTCTTCGAGGCGGCGGGTGGCACCCAGGAACTGTCCATCACTACCGACGTCAAGCCCGAGGTGTCGGCTGTCGATTCCTGGATTACCTTGAAAGAAGGGGCCTTGTCGAACAACACCTTCAAGTTGTCGGTGAAAGCCCAGGCTTATACCGGAACGGAGGAGCGCAAGACCTCCATCCGCGTCATCGGGAACAAGATGAGCCTGATGATTCCCGTGACTCAGAATGTCCCGCCGATTAAACTGTCCGTGGATCAGAACAAATTCTCCTTCGACCGGTTCGGCGGCGAGGCGACCTTCAAGGTCACTTCCGCGGTCCAGCCTTCTATCACCACGGACGCTGTTTGGTGCGGGGTGGAGGCTGGGACGATATCCGACAAGCATGAAACGGTTGTGTCCATTCTGGCCAGCGCCAACCGGAGCTTCACGCCGCGGACCGGTACTATCACGATCACTTGTGGCAATGAAACAGTGACGGTAAGCGTCTCGGAGGAGGCTGGCAGCGTCACCACGGCTACGACGACGGCCATTACGCCGGAAATCGTGTTCCAGGCGATGGCGCCCGGTTGGAATCTGGGCAACCAGATGGACGCGATCAGCAACCATATCGCCAACGAAACAATTTGGGGCAATCCCAAATGCACGCAGGCCACGATGAACGGCGTCAAGGCGGCCGGATTCAAGGCTGTCCGCATCTGCGTGACCTGGGAAGGCCATATCGGCCCCGCTCCTTCCTATCGGATCGAGGACCAATGGCTGGACCGCGTGGCGGAAATCGTGGGCTATGCGGAGAAAGCCGGCCTGGTCGCCATCGTGAACTCCCATCACGACGAAACCGAGTGGCAGGACATCAAGAACGCCTATAACAATACCGCCCAGAACGAAAAGGTGAAGGACGAGATATTCTGCCTCTGGACGCAGATTGCCCAGCGTTTCGCCGACAAGGGAGAATGGCTGGTCTTCGAGTCTCTCAATGAGATCCAGGACGGCGGCTGGGGCTGGAGCCAGGCCTTCCGGGCTGATCCGCAGGCGCAGTACAAGGTGTTGAACGAGTGGAACCAGACCTTCGTGGACGCCGTCCGCTCCACCGGTGGAAACAACGCCACCCGCTGGCTGGGCGTCCCGGGCTATGCCGCCAATCCCGGTTTCACGATCGCCGGCCTCGTCCTGCCGGAGGACCATACCACCGCGAACCGCCTGATTGTGGCGGTCCACGATTACGATCCTTATGACTACACCCTCAGCAGCCTCGACGAAAAGCATCCCAACGAGTTCAAGATCCGCCAATGGGGTCATACGGCGGATCCGAGCCTCCGCATCAGCGGCAATAACGAGGCGGACGTCGTCGCCGTTTTCGACAATCTGAAGGCCGCCTATCTGGACAAGGGCATTCCCGTGTATCTGGGCGAGATGGGCTGCTCCCGTCATGCGGAGGCCGATTTCCCTTACCAGAAGTATTACATGGAGTATTTCTGCAAGGCGGCCGCGGACCGGCTTCTGCCGATGTACGTGTGGGATAATGGCGGCAAGGGCGTCGGCCCTGAGAAGCACGGCTACATCGACCACGGAAGCGGCAAGGTCGTGGATGACAAGGCGACGGAACTGATCGGCCTGATGGTCAAGGCCGTGACCACGACGGATCCGGCCTATACGCTGGAAAGCGTCTATAATTCAGCGCCTTAATCCGACCAGCGGAAGCCGAACGGAATGCGCTCAGGAGAATTGATCATCTTCTGGGCGCTTCTTTTGTCCAGGGAGACTGGCCCCGTTACGAATTCCGGGACATTGTAAGAACGGAACAGCCCCTCGTAATAGTTTTGGGGATCCCGCTGGGGGAGCATGAACGGCTTCCCGGCTACGCCGTTTTCATCGAAATGGGCGACATACAGGCGGGTGAAAAGCCCGTCGTCCCGACGGCTTGAGAAGACGAACCAGCGGGAGTTGGAACTCCAGTCGTGATAGCTGTCCGTATCGGGGCTGTTCACCTCGTCAACCGGCCGGGTTTCGCCGGTTTCCAGGTCCAGCACCCAGAGGTCGGACTCATGGTGCCAGATGGGGAAAGTCCCGTAGTCGCATAGGGTGTACATCAGGAACCGGCCGTCAAAGGACGGCTTCGGGAAGGCGATGCTCTTGGAGAGGGAGGCCGCGTCGATGACTAACTCGACATTTTTGCCGATGGTGCCGGTTTCCGGCTCGAAGCTGACCTTCATCAGATTGTAATGCGACTCCGTCAATCCGCCGGGAATCTCCACCTGAGCGGCCGCCGTGAAATAAAGCGTCTTCCCGTCCGGAGAGAAAGCGGGGAAACTCTCCCACACCCCCTCCTGCTTGATTTGCGGAGCGGTAATGATTTGGTTATGAACTACATCATAGACCTGGAGATCCGAGGCGAGGTCATAAACTTCGATCAATTTGTCCTCCTGCACATGGAAGCCCTGGCGGGTGCTGTTAGTCGAATAGGCGATATAATTCCCGGAGGGATGCCAGTAGGGGTAGACGCAGAATCCAAGCGTGGAATCGGTTTTGGTGTTGAAGGCTTTCAGTTCGCCGTCCCGCTGAAGGAGCGTGGCTCCGTGCTGACCGCGAATGTGCAAGGAGAAGGCCGATGGATCGTTGCGATTGTAGGAATGGCAGTTCACGCACCCGTCAAACTGCGTATTCTCCAGCAAAGCCCTTTGCTTGAAGGACCCCAGCTCGCGCTCGTAAATCCCCATCAGGCTGTACACTTCATATCCGGGTTCCAGCAACCGATAGTTGAGGCCATAGTCGATGGGGTCCGGCGACACAAAGATGCCGAATGGCTCGAAAGCCTTCCACTTTCCGTCAAACAAGCCGGAAACGGTTACTGTCAATGAATCCCCGACGCTCCTTTCCAGCAAATCCGCCCACCGCCTGGCGGGGAACCGGGTACACGCCCGCCCGCGGGAACGCAGCACCTTCCCGTCCGCCGCGCTCACCTGCACATCGACCGCCTCCGCCCCCTTCACCGTAAAATCCAGCGGCGCAATCCCAGTAGGAATCGTCACTCCGACATAATCGGGATAGATCTCGGGACGCACACCGGCAGGCGCAGCGTTTCGAGCTTTTGGCTGGCAAGCTACCAGAATCAGAATTACCAGGAGTGGGATGTATCTTTTCATAGCGTGGAGGAGTCTTGCTGGTAATAGTAATAGAACCAGTACGTGTCACCGTATTGCCGGTACATGTAGTCTTCGGACTTTCCGGCCCGGAAATCCTGGACGAACTCGCCGATCCGCTGCGCGTGGGTGCGGTACAGATAGGTCGGCAGGCCTTCGAAGTCGTTGTGCGTCATCACCCAGCGGAGCAGGAGGGCCTCCTGGTAAGACTTGGGAAGAGTGGGGGTGTCGATCAGGCTGATGCATTCCACGAACCGGTCCAGGTCCTTCCGCAGCAGGCACCAGGACAGCAGATAGTCGAGGGCAAGCGTGTTGGCGGGATTCTCGACCTTCAGCAGGCCCAGCATCGAGTCCATTTCCGTGTCGCTGAACAGGAACTCATGCTCTCTCAAACGGAGGTCGCGGGCCTGTGCAAGCTCCGGCTGGTCGAAGACGGTGCCTTTGTCAAGCGCCGCCATCGTCTCATTCGCCCATCGACGGTAAAAGACGGCGTTGTGCAGGGCTTTCAGGTATTTGCGGGCGACGTCCCAGTCGCCGTTGACGATGTTGGTCTGGGCGAGACGCTTGTAGCAGCGGGCGCTCTTCTGGAAGTCGGGGATGGCCTCCTGCGCCTCGAAGGCGAAGCGCTGGGCGGTATTAACCATGCCGAGGTTCCAGAACACCTCCCCGGTGGCGACGGGGCCGGTGAAATCATTGACAAAGCCCGGGATCAGCCCCTCCGGCCCGTTCTGGAAATACTCGAACTGGTGGTCGCCCATCCGTCCGGTCTTGGCCAATGCCAGGTTGATGCAGGTGAGGGAAGCGGGATCCTGGGGATTGCGCTCGTCCGCCCGCATCATGATCCGGTTCCACATCCCCATCCGCGCCATGAAGTCGTACCGCATCGCCTCTTCCCGCGACCAATCCGCCATCTTGAGGACCAGCCCCGTACCCAGGGCCGCAATCAGGACAAAAAGGATTGCGCCGATGGCCCAGGACGATTTCTGCTTCCGTCCCTTGAAAGAGCAGATTCCCACCACGAGGACCGCGCAAAGGGCGGCTGCCCAAAGCAGGCCGGGCACAATATGATGGAAGCGATAATAGTGGACGCCGTAACAGAGACGGTCGATGGGATAGGGGAATACTCTCGCGGCAACGATGGGGCAGGCGACGGCCAAAGCGATAAGAATCAGGGCAATAAGCCAGGCCTTGATGCCGCATCGGGCAAACTCCCGGATAATGCAGACCAGAACAAACACAACAGCGAGCCCGCCGCAAGCCATATAGGTCAATGGTACCAGCAAGGCTTCTAGGCTCCAGCGAGCCTTGTCAGAGCGGATTAGTGTGCAAAGCGCGGCGCAGGCGAGCGCCAGGATAAGGGCGGCCGCCCCGCCCGTGAGCGCGCTTTCGTCGCAGTAGAAAGCCAGCAGTAAAGCAACGGGAAGGAAGCTCAATGCGTATGAAGCAAACGTGCGCCGACGGCACAAAGCCCAAGTGAGCAGCTGCACGGCGCAAACCAGCAGCGCCATGATGACGGCTCCGGCCGGCGCGTAGTAGCAGAATTGCGTCAGGAAGCGGCCGATCCAATCGGCAAAACCGCCGGGAACGGAGGCGACGCCGGCAAAGTACGCCCAGGTGGACTCGAAGAGCTGGTATTGTTCCTGAAAATGCAGGTGATACGGGTATCGGAAGGCGAAGAAACAGTACACGGCGACACCTGTCAATACGGTCAGCACCGCACTGATCAATTTCTGCGCTCGGGTCATCTGGATACGTTCATTGGTTACGATAACAAAGATAACAATTGTTTGGTTTCAATGATACTTTGTTCCGGCCGTTTATTTGGAAAGACGGATTAAAAAGTGTAAATTTCACCCCCAAATGATGAATATT
>JAFYTP010000018.1 GCA_017558775.1 Bacteroidales bacterium | reverse complement strand
GGCCCGGTCTCCCAGCTCGCCTCCTCGGAGGACATCAAGGGACAGGACCGCAAGCTGGTGGGCATCATCCAGCGCAGTTCCACCTGGATGCTCTCCCTCGTGAACCAGCTGCTGGACTTCAACCGGATCGGGGACAAGAAACTGCAACTCAAGGTCGCCAAGGGCGAC
Organism: Bacteroidales bacterium; assembly: GCA_017558775.1. Classification (GTDB taxonomy): domain Bacteria; phylum Bacteroidota; class Bacteroidia; order Bacteroidales; family UBA932; genus Cryptobacteroides. Next base: position 25,111 of record JAFYTP010000018.1, on the reverse strand, counting down.
ATCGTCGCCCCGCTGAAGGGCATCGCGGACCTGTTCCGCTTCAACGCCGGCGCCAAGGGCATCGAGCTCCAGACCTACGGACTGGAGGATTCCTTCTCGATGTGGGCCGATGTGGACAAGGTGCAGAAGATTGTCATGAACCTCCTGTCCAACGCGATGAAATTCACGCCCACCGGCGGCAAGGTCACCCTCTCCTTCGACGTCGTTCCACGGGAGGAAGCCGCCGAGGCCTTCCAGCTCACCAAGGCCGATACGGACAGCCAGTATGCGAAGATCACGGTGTCCGATACGGGAAAGGGCATTCCGGAAGGACAGTTGGAGAAGATTTTCGAACGGTTCTACCAGGCTGACAACCAGGGCGATACGCACGGATCGGGCATCGGCCTGTTCTATGCCCGGGCCCTCGCCGGCCTGCACCACGGCTATATCAAGGCCGCGAACCGGGAAGAGGGCGGCGCCGTGTTCACCATCATCCTGCCCGTGAGCGCATCGTCCTATACCGAAGACGAACGGACATCGGCCCAGCCGGTGTACGACATCCCCGCCCCGGTCGTGGAAGAGACTCCTTCCGCCCCCGAAGAGGAGGCCGACCGCAAGCGGATTGCCGTCGTGGACGACGACATCGACATTGCCAATTACGTGAAGGTCCTGCTGAGCCCGTACTACAACGTGTCCGTCTATTTCGACGCGGCATCGGCCCTCAGCGGGATGCAGGAGGAGATTCCGGACCTGGTGGTCTCCGACGTGGTCATGCCCGGCATGAGCGGTTACGACCTCTGCGAAGCCGTCAAGGGCGACCTGCAGCTGAGCCACATCCCCGTCGTGCTGGTCACGGCGAAGGTGGCGGTGGAGAATCAGGTCCAGGGCCTTGGCAAGGGCGCCGACGCCTACGTCACCAAGCCCTTCCAGCCCGCCTACCTGCTGGCCCTCATCAAGTCGCTGCTGCAGAACCGCGAGAAGCTGCACCGCCAGCTGGGTTCCGTCACCACCACGGAGGAAATCGCCCCCGAGGCCCTGTCCCCGCGTGACGCCGCCTTCATGAAGGAGCTTTACGAGCTGATGGAGAAGGAGCTGTCCAACATCGACCTGGACATCACCCGCATCACCGAGATGATGAAGATCTCCCGCACCAAGTTCTACTACAAGGTGAAGGGCCTCACCGGCGAGAACCCCAGCGTCTTCTTCAAGCGCTACAAGCTTAACCGCGCCGCCGACCTCCTCAAGGAAGGCAAGTACAACATGTCAGAAATCGCCTACATGACGGGCTTCAACACCCTCTCCCACTTCTCAACCTCCTTCAAGAAGCAGTTCGGCGTGCCGCCGTCGGAGTACGTGGGATAGCAAGTCGCTGATTCTCAGCGCCATAATGTTACACGGGTGCACCTGACGGTGCACCCGTGCTGCGCTATCGTGCTATCAGTCAGTATCTTAATACCACAGAGGTGCACCGCGCGGTGCACCTCTAAACATTTAGTAGACTGTTATTCTGATACTTGCGAAAACACACCTTTCACAATCTCTTTATACTTCCTCGAAACAGGAAGCTCTTTCCCGCCGACGGTGACGGTTTCCGGGGTGGAGAGGGTGGATTCAGCGACGTTGACGAGGAAGGCGCGGTGGATGCGGAGGAAGGAGGGGCCAAGGAGGTTTTCCCACTGGGTGATACCGTTGCGGTTGCGGTAGGACTGGCCGTCGCGGGCGACGATCCAGACTTCGGAGTCGCGGGATTCGACATAGAGGATATCCTCCTTCTTCAGCGAGACCTTCCGGTGTTCAGAGTTGAAGGTGATGGGCTTTGTCGATGGAAACCGCTGATCCAGCCATTTCACCAGCACATAATGCCCATAGGCGAGGATGGCGAGGATTGCGGCGATAAAGACCGGGTTACCGAGCATTGACGGCAAGCTCCAGTCGCGGTACCCATAGGGGCCGATGAAAGAAAAGAATTGGAATTGGATGAAGAAGATGAGTAGGAATGCGCTCGACATCACCCCCAGGATGATATAGACCGAATCCAGGATGCGCTGCGTCCGGTTTTTGGTCCGGTCCACTTTCGGCAGGAAGAAGGAAAGGGCCATCGCCGACGGCAGGAACGTCAGGCTCATCAAGAGCGCCTGTCCCAGGTCATAATCCAGACTGACGAGAATCAGCGCCGTCACAAACATGGCGGCGATCCAGTAAGCGATGATGATGAGGGCCTTTTTCATTTCTACACAAAAATACGGAAACTTTGGCGAAAACAAGCCGTCCGGCACACCTAAAACCCCATTGTTCGGATTTGACACCGGTTTGTACGGATTTGACTTTGCATTTTTCCCTAGTTCCTCCGTACCTTTGCAGTAAGGAATTCCGAATCCGTTGTTATAACTTTAGATTGTTCTGCCATGTTACTTTTGGAATCAAACGTCTTCATGCTCTTCATTTCCGGAGGATATGTAACCATGACCATCATTTCACTGCTGCTCATCGGCATATTCTTCGCCGCCTGGAAAGCCCCGAACTGGGTCAAGGAAATCGGCCTGATCGCCTTTGCTTTCGGTTTTATGTCGACCCTGATCGGTTTTGTCCAGGCAGCCGATTTTCTGCAAGCGGAAGCGGACATCTCTCCTAACGTCGTCTGGGGAGGCGTCAAGGTCGGGCTCATTCCGGTCATCTACGGCTCCATCGTCTATATCATCTCCCTCGTCATCCGCCTCATCAAGAAGCCGAGAATCTAGCGGACGAACTTGCAAATTTCCTCCTATCCGCTTCATCTTCCGTGGGTTTTTTCGTATCTTGCGGAAATGAAACGGATAGGAATTTTGTTTGTTTTCGCCGCGCTGGCGCTCACCGTGGCGGCCCGGGAACGGATCCCGGCTTCGGACGCGCGCATCACCTATGTCGGACGCACCCTTGTCGCCCAGGACGGCGCAGTTTCCTTCGACTGGAGCGGTGTTTATGCCCGCATTTCCTTCACCGGCGGCTATCTCGCCCTGGAGGCCGGGGACACCGGGAAGGATTACTTCAATGTCTGGATCGACAGGGAGCCGTCGGCGGAACCCGATAAGATCGTCGTCGTCGACAGGGACACCACCGTCGTGCTGTTCCAGGCCCGGGAGCGGAAGCCGCTGCCGCACCAGGTCGTCATCCAGAAACGGACCGAGGGCGAGCAGGGGCGGGCGACCTTCCGCGCTTTTGAGGCCGATGGTTTCTTGAAGGCCGATGGCATCCGGGAGCGTCTGATCGAGGTCATCGGCGACTCCTATACCTGCGGGTACGGCTCCGAAAACAGCGTCCGGGAGGACCCGTACCGGCCGGAGGATGAGAATCCCGCCAAGACTTATGCCGATATCATCGGCCGTTACTTCGGGGCCGACATCCTCCGCGTCGCCCATTCCGGCCAGGGCATCGACAGGAACTACAACGACGCCGGGCGCGGGTGGCACATGCCGCAGCGCTATCTCCAGACCTTCGATCTCTCGAGGGAGCCTGCCTGGACATTCGAGGGCAAGAAGCCGGATATCACCGTCATCTATCTGGGAACCAACGACTTCTCCACCGGTCGCCAGCCCGGATTCCAGGAATTTAAGGCCGGATATGTACGGCTGTTGCAGGCTGTCAAGGCCCATTATGGGCAGGATCATCCCGTCCTGTGCGTGGCTCCTAAGCACACGCTCGACCATCACGACTATATCCGTCGTGTTGTGGAATCTTGCGGCTTCCCGGCCGTCTATTACGCCGGCCTGCCCGTTGAGGTCCATAACAACGATTCCGACCTCGGCGCCTCCTGGCATCCGAACTATACCGGCCACCAGAAGAAGGCCTTCATCCTTATTCCCGTCATCTCCACCCTCACTGGCTGGCCGATGGAAAACAAACCCGTCGAATAATGAAACGATTCCTTCCTATTCTGCTGCTGGTCACGGCCTGCGGGGCTCAGCAACGAGACCTCACGCTCCATTACGACCATCCAGCCACCTTCTTCGAAGAAGCTTTGCCTGTAGGCAACGGACGGCTGGGCGCGATGGTGTACGGCGATCCCGTCCATGAGCGCTTGTCGCTGAACGATATCACCCTCTGGACCGGCGAGCCGGACAAGGGACCGGAGCATCTGGACCTCGTTGCCGTCGGGCTGACCGGGGACGGAACGGAGGCGTTGAAGGCTGTCCGAGAGGCCTTGGACCGGGAGGATTATGCCGCTGCCGAACAGCTTCAGAGAGGCCTGCAGGGGCATTTTACCGAGAGCTATATGCCGCTGGGGAACCTGCGGATTGACTATGACTCCTGCGCGGTCGAGAACTATGTGCGGACGCTGGATCTGGCTCGTGCCGTCGCGACGGTGTCGTACCTGCGGGACGGCGCCCTGTTCCGGAGTGAGGTGTTCGCCTCGGCTCCGGACTCGGCCATCGTGATGCACATCGTCTCCGAGGCGCCGCTGAATGCCCGCGTCACGCTGGACAGCCGTCTGCCGCACGAAGTCCAAGCATCGGTAGAAGGCCTGACTGTCGATGGGTATGCCGCGTGGCACACCTACCCGAACTATTATCCGCACCGTCAGGTGAACCCGGAAAAGTATCTATACGATCCCGAGCGCGGCATCCACTTCCGCACCCGGCTCGCCGCTAATGTCTCCGGCGGAACCGTGAAGATCGATGACGATGCCCTGGTGCTGGAAGGCGTCCGCGAAGCGACGCTGTATGTGGTCAATGCCACCAGTTTCAATGGTTTCGACAAGGATCCTGTGAAGGAAGGGAAGCCGTATCAGGCTTTGGCCGATGCAAACCTGCAGCGGGTGCGGGGTGTGGATTTCGCCCGGCTCCAGCGGCGGCACGAGGCAAATTACAAGGAGTTGTTCGACCGGGTTTCCATCGACCTCGGAGCGACGCCGGACTCCGTCCGCGTCCTTCCCACCGATGTCCAACTTAGGCGCTATACGGACCTCCAGGAAGCTAATCCGGAACTCGAAGCGCTTTACTATCAGTTTGGTAGATATCTGCTGATCTCCTCCTCCCGGACGGATGGCGTTCCGGCCAACCTGCAGGGCCTGTGGAATGAAAGCATGGACCCGCCGTGGAGCTGCAACTACACGCTCAATATCAATTTGGAGGAGAATTACTGGCCTGTGGAAGTGGCCGGACTGGGTGAGCTTCACGAAGTTATGTTGTCCTTCATCCGGAACTTGAGCCAGAATGGAGCGCCGGTTGCGAAGCGCATCTACGGCGCTACGCGCGGCTGGAACTCGGGGCATAACTCCGATATCTGGGCGATGGCCACGCCCGTGGGCCTGAACACCGGCGATCCGTCCTGGGCCAACTGGACGATGGGCGGCGCCTGGCTTACCACACATATGTGGGAGCACTTCCTGTTCTCCCGCGACCGGGCAGCGCTTGAGCGCGACTATCCCGTTTTGAAGGGCGCAGCCGAGTTCTGCATTGACTGGCTCGTGGAAAAGGACGGCGAGCTCATCACCTCTCCCGGCACCTCGCCAGAGAACCGCTACGTCACGCCCGAGGGCTTCCACGGCGCCACTTCGTACGGCGCCACGGCGGACCTTGCGCTCGTCCGCGAGTGCCTCACGGATGCCGTTGCGGCGGCTCGCGAATTGGGTATCGACAGCGACTTTGTGGACGAGGCAGAATCGAAACTTGCCCGTCTGCATCCGTATCAGATTGGCGCGGCCGGCAACCTGCAGGAATGGTACTACGACTGGGCGGATGAGGATCCGCAGCATCGGCACCAGTCCCATCTCATCGGCGCATATCCGGGGCACCAGATCCTGGAAGGGCCGCTGGCTGATGCCGCGCTGAAAACGCTGAAAATCAAGGGCTTTGAGACCACCGGCTGGAGCTGTGGCTGGCGCATCAACCTGTACGCCCGCCTCCGTGACGGCGAGAACGCCTACAAGATGTACCGTCGCCTCCTCCGCTACGTGAGCCCCGACCGCTACCGCGGGCCCGACTACCGTCGCGGCGGCGGCACCTACCCGAACCTCTTCGACGCCCACTCACCGTTCCAGATCGACGGAAACTTCGGCGGTTGCGCCGGCGTAATGGAAATGCTCCTTTACAGCGGCCCCGACGGTACTGTCCAGCCGCTCCCGGCCCTTCCCTCCGCCTGGCCTACCGGCTCCGTCCACGGCCTCCGCACCCGCCGCGGCACTACCATCGACCTAACCTGGAAAGACGGCAAGGTCGTGTCCTTCAAGGAACGCTAAATGCGTGGCACCTAACTGCCTGATTCACATTGCATAACATAAATTACCCTGGTGCAAATGTACCAGGGCAATTCATTTAAAAAAGTGTGTGTCAATCAGTTAAGCGCAACGGCTATGCCTGGGGCTCGCGGTTCAGGTTGCGCGTCAGGTACATGATGCCGACCAGGAAGGCAAACAGGACCAGAGTGCCGGCCAACAGGGCGTAGGTTTCCATCTGGAGGAGGATGTAGCTGAGGATGTAGGCCAGGGTGACGAGGGCGGTGAGGAGCCAGGCGGAACGGTCGCGGAGGATGCCGCGGAAGTAGCCGAAGAGGGCCGCGATGGTCATCAGGGCCGCCAGGGCATAAGCCACGGTGAAACTCATAAACTCAGAGAACGACAGCACCAAAGCATAGAAGAGCACGAGGGACAGGCCGATGACCAGGTACTGGACGATGCTGATCTTCTTCTTCCCTACCAGTTCCACCGCCAAACCGGCGATAAACACCAGCAGAATCACCAGGATGCCGTATTTAGCCGAGCGCGTGGTCTTCTGATATTGCGTCACGCCCTGGAGCAGGTTCACGCCGAAGGAAGTGTCATCGGGATTGCCACGGTTGATTTCAGAAACGGACCAGCGGGCGGTGAAGCCTTCTTCCGTCACTTCCCTATCCGACGGCAGGAAGTCGCCGGTGAAGGACGGATCCGGGCAATCGGAGTGCATCTTGACCTCGGTGGTTTCGCCGTAAGGACGGATCATCAGGGAGGAAGAGCCTTTCACGCGATATGTCAGCCGGAACGGAAGAACCGTCTTCCCGTCCATCAGTAACTTGTCCAGGTCGATGGGTTCGTAAAGCGACGCTTTGTCCGTCTCCCCCATATAGCGGTCCACTTTCTCAACGGAACCGGAATGGAAGGAATAGGACTGCTCTCCGAGGGTGATCTCAACGGGGCCGTCGATACCGCGGAGGTCGCTCAGGCCCATGGACACGGCTTTTTCCAACAACTCTTTCTCGCCATAGAAGGACGGAATGACGAAATCGCCCGTCACCACTACATCGGCCCCGTACACCATGATATCGTAGATAGAGCGGTGCAAGGTCTGCGTCTGGGTGTCGATGTCATAGGAAAGCGTCCGGGGATACACGGTGGACGTTTCCATCCTCAAGGTTTTCTTCTGGTCCTTGTCCAGGACTTCCATATTGTAGGAAAACTGCAGGACCGGTCCTGTCAATGTCTGGGCGCGGCCCCAGCTGGCCGCCACTTCGTCCTGACTGGCGGTCGCGGCATTCTGACGATCGTTGATCTGGCCTTGCACCATGGCCAGCGGGATGAGCAGAAGAAGGGCCAGCGTGCCGACCAGTGCGATCTTTACCGGCAAGGAATCTTTCAGTTTCATATCGATTTTTTCAGTATCTTTGCAAATAGCGAACAGTTTTTCTGCAAAAAGCGAACCGATATGGCTGACGAAAAGATCATTTTCTCGATGAACGGGGTAGGCAAAGTCCTCCCGCACAACAATAAAGTCATTCTCAAGGACATCTACCTGTCCTTCTTCTACGGGGCCAAGATCGGCATCATCGGTCTGAACGGTTCCGGTAAGTCCACGCTGCTCAAGATCATCGCCGGGGTGGAGAAATCCTACAAGGGCGAGGTCGTGTGGGCGCCGGGCTATACCGTGGGGTATCTGGCCCAGGAGCCGGAGATGGACCCGGACAAGACCGTGATCGAGGTGGTCCAGGAGGGTGTGCAGGACGTGATGGACGTCCTCGCGGAGTACAACGACATCTCGATGAAGTTCATGGAGCCCATGGACGACGACGAGATGAACCGTCTCATCACCCGCCAGGGCGAACTGACCGAGATGATCGAGCATCTGGACGGCTGGGAGATCGACGCCAAGCTGGAAAGGGCCATGGACGCCCTCCAGTGCCCGCCTTCCGACGCGCTGATCAAGAACCTCTCCGGCGGTGAGCGTCGCCGTGTGGCCCTGTGCCGCCTGCTCCTGCAGCAGCCGGACGTCCTACTGCTGGACGAGCCCACGAACCATCTGGACACCGAGAGTATCCAGTGGCTGGAAGCCCATCTGCAGCAGTATAAGGGTACGGTCATCGCCGTCACCCACGACCGTTATTTTCTGGACAATGTCGCCGGCTGGATCCTGGAGCTGGACCGCGGCGAGGGCATTCCCTGGAAGGGCAACTACTCCTCCTGGCTGGACCAGAAGACCAAGCGCCTCGCCCAGGAAGAGAAGCAGGAATCCAAGCGCCGGAAGACGCTCGAGCGCGAGTTGGAATGGGTCCGGATGGCCCCGAAGGCCCGACAGGCCAAGCAGAAGGCCCGTCTGGGCGCCTACGAGAAACTGGCTTCCGCCGATGTCAAGCAGAAGGAGGCCAACCTCGAAATCTACATTCCCAACGGACCGCACCTCGGCAACAAGGTCATCCAGTTCAACGACGTTTCCAAGGCCTACGACGGCAAGGTGCTGTTTGAGCACCTGACCTTCGAACTCCCGCCGGCAGGCATCGTCGGCGTCATCGGCCCGAACGGCGCGGGTAAAACCACCCTCTTCCGGCTGATCATGGGCATCGAGAAGCCCGATACCGGCACCATCGAGATCGGCGAGACCGTGAAGATCGCGTATGTCGATCAGCAGCACAAGTCCATCGACCCGGACAAGACGGTGTATGAGACCATTGCCGGGAACTCCGAGTGGGTGCGGCTCGGGAACAGGGATATCAACGCCCGCTCCTGGGTGTCCCGGTTCAATTTCTCCGGCGCCGACCAGGAAAAGCTGTGCGGCGTCCTCTCCGGCGGCGAACGGAACCGCCTCCACCTCGCCCTCACCCTCAAGGACGAAGGCAACGTGCTCCTGCTGGACGAACCTACCAATGACGTGGATGTCAATACCATCCGCGCGTTGGAGGAAGGTCTGGACGGGTTCGCGGGCTGCGCCGTGGTCGTCAGCCACGACCGCTGGTTCCTGGACCGTATCGCCACGCACATCCTCGCCTTCGAGGGCGACTCCCAGGTCGTCTTCTTCGACGGCAACTATTCCGAATACGAGGCCAACAAGAAGATGCGTCTGGGCGACGTCGAACCCAAGCGCTTCAAATACAAGAAGTTGATGGAATAAGAGCATAAACACACTAAAACTGATATGAAACACTACCGCTTGTTCATCACCGCGGCGGCCCTGCTGCTGGGTCTCAGCGCCACCGCACAGCCCAAGGAAACTTTCTGCAACCCGCTTGACATCGTCATCGGACAGGAACGGGCCTACCGGGGCGGCGAACCCGTCGTCCTCATCTTCCAGGACGACTATTACCTGTTCGTCTCCCACCGCAAGGGCTACTGGTACTCCCCCGATTTCAAGGACTGGACCTATGTCGATGCGCCCAATTATCCGGGCGGCGTCGTTTCCGTCGTGGAAATGGACGGCACCCTGTACGGCTGCTCGATGAACAACAAGAACGTGTTCAAATGCCTCGATCCCAAGAAGGGTATTTGGGAGAAGTGCGGGACGCTGGACAGCGACCGCTACGGCGACGCCAACATGTTCTATGACAACGGCCATCTGTACCTGTACTACGGCTGGTCGCAGATCATGCCGTTCAAGGTGGTGGAGCTGGACAAGAAGACCTTCAAGGAGCTTTCCGAACCCAAGGTGCTCTTCTTCGGCGACCACCGCAAGCACGGCTTCGAGAGCCGCCGGAACGAGGATGTAATCTACTCCATCTTCAACGGCCGGCGCGACTACTTCGAGGAGGAGTATCCCTGGATCGAGGGTCCGTGGATGACCAAGCATAACGGGAAGTATTATCTCCAGTATGCTGCCATCGGCCTGGAATTCCTCTCCTATTCTCACGGTGTGTATGTAGGTGACTCCCCTACCGGACCGTTCACCTATTCCCAGCATAACCCGTTGACCTTCAAGACCTCCGGCTTTGCCGTGGGCGCCGGTCACGGCAGCACTTTCCATGACAAGAACGGCCAGCTCTGGACCATCTGCATGATCCCGGGCAACTACGGCGGCGGACGCGGGTCCGAGCTCGCCATCTATCCGACGGCCGTGGACAAGGACGGCGTGATGCATTCCGAGACCGCCCTCGGCGACTGGCCGCAGTACTGGCCGGGCAGCCGCAAGGGCCCCGTCGGCGACAACTGGACCGGCTGGAAGCTCCTGTCTTACAAGAAGAAGGTGGAGGTGTCATCGACCTTCGAGAACTATGCTCCCGCCAAGGGCGTGGACGAGGACTTCATGACTTGCTGGGCGGCTGAAACCGGAGATCCGGGTGAGTATTTCTGCGTGGACCTCGGGAAGGTCGCGGATATCCGGGCCATTCAGGTCAATTTCGACCACATCGGCGCGGCACAGCCCCAGCGTGGCGGTTTCGGCGGCGGTTTCGGAGCACCTCAGGCGCTACCGGCGCACTATCAGTGCTACACCGTGGAAGTTTCCGCCGACAAGAAAACCTGGATCCTGATTGAAAACAAGCCCAATAACAAGCAGGAGTTCCGCCACGTTTATATCGAGCTTCCCGGCGCCATCAATGCCCGCTACGTCAAGGTCACGAACCTGGGCACCTATGACGACGCCAAGTTCTGCGTCAAGGACCTCCGCGTGTTCGGCAACCCGGATGTGGGCAAGTCCACCGTCGTGAAGGATGTCAAGGTCGTCCGGAATCCGGAGGACCGCCGCGAAGCCACCCTCCTATGGGATCCGGTTCCGGGCGCCGACGGCTACATCGTCCGCTACGGCCTCAACAAGAAGAAGCTGTACAACAGCTACATCGTCTATGACGCCAACTTCCTGAAGATGCACAGCCTCAACACCGAGGCCGACTATGTCTTCCAGGTGGAATCCTTCGACAGCGGCCTGGACTACGACCGCACGAAGACCGAGGCCGTGAACGGCATGGGCGCCGAGGTCGAGATCAACAAGCGCGGCAACGGCAACTTCGGCTACGGCGGCAACGCCCTGAGCAAGCGCGTGATGCTGAAGGAAGGTGTCGATGAGTACGTGTTCGACGGCATCGACCCGGGCCACTGGGTGATCAACCACACCTTCGGACCGGTCCTCTGGGACGGCGACCTCACGGAAGCCGACCTCATCGGCGAGGGCGAGCCGGGCATCGAGGCGAAACTCACCGAGCTCGGACACGGCACGGAAGTTACCGGCGAACTCCGGATGAAGGTCGTCCGCGGGCCGGAAGCCGGCAAGGTCGTGATTAACGTAATCCGCTACTAGTCAAATTCCTCCTCCGGAGGCAGCGGGTCGGCATTGACCCTCTGGGAAGTCTTGTCAATGACCCCTTCAAAGCCCGTCAGGGCCGCGAAGGGGGCAAACTGTGCCGCGCGGTCCAGGGCGGACATCCGCTGATGGCGCTTCGGGTCCCAGTGCGGGAGGTCGATGATATCGTCGTACAGGCCTTTCATTTCCGGTGTCCTCCTATTTGATTGTTGCGTTCGCGCGTAGTAGCGCCTTCTTCGAAGTCGATGCCCGTGAGGATAGCGTTCGGGCCGAACCGCCTGCGGATGGCCAGGATGGCCTCCTGCCGGCTCCGCTCGCGGGTGGAGTCCTCCGGCGCGTCCTCGAAAAGATCCAGCTGAACGCCCTCTATCTGCGATTCCGGCACCACGTGGTTCGCCGTCACGTTCAGCCGGCGGACAAGCAGCCGCGGGTCCACGATGCGGTCGTACAGGTCCATCACGGCATCGGCGATCAAGGTCGATGAGGAAGTCTGGCGCCCCAGGTTCACGGAGCCATGGACCGGCTTGGGCACCTTTCTTCCGTAATAGTCCACCGCCACCGGGCCCTTGTAATCCTTGACCGTATCCAGGCTCTCCCTGTCATAACCGACATTCAGGACCATCTGGTCCGCCACCAGGCGCTTTTCCACGAGGTCCAGCACCAGCAAATCGGTCATTTCGCGGACGATAATCCGGGCTTTCTGGAAAGTGTACGGGGTGGACAGCACCTGGCCGCTGGAAAGGCTGTGCCCGGTAGGCCGGTAGGCCTTGATCTGGGCCAGAGTGCAGGGTTCCCAGCCCCAGGCGTGGTCAATAAGCAGCTCGGCATTGACACCGAACTCCCGGTACAAGACCTCCTCCCGGTTGATGGAGCAGCGGGCGACATCGCCTAAAGTAAACAAGTTCAGCTTCTCCAGCCGGTTCGCAATTCCCCGCCCCAGCCGCCAGAAGTCCGTCAGGGGCCGATGCGTCCAATATTTCTCGCGATAGGTCCGTTCGTTCAGCTCGGCGATCCGCACCCCGTCCTTGTCGGCCGGGCTGTGCTTCGCCTCGATGTCCATCGCAATCTTCGCCAGATACAGGTTCGGGGCGATGCCCGCCGTCGCGGTGATGTGCGTGGTGTCCAGCACATCCTGAATCATCCGCCGCGTAAGTTCGTGAGCGGTAAGGCCGTAAAGGGGCAGATAATCCGTCACGTCGATGAAGACCTCGTCGATGGAATACACATGGATGTCCTCGGAAGAAACATACTTCAGATAGACCTCGTAAATCTTGGAGCTCACCTCCATGTACTTGCCCATCCGGGGCACGGCGATGATGAAGTCCAGGGCCAGGTGCGGATCGGCCTGGACGGCCGTGTCGTCGGAGGACTTGCCCGTGAGACGGGCCTTCCGGGCGCGTTCGGCATTGACCTCCTTCACCCGCTGCTTCACCTCGAAAAGCCGCCCGCGACCGCCGATGCCGTAGGCCTTGAGCGACGGGGACACGGCCAGGCAGATGGTCTTGTCCGTGCGCGACTCATCCGCCACCACGAGGTTCGTCGTGAGGGCGTCAAGACCCCGTTCCACGCACTCCACGGAGGCGTAGAACGACTTGAGGTCGATGGCGATATAGGTACGGGCTTTGTCCATGTGGTTCCTCCAAAGATACGCAATCTTTGCGAGAAACCGGTCCGAAAGTTATCAACAGGCCGCTAGGCCAGGACGTGGTGGGAGACCTCGGAAAGGATGCCCAGCGACTGGGCGCGGTCCAGGAAAAACTGTTCGTATTCAGCCCCGTAGATATTCCGGGACAGGTGCAGGAAAAGCTTCCCGTCATAGCCGGCGCAGGAGAAAGCGCCGCTGTTGCCCCGCTGGCAGCCCAGCACGAAATCGAACTCCTTCACATAGGGCTTCATCTCCTCCGGAAGGCGGATTTCGCCCAGGTTGGACAGCGTCTGGGAGCAATAGATATCCCCGTGTTGGCGGTTGATATAGTCGATGATGGGCTTCTTGACCATCAGCGGAAGCATCCGGACGGCAAAGCTCTCTTCCAGCTCCACATTGGCCGCGATCTTTGGCTCCAGGTTCTCCGGGCGTAGCATCGTCCGCTTCTGCATCTTCACGAGCCGGACCAGCTGGTCCAGCTGGAGATAGCCGGTACGGACATCCAGGCCCAGGTTCACATAGGAGGAGAAGTTCCGGACCGAACGGCTCCCATACATGGGGCGCAGGTTCACCGGGACGCTCACTTTCAGGACGCTCGACTTCCGGTTGTCCCCATCGGCCCGATACAGTTTCTGGAGGGCGTCCAGCATCATGCCGGTCAGGAGGTCGGTCACGGTGCAGTCCATCCGGCGGCAGACGGCCTTGACGGCATCCATCGACAGGACCGCGCGGATATCGCGAAGGCCGGAACCCGGAAGACGGTTGCCCTTGATATGGTAAGCAGGGACATTCTTTTCCAATTCCCCTTTCCGGCCGGAGAAGACGGTCTTGAAGCTATCCTCCACCTCTCCGGTATCGGGCGCCTCCGAAGGATCCAGCACCGGGCCGGAATAGGAGATGCCCAGGCCGTATTTCAGACGCAAGTACTCGCCGGCGAGGGTCAATAGGAAGGTCTCGGAGCCCGTACCGTCGGCCAGGGCGTGGAAGACGTCCAGGACGATGCGGTTACCATCGGCACTCACCTTATAAAGGAAGCCACCGTTGTCGCTGAAGTGGAAACGGTTGAGCGGGGCGGCGGGCGCCACCTCGGGGTCCTTGTCCATCCGGCGGAGGTGCCACCAGAAAGCCCCGGCGCGGAGCTCGCACCGGAAGGTGGGAATCCGTTCGGAGACCGCGAGGAGCGCCTGCTGGAGAACGGTGAGATCCACCGGTTCCGTCAGGGAAACGCTCATCCGGTACAAGGAAGCATAGTGCTTGCTCAGCGAAGCGGGATAAATGTTCGCCGCGTTGTCAATCCGCATCCGGGCGGGAATCTGGAGAGTCTGGTCCATCTTTGCCTGCATTGGTTCTGCGGCAAAGGTACCGGCCCCTTTCAGAGCGGCGCAAAAAAGGTGGTGAAAGCGGCAAAAATGTGACGAAATGCCGCCATTTGTGGCGAATTACCGTCCTTTCCGGAGCCTGTCGATCGCGTGCTCGAGGCTTTCGGTGGGTTCGATGATGTTGTAATCCTTCCAGAAATCGGGGTCCAGGAACTCGGCCGCCTTCTCGGAAAGGATGTCGGACGAGCGGAACATCTCGGCGCGCGGAATCTGGACGGCGGGCTCGCGGACGTCGGTGACGACGAGTTCGTTGATGACCGCATACCCCGTCTTGAAGAGTTTCTTCTTCCAGTCGCAGTTGAAACGCATCGTGGAACGGAAGTACTCCAGCCGACTCATGTCATCCTTGAGCCGGTAGTTGATGACGACCGACAATTCCTTCGGAGAGAGCCGGAGGGTGAGGGGCTTGCGGATCACCATCGCGCGCACGGCCTTGGCGGGGTCGGACATGTCCATGGCCATCTCGATCCGGGTGAAAGAAAGAAGTTCCCGATCGATGTACAAGGTGCCGAAATAGCGGGCCCATTCCACGTCCTTGCTGTCCGGGCGGAAATGGATGACGAACTGCAGCCGGTCGCCGATGTAGGTGGGCGTCCCCATCTCGAACTCGTACAGGGACAGCTCGTCCTTGTCGAAGAGGACCTCATGGTTCTTCACTACGTCGAAGGTGATCGCCTGCGTGGGACCGCCCTGCATCTTGACGCTCAGGGTATCGGCCTTCCGCTGGCTCAGCAGGACGCGGCTCTTCTCGATCGCCGCCCGGTCGCGGTAGACGTTGCCGTCGTTATAGGCGGTCTTGTACATCCGGGCCACGGCTTCGGAGACATAGATATAACGGTTGCGCTTCTGGACGGTTTCCCGGTAGAAGCACTCCAGCAGTTCAGGATGCTTGCTGAAGCGGTCCGGCGTGTTGTAAATGGCGGAAAGGACGATTTCCAGCGGATCGCCGGTGATGATGGAAGATTCGTCCAATGTGAGGGCCTCAGGAATCAGGCGGACCCGGAGGGGGCTGCCGGTGGGGGTCACCCGTTGGGTGCGGTAACCCAGATAGGAGAAGACGACCTCGGTGACGGGATGGTCCGACTTGATGGTGAAGTCGCCATCCGCGTTCGTGACGGTGGCAAAGTGCCGGTCCGGAACGGAAACATGCACCGATTCCATGGCTCGTCCCGTCGTCGCGTCCACGACGTGTCCCTGTACGGAATAGCCCAGCCGGACGGTGTCCACCTGGCCGAAAAGGGCGACGGAGCAGAAAAGGAAGGCTATCAGAATCAAGAACTTTCGCATGTGGCTAGCATTTATTACTACAAAAATAATCAATCTTCCGATAAATACAATTTTTTCCGTATGACGCGTCTGAAACCGAAAAGATTTAATTATATTTGTAACAATTCAGTTACCAAGGCTATGGACACACCCTTTCCGTATGACAAGTTCGTGACCGGTAAGAATTTCATCGGTCGGAAATCCGAATGTACGGTTCTGTCGAACCTGATCGCCCAACACGCGCACGTAGCCCTGTACGAACCGCCCAAGACCGGCAAGACCTCCCTCGTCCAGCAGGCGATGCACTCCACCCGCTTCAGCCAGCGGGCCAACATCGTGGGCCAGTTCTCGGTCCTGAACATCCGGACAATCGAAGGCTTCCTCACCCGCTACGGCTCCACGGTCATCCGGATGGTGGCATCGGCCCCCACCGAGTACGGCGCCGTCGTGGAGCAGTATCTCGGCGGCACCCACTTCATTTTTGACCCCGAGGCCTTCGCCGACCAGGACGCCATCCTCTCCCTCAACTGGGACCTGGACGAGGAAGACGTGAAGGCCGTCCTCCGCCTCCCCTTCCGCATCGCCGCGGACCGGGGCACTCCCCTGCTGCTGATCATCGACGAGTTCCAGAACGTCCTCGAAACCGAGGACGGCGACCGCATCCTCCGCCCCCTGGATGCCATCATCCGGGAAGAGGCGGAACTCGGACACCGGGACTTCTCCTTCATCTTCTGCGGGTCGATGGTGAACGCGATGAAGGAAATCTTCGAGGGCAGCCGCCTGTTCCATCGGCACGTCACCCGGGTTCGGCTCTCGCCGGTGGACGAACGGGAAATCGCCGACCACGTGGTCCGCGGCTTCCTCTCCGGCGGCAAAGTGCTGGACAAGGACCTCCTCATCGGCGCCTGCCGGCTGTTCAAGAACAACCTCTGGTACATCAACCACTTCGCCTCCATCTGCGACTCGATGTCCAAGGGCTACATCATGGAACCGGTGCTGGTCGATGCCCTCGGCAGTCTCCTTTCCGTCCATGAGCCCCGCTTCCGGACGATGGTGAGCGGCCTCACCACGCACCAGGTGAACCTCCTGCGAGCCACGGTGGAAGGAAACATCCGTTTCAGCGCCTCCGAGGTCATCCGGAAATACGGCCTCAATTCCTCCGCGAACGTCAAGCGCGTGAAGGACGCCCTGATGAAGAAGGAAATCCTCACCTTCGACGAGGAGGACAAGCCCGAGTTCCTGGACCCGCTGTTCGAATACTGGATCAAACGATACTTCTTTGAACTTCCCGAATAATGAGAAAGAAAATTGTCGTGCTGACCGGCGCCGGAGTCAGCGCCGAAAGCGGATTCGCCACCTTCCGCGATACCGGCGGGCTGTGGGAGCAGTTTGACGTGAACGACGTCGCCTCCATCGAGGGCTGGTACCGGAACCGGCAGCTGGTGCTGGACTTCTATAACCAGCGCCGCGCGCAGCTGAAGGACGCCAAGCCCAACGCCGCGCACATCGCCATCGCCGAGCTCGAGAAGAGCTATACTGTCGATGTCATCACGCAGAACGTGGACAACCTCCACGAGCGGGCCGGCTCCACGCGGGTGCTCCATCTGCACGGGGAACTGACCAAGGTCCGCCCCGAGAACGGCATTTACGACAGCACCTACCGCACTGACGAGGTCATCGACGTAGGTTATGACAAGGTCGTCCTCGGCGATAAAGCGCCGAACGGCAGCCAGTTGCGCCCGCATATCGTCTTCTTCGGCGAAGCCGTCCCGAACATCGAACCCGCCATCACCCTGGTGGAGAAGGCCGATATCCTCCTGATTGTCGGCACCTCCCTGCAGGTGTATCCCGCCGCGGGCCTGTACCGCTACGCCGGACCGGAGGTTCCCATCTACATCATCGACCCGAAGGATGTCCCCGCCCACGACCCCCGCATCACGCACATCAAGGACGTGGCAACCAAGGGGATGGAGAAATTCATCGAGCTGATCAAATAATTCCGAAATAAATTCGTAGTATTCGAATCTTTATCGTATCTTTGCGTTCCAATTTTGAAACACAAACTTACGATGAAGAAAAACATTCTGCTCATTATCAGCCTGTTTGCCGGCATTTTCTCCGCTTTTGCGCAGATGATGCCGGATTCCACCGTGCAAGTGGTCGCCTACTGGAAGGTTGGCGACAAGGTTCATTATCAGTCTACAAACCGCACTTATACTGTCGCCGAAGGCGATACCACCATTACTAAGAAGTCGGCAGGTATCATCGAATTTGAAGTTGTTGCCGCCGATGAGGAAAAGGGATACCGGGTGAAAGCGACCTCGATGGATTTCCAGACCAGTGATCCTGACATCCAGTTGATTGATGATAAATGGAGGGAACGCTTCGGGGACAGCATCTTCTTTGAGACAGACCCCTATGGCACATTCCAACGCATCGTGCCCATCGATGACGTGGAAGAACAGACGGAAGCTGTTATACAAGAAACAGTGAATACCCTGATGAAGAAATCCGAGAATATCATCAGTGAGGAACAAGCTTACGCCATCGTCCGCCCGATGTTTAACCCGGAGACCATCATAAATTCTTATGCCGCTGAATACGCACCCTTATTTTTTTACCACGGTGCCCGCATCGGTCTAGCTGACGAGTATCCCATCGAAGACGAAGCCCCTTCCCTGTTTGGCGAGGGAAACAACATCCTGATGAAGGGTTCCTTCTGGGTGGATGAGGACCTGACCGATGACTTCAGCGTCATCCTCCGAATGTACAAAGAAGCTGACAAAGAGCAGCTTGCACCCTTCATCAAAGCACTTGTCAACCAGGTTACCCAACCTCTGCTCGAGAGCGCCGAGGACAAGGAGGCTTTACAGCAGGAGATGAACGAAGCATACGATAATGCCAAGATGAGTCTGGAAGATTTTCTGGTTGAAGAAGTCCACCTGGGATCGGGATGGCCCCTCAAATACATTTTTGAGCGGAAGTTTTACATCAGCATTGAAGATATGGAGCAAGAGCAGTGGACGGAAACCAAGGTCATGCTCATTGATGAAGATTAATTTTTTCATGCAAATGGTTGGATTTCAGAAAAAAACTCCTACCTTTGCAGTCCCAATGAAAAAAGGAGGTGTAAAAGCATGATCATTGTCCCGATTAAGGAAGGAGAAAATATCGAGAGAGCCCTGAAGAAATTCAAGCGCAAATTCGAGAAGACCGGTACCGTTCGCGAGCTCCGCGCCCGTAAGAACTTCGAGAAGCCTTCCGTGAAGAATCGCATTGCTCATCAGAAGGCCGTGTACGTCCAGCAGCTCCGGCTCAAGGAAGAGCAGTAAGCCTTCAAGCACCTTTGAATCATAGACCGACCCTTTGGGGCCGGTCATTTTTTTATTATCTTTGTGGTTGCGATGAAAGCGCTGCGCATTATCCGGAACATCCTGCTGGGCCTCATCGGCCTGGTGCTGCTGGCCCTGGTAGCCCTGCAGATTTTCCTGCGTCCGAAGGTCCTGACACCCTTCGTGAACCGCTTCGCGGAACAGTATGTGGACGGCGGAGAAATCAAGTTCTCGAGCGTGCGCGCTCACGTCCTGAAGGATTTTCCCTATCTGAACTTCACACTGGAAGATTTCGCCCTCGTGTATCCGCATGACCGGTACGCGCAGTACGATTCCCTGCTGGCGCAGCAAGTCCGATTCCGGATGCTGCAGGCGGGACGGCAGGAGGAGATGGACACACTGGCTTCCTTCCGGACTTTGCAGGCCTCCCTCCAGCTCGTCAACGTCCTGAAAAAGACGAGTTACGACATCCGTCGCATCGAGCTGGACCATCCCCGCGTCTTTGCCCATTACTATGACAGTACGGCCGCGAACTGGGATATCCTCAACCTGGACAATCCGGATGACACTACCGGCAAGGATCCCCTTCCGCCCATCCGTCTCCATAAGGTCCGCCTGACGGGACAGCCGTATATCATTTTCACCGACCTGCAGGATACCGTGTTCGCCCGCCTACGGATGAAGCAGCTTTCTCTGGACGGAAAACTGGATACCTATAAACTCTTCGAGACCAAGGGGAAACTCACCGCGGACAGCCTGTCCATCAGCGGCCGTCTGCCCGCCGATACGCTTTCCGTGCGGCTGGACCGCCTGGCGGTGGAAGGCAAGAACCGCCGTGTCTCAGTTTCCGCCGATGCCCGCGCTTCCCTCTTCACCCGGACGGCAGGCCGGTTGCGGCTGCCCATCCATCTGGATACCGATGTCTCCCTGCCGAAGCGCGACGACGGCGACTTTGAGGCGCTCGTGCACAGCCTGGCGCTGAAGGTCTCTACCATCGACCTAAAGGGAAATGGCGACGTCGTCTTCCACAAGGGCGCGACGGACATCAAGGCCGATGCCACCATCGAACAATGCCCCCTGGGCGAGCTCCTGAAGGCCTACGAGAGCAATTTCCCGATCTTCAAGAAGGTCAAGACCGATGCCGTGCTGGACCTCGAGGCCCATTGCGACGGAACGCTGGCCAAGGACCAGCTCCCCCGGATCAACGCCCATCTGCAGGTGCCGGACTCCTACCTCGACTATGAAGGGCTGGGCCGCAGCGGACGGCTTTCGCTGGATGTCGATGCGCTCACGGACGAGAACTTGAAGCTGGACATGGACCTGAACCGCGTGCTGGTGGACATCGTCGGCGCGCGCGTGGACTTGAAAGGTACGGCGGCGGACGTCACCGGCGAGGATCCTTTCTTCGCCCTCAACGGCAAGGTCCGCGCCCGGGTCGATTCCCTCACACGCGCCTTCACCCGAGATATGGGCATCACCGGAACCGGCATCATCAACGCCAG
The DNA here is from genome assembly GCA_017558775.1 of Bacteroidales bacterium. Classification (GTDB taxonomy): domain Bacteria; phylum Bacteroidota; class Bacteroidia; order Bacteroidales; family UBA932; genus Cryptobacteroides. The sequence goes on along the minus strand of JAFYTP010000018.1, from coordinate 4,561 downwards.
CATCAACGGTCAGGCCCGGCTGTCGCAGCTGAACCTCGCGCACATCGGCCAGGCCGATATCAAGGGCAACGCCACCGTCCGGAACCTTAACGTCAATGATACGAGGGACAAGGTCAAAGCCTTTGTGCAGCGGGCGGATATCGTGCTGGAAACCAAGGGAAACCGCATCGACAATAACCTCCGGCGCGGCGCGCGCGTGCTTGCGGTGGATGCCACGCTGGATACGCTGGACGCCACTTACAAGGGCAGCACTTATATCCGCGGCAAGGACATCAAGCTCCAGGCGCAGAACTCCGCCGCCATCCTGAAGGGCGGGAAGGAGCTGACGCCGCTGATGGGCACGCTCCAAGCCGCGCGCCTGAACGTCAAGGATGACGAGGGCCTGTCGGCCAGCCTCCGGGACAATACCGAGACCTTCCGCATCACGCCCACCACCAAGAATTTCAAGACGCCCAAGCTGAGTCTCACAAGCCAAAGCGCCGGCGTCCGCGTTCGCAGCGGTTCCACCGGCGCCCTCCTGCGGAACCTCAAGTTCGACATCACCGCGAACAAGCATCTCGGGGTGACCAGCAACCGGAGCCGCCTCACACGGCTGATGGACTCCCTGGCGCGCGTGTATCCGGGCGTGCCGCGGGATTCCCTGCTCGCCAAGTATCGTGCGAGCCGTCCGCGCCGCTCTCTCCCCTCCTGGCTGCAGGAGAGAGACTTCCGCAAGAGCGACATCCGCATCAGCCTGTCCGACGCGATGCGGCAGTATTATCAGAACTGGGACTTCGACGGAAACCTTTCGCTGGAAAGCGCTCGCGTACTTACACCTTCCATCCCGCTCCGGACCAGGGTGTCCGATGTCCGGGGGAACGTGTCCAACGACAAGCTTGACCTGCAGCATATTACCATTACGGCCGGCGCTTCCGACCTCACGGCCCGGGCGACGCTGTCGAATCTCCGCCGTTCCATCCTCGGCCGCGGCACCATCGGTCTGGAAGGGCTCCTGCAGTCCAATTTCCTGGATGCCAATGAGTTGATGCGTGCATACGCTTATTATCGGACCTACAAGCCCGAGCATTCGATGGACCAGGCCAGTGACGATGCCATCGAGGAGGCGATGGAATCCGTCGAACTGCCGGACAGCACAGGATCCCGGCTGATCGTCGTTCCCGCAAACATCGACGCGAAGGTTACTCTGGAAGCCAGTGGCATCCGCTATGACAGTCTGGACGTGACCTGGGCCGCCGCCGACATCGCGATGAAGCAGCGGACGCTCCAAATCACCAACGCCCTCGCCGCCTCCAACATGGGCGATATCTACTTCGAGGGATTCTATTCCACCAAGTCCAAGAAGGACATCAAGGCGGGCTTCGACCTGAACCTCGTGGACATCACGGCGGAGAAGGTCATCACCCTGTTCCCGGCGGTGGATACGCTGATGCCGATGCTGAAGGCCTTCGCGGGCGACCTGGACTGCGAGCTCGCCGCCACCTCCGAGGTTGATACTTGCATGAACCTCATCCTCCCTTCCATCGACGGTATCATGAAGATTTCCGGCAAGGACCTGTCCATTTCCAACAAGAGCAAGGAGTTCCAGAAGATCGCCAAGATGATGTTCTTCCGGAACAAGAAGGGCGCGTTCGTGGACAAGATGGCCGTCACCGGCATGGTCCGCGACAATGTGCTGGAGGTATTCCCGTTCGTGCTGAATGTGGACCGTTACACCTTGGCAGCCAGCGGATTGCAGCATCTGGACGAGTCGTTCAGTTACCATTTGTCGGTCATCAAGTCGCCGCTGATCGTGAAGTTCGGCGTGAACATCTGGGGAGAAGATTTCGACCATATCAAGTACGGTTTAGGCCGGGCGAAATACAAGAATGTGAACGTGCCGGTGTTCACCAAACAGCTGGATACCGTGCAGTATAGTTTGCTGGCGTCCATCCACAACATCTTTGAACTGGGCGTCGAGCGGGCCATCGCGGAAAACCATGCGCAGCGGTACATCCAGGATCGGATGGAAGAGACGGGGTATTCCGCAGCGGATACGCTGGCGGCCCCGTCTGTCGTAGTTGATTCCGTCGCGCTGATGAGCCGCCGGTTTGAGGAGGCGGGCGAAGTGGTGGACCGCGAGGCGTTGAAGGAGGAGGTGCTAGAGCTGGAGGAGAAGGCGGCGCTGGCGCCGGAGCAGTCCGCCATTGAAACAGAAAAGGTCGCTATCAAGAAGGAAGAAGATGAATAGTTTCGAATACATCGAGGTTTCCGTCCGCCTGGAGCCCTTCTCCGAAGAGACGGCCGAAATGCTGATGGCGGACCTCGCCGAACTGCCGTATGACTCTTTCGTCACGGAAGAGCCCTTCCTGAAAGCGTATATTCCCCTATCGGAGTACCGCGCCGGGGATTTGAAGGTAGTTCTGAGCGGTTATGCCGATGTCGCTGATTTCAAAGCCGTTCCCATTGAAGGCCAGAACTGGAACAAGGAATGGGAACAGCGGTTTGAGCCGATTGTTGTCGATGGTACCGTCACGGTGAAGGCGAGCTTCAACAAGGATGTCCCCCGCACCCGGTTCAACATCTGGATCGACCCGGAAATGGCTTTCGGCACCGGCTCGCACAACACGACTTATATGATGATGCAGCGGATGCTGGGAATCGAGAGCGCTATCAAGGGGCATGTGGTCCTGGACATGGGCTGCGGCACAGCCATCCTGGGCATCCTCGCGGCGAAGATGGGCGCGCGGAAGGTCTTCGCTGTGGACATCGACGCCGTCGCCGCCCGCTCCGCCTGGGGCAACGCCCGCTGGAACCGCGTCGGCACCCGCGTCGAAACCGCCTGCGGTGACGCCTCCCTGTTGCAGATGGGCACTTATGATGTCATCCTGGCGAACATCCATCGGAATATCCTGCTGGAAGACATGCCCACCTATGTCCGTTCATTGCGGCGTGGCGGCCACCTCCTGATGAGCGGCTTCTACGAAGCGGACATCCCGGCTCTTCAGGACCGCGCTGCCAGTCTTGGCCTCACCTGGATCGGCCAAACTCTCCGCGACGACTGGGCCTGCATCGAGTTCACGAAAAAATAACTATCTTTGCATTCCTTTCCGCGGGAGTGTTGGAATTGGTAGACAACCCAGACTTAGGATCTGGTGCCGCAAGGCGTGGGGGTTCGAGTCCCCCCTCCCGTACACGCGAAACCCTGACATTCCATTGATGTCAGGGTTTGTGTTTTGCCGATTCTTTCACCAATCTTTCCAAAGCAGATGTGACATCCTTCTGAAAGAACCGCTTCCCTTTTTTGAAGGTAACAAATGCATCATTGTAAGTATGCACCATTTTGATTCCTTCTTCAAGGATCGTGGTGTCATCAGGAGTATAATCATCAATGATCGGGGTGGCTGCCGATACCTTGATATACTTGTCAACCTTTTTCCGGTATCCGATGGGACTGCGAGCATCGACAATCTCCGTGACATTCTCTTTGTAGGATATAGCCATTGCATTACCCTTCCAATTAAAGAAGAACGTATCGGTGTCTTTCCTTTCGATGCCCGTCGCATCAGGGATATATTTCCTCAGGAAGGATAAAATCTTGCCGGCTATTATCTTGGGAAGGATAAAAGACTGATAAAAAGTCACCAGCAAGACAATAAGATAAAAGCCGCCAAATATACGGCCAAAGAATGAAAGAATATCTTTAATGTTTGAGGGTAATGTATTTTTGATCCAGGCAAAAAACAACATTATTGCCATTGTGGCAATCAACAAAATGGCCGTTATCTGCGTAGTACGTAGAAACCATTTTCCGACGGAATGATACCTGATAGGGTTCTTCAGGTCTGTGAAATGTTCCTTAAGACTTAGAGAATCTCCATCTCTGAAATGCTGCTCCATAATCTGACGTTATCTCAATTTGCACAATGTCTCATTCTATCATTTAAATCGGCATCAGGACTGCCTATATTCCCTGCGCATCAGAGAACTTATAGAGGGCCGGGATATTCTGCCAGTCGCGGCTTTTTCCTTTTCCTTGAAGACCAGGTCAATGCAGATAAATTTCAATTATCTGAACAAACTTACATATTCTTCAGCACAACAGCAAACCAGGATCATTGTGTGTTCAAAAAATGATAACACTCCGGCGCCCAGTGGTTATTCTATATCTAATTGAATACCAAGCAGATACACTTCTCTGAAATCATCAAAATTGGTTCGATAATTGTTAACGATCACGTACAAAGCCATATAAGTAATTGATTTTCAGATATTTAGACTTCTCAGAGAAGTCAATTTCTGTGAGATTTCCGAATGTAAGAGAGTCCCCTATCGATGCAAAACCCCGGCATTCCTTCAAGATGTCGGGGTTTGTGTTGTGCCGATAAATTGGAATTTACCGAAGATACGTATCTACTACGATACTATTTCTCCTCTTTCCCGAACAGAGTGTGCAGAGCATTCCCGACAAACTCTGAATACTTCATTCCGCTCCGGCTAACAATATATCTCTGGACAGCGATTAGCGGGATGAAAAGGTAGAGAAAAGCCCATAGCCAGCTCCAGCCGCTGACCACATTCTCCG
>JAFYTP010000017.1 GCA_017558775.1 Bacteroidales bacterium | reverse complement strand
AGGAAGTTCCGCATGTCCGCGAACGTCATATATAACTCGTAAGGTTGACGGGAAACAATCCCGTGCTTGCTTTCAATTTCAGTCATAATCAACTATCTTTGCAGACGCTGCAAATATAGCAAATATTATGCACAAGATATACTTCGAGAAAAGATGCATCACCATCTGCGGTCCCGCTGACGAGGCCCTTTCGGACCCCAACGCCGTCGAGTTCCATCTCGGGGAAAAGCTGGACATCCACGCCCTCGTGCGGATGTTCGAAGTGCAGGACACCCTGTCCCGCATCTACATTCCCTCCGACGACCCGCAGCGGACCTACCGTCGCCTGTGCGCGGAGTTCAAGGAGGTGAGCGCGGCCGGTGGCCTGGTCTCCAACCGCCGGGGCGACTACCTGCTGATCTCGCGCAACGGCCTCTGGGACCTTCCCAAGGGCCATCAGGAAGCCGGCGAGGACATCGAAGTGACTGCCCTCCGCGAGGTGCAGGAGGAAACCGGGGTGGACCAGCTCCAACTCCGCCGACTCATCTGCATCACGGACCACGTCTATTTCCGCGACGGCCTCTGGCACCTGAAGCACACCTGGTGGTACGACATGCTGTACACCGATCCCACCAACCTCACGCCCCAGCGCGAAGAAGACATCACCAAGGCCGCCTGGGTGGCGAAATCCAGCCTGCCGCCGTTCCTCAAGAATACGTATCCGTCGATTGTGGAGGTGTTCCGCGAGGCGAGAATTTAGATTCCGGGTCAAGCCCGGAATGACAGAAAAACTTCGTCCTGAAGGTCAATGTGAAACTTTTTTCCGTCGGGAGACGTATTTAAGGAGTATCACAACAAACGAAGTACTTAAGCATGAAACTATCGCAATTCGCATTCGAGCTGCCGCAGGACCGTATCGCGCAGGAGCCGGTCCGCTGGCGGGACGAGGCCCGCATGATGGTCCTCCACAAGGATACCGGGGAAATCGAGCACCGGCTTTTCAAAGACATCGTGGACTATTTCGGCAAGGGTGACACCTTTGTCCTGAACGACACGAAGGTCTTCCCCGCCCGCCTGTACGGCAAGAAGGAGAAGACGGGGGCCGACATCATCGTCTTCCTGCTCCGCGAGCTCAACCGCGAACAGCGCCTGTGGGACGTGATCGTGGATCCCGCCCGCAAAATCCGCATCGGCAACAAGCTGTACTTCGGCGAGGACGAGTCCCTCGTGGCCGAGGTCATCGACAATACGACCTCCCGCGGCCGTACCCTGCGTTTCCTGTATGACGGTCCGTACGAGGACTTCAAGGAGGCGCTCTTCGCCCTCGGCGAGACGCCGGTTCCGGCCTGGGTGAAGCCCAAGGTCACCCCGGAGGACGCCGAGAACTTCCAGACCATCTTCGCCGCGCACGAAGGCGCCGTCTCCGCGCCGGCGGCCGGCCTGCACTTCAGCCGCGAGCTGTTCAACCGGATGATCCTGAAGGACATCGAGAAGACCTTCATCACCGTCCACATGGGCATCGGCCACTTCCGTCGTGTCGATGTGGAAGACCTCTCCAAGCACCGGATGGATTCGGAGCGCCTGATCATCAACGAGAAGGCCGCCGCCGACATCAACAAGGCCAAGCGCAGCAGCAAGAAGGTCGTCGCCGTGGGCGTGACCGTGATGCGCGGCCTGGAAACCTACGTCACCACCACGCATGAGGTCAATGTGTTCGACGGATGGACCAACAAGTTCATCTTCCCGCCTTACCAGTATTCCGTGCCGGACGCCGCCGTCTCCAACTTCCACCTGCCCCAGTCCACGATGCTGATGTGCGTCGCGGCCTTCGGCGGCTACGAGAAGGTGATGAACGCCTACAAGGTAGCCCTCGAGGAAGGCTACCGCTTCGGCCCCTACGGCGACGCGCTCCTCATCCTCTAGGATAAGAAACACATAAAATACCCCCTGAAACAACACAAGTTTTCCACAGCTTGTGTTGTTTTTTCTTTCCGCTTCCTACCTTGGCGGGAAAAAACGCCATGCCTGAGAATCCAGAAAGAACCGCACTCTGCGCCTTGAACAAGGTGCTCGGTTATGTTCCCGCCGCCGGACATCTTCTCCTGGGCCGTTTCGGCTCCGCCGCGGCCGTCTTCGCGGCGGACTACGCCGCCCGGCGGGAAGCCCTCGGCGCCTTCCGCGACTATGCCGCCCAACTGGACGGCGCCCTCCTTCGCTGGGCCGCCGGAGAACTGGACCGTCTGGGAAAAGACGGTTTCCGATTCATCGCCTTCGGGGAGGAGGATTATCCACCCCTGCTTGCGGAATGCGAGGATCCGCCCCTTGGCCTGTATTATAACGCTTCCTCTCCCCCGACGGCCGTTTTCGGGATGCGTCCCTGCATCTCGGTCGTAGGCACCCGGGATCTCAGCCCCTACGGGCGGGACTGGTGCCGGAAGCTCGTCCTTGCCATGGCCGAGGCGACTGTCACCCCTTGCATCGTCAGCGGCCTCGCTTTCGGGGCCGACGGCGTCGCCCACCGGACGGCGCTGGAATGCGGGATTCCCACCATCGGCGTAATGGCGACGGGCATCGAGAAGGTCTATCCCTGGCAGCACGCCGAACTGGCGGGGCAGATAGTCCGGACGCCGGACTGCGCCGTGGTCACGGACTACCCCACCGGCAGCGCACCCGTCGCGCTGAACTTCATCCGCCGGAACCGGATCATCGCCGGGCTGTCGCACGCCACCATCGTCATAGAATCCAAAACCAAGGGCGGAAGCCTCATCACGGCGAAGTACGCCTGCGACTACAACCGGGACGTGTACGCCCTTCCCGGACGGGCGGACGACCCGCGGTCCGCCGGCTGCAACTCCCTGATCCGCCAGCGGATGGCGGACATCATCACCGACCCGGAGGACCTGGTGGAAAGACTGGGGCTCGGGAAGAGCGCCCGGCGGCGGAAAGCAGGCCTGGAGGCCCTTCTGGGCCGGAAATACGGAACGGGAAGCCCCCTCCTCCAACTGGGTTTGCTCATCAAGGGACGGCCGGGCATCTCCCTCGAGGAAATCGTCCGGGAGACCGGCTGGACCTGGCCCGAGGTGCAGGAGCGGGCCGCCATCCTGGAAACGGATGGTTTTTTGGAGACGGACCTCCTGCGCAGATGCACGATTCCGGCAAAAATTGTGTAAATTTGCGGTCGTACCGAGGACGACCGATGCTCATCGACACCCATACCCATTTCTATGACGAATGGCTCCTGCCGGACGCCGACGCCGCCGTTGAGCGCGCCCTGGCGGCCGGAGTGGGCAAGATGGTCCAGGCCGATGTCGACAGCCGCGAACGCGACGCGATGTGGGCCGTGAACGACCGCTATCCCGGCGTCCTATACCCGATGGTGGGCCTGTATCCCTGTTCCGTGGGGGCTGACTGGAAGGAGGAAATCGACAAGATGCTTCCCTACCGCGAACGCGGGGTGGTCGCCGTCGGCGAAATCGGCCTCGACTACCATGAGGGGGACGAGGACCGGGGCCTCCAGAAAGAGGCGCTCCGGGTCCAGCTGGAGCTCGCCTCAGAGTGGAATCTTCCCGTCAATATCCACCTCCGGGACGCTTGGGGAGACCTTTTCACCATCCTGGAGGATTGCCGTCATTTGCATCTGCGGGGCATCCTGCACTGTTTCTCGGGCAGTTTCGAAGTTTATGATCGGGCCCGGCGCTGCGGGGACTTTTCCGTGGGCATCGGCGGTGTCGTCACCTTCAAGAAGGCCTCCCTCGCGGAGACCGTCCGACGCATCCCCCTCGAGCACATCGTCCTGGAAACCGACGCCCCCTATCTCGCCCCCGTGCCGCACCGGGGACAGCGCAACGAAAGCGCTTACCTGCCCCTTGTCGCCGCGAAGGTCGCGGAGCTGAAGGGGCTTACATTCAACGAGGTGGAAGCGGCCACCACCGCCAACGCACGAAACCTTTACCAGATATGAAAGCATCCTCCCTCCTGATCATCTATACCGGCGGTACCATCGGTATGAAGCAGGATCCCGTGGACCAGGCCCTGAAGCCCTTCGACTTCAGCCAGATCGCCGAGGAAGTGCCTGAACTGCGCAAGTTCGCGGTCCGCATCGACTCCTTCACTTTCGACCCCCTCATCGACTCTTCCGACGTGGAGCCCTCCCTCTGGGTACGGCTCGCGCACCTGATCCGGGACCGCTACGACGATTACGACGGCTTCGTGATCCTGCACGGGACCGACACCATGGCCTATTCCGCATCGGCCCTGAGCTTCATGCTGGAAGGGCTCCGGAAGCCGGTGATTTTCACCGGAAGCCAGCTTCCCATCGGCGTTCCGCGCACCGACGGCAAGGAAAACCTCATCTCGGCCGTGGAAATCGCCGCCGCCTCCGACGCGGAGGGCCATCCGATGGTGCCGGAGGTGTCCATCTACTTCGACTCCATCCTCATCCGGGGCAACCGCTCGACCAAGCTCAGCGCCGAAGCCTTCGACGCTTTCGCCTCCCCCGACTGCCCGCCCCTCGCCGAGGCCGGCATCCGGATCCGGTACAATAACGCCGTCATCCGCCGTCCCGACGACTGGTCGCAGCCCCTGAAGGTCCATGACCGGCTGGACACCCGCGTGAGCATCCTGAAGGTCCATCCCGGCATCACTCCCGAAGTGGTGCGCGTCTTCCTGCTCGCCCCCGAAATCCGGGCCGTCATCATCGAAACTTACGGCTCCGGCAACGCCATTTCCAAGCCCTGGTTCCTGGATATCGTCCGGGAAGCGGGGAAAACGAAAGTTCTTGTGAACGTCACACAATGCAAATCGGGCACCGTAGATATGGATATCTACGCCACCGGTAAGACATTGAAACTCGCCGGCGTCGTTTCCGGAGATGACATCACGACGGAGGCCGCGCTGGGCAAACTCTTTGTCCTATTGGGACTTTACGCGGATAATGAGCGGGTGAAAATCCGCTTTGGAGAGGACCTGATAGGCGAAATAACCAAATAATCTTTTGCTATTCGGATTTTTTTCCCTAAATTGCACGGACTTTTGAATACAAAGCCACTAAAACTGGAATTTTATTAACTACTTAAATTCATTTATAACTAACAACACAAAAACGATTATGAAAAAGTTTTTCATGTTTTTGGCAGTCGCCGGTCTCATGACCTTCACTGCGAACATCGCTTCCGCTCAGGACGAAGAGCAGGCCGCTCCGGCCGCGACTGAGGAAGTCGCCGCCCCTGCTGAGGAGGTCGTCGACCTTTTCGGCGGCACCGGTGAGGACGTTCCGATCCACCAGGCCCTCAAGACCAAGTTCATCGAAGGTGGTCCTGCCTTCATGAGCCTCGTTCTCATCTGCTTGATCCTCGGTCTCGCCCTCGCTATCGAGAGAATCCTCTACCTGGCTTTCTCCAAGACCAACACCGTGAAGCTCCTCGACAAGGTTGAGGCCGCTCTCAAGGAAGGTGGTGTCGAAAAGGCCAAGGAGGTCTGCCGCAACACCCGCGGTCCCGTTGCTTCCATCTTCTACCAGGGTCTCCTCCGTGCCGACCAGGGTGTCGATGTCGTCGAAAAGACCATCGTCTCCTACGGTTCCGTCCAGATGAGCCTCATGGAGAAGGGTCTGAGCTGGATCTCCCTGTTCATCGCCATTGCCCCGTCCCTCGGATTCCTTGGTACCGTTATCGGTATGATCCAGGCCTTCGACGCCATCCAGGCTGCCGGTGACATCTCCCCGAACGTTGTCGCGGGTGGTATGAAGGTCGCCCTTATCACCACCGTCGGCGGTCTTATCGTCGCGGTTATCCTCCAGCTCTTCTACAACTACATCCTGTCCAAGATCGACAGCCTCACCATCGACATGGAGGACGCTTCCATCCGTTTCGTCGACACGATGGTCAAGTACAACAAGTAATCACGAGTAATTAACCGATTAATTCCAAATAATAATGGAAAATCCGTTATACGCCAAGATATTCAAGTGGATCAGCTGGGCTCTCCTGATCATCAGCGTCGTCCTCGCCGCCTGGGCTTTCACCCGGTACAACGGCGGACACGGTGGTGCCCCTGAGGAGAATGCCGTGCAGACGATGCTCTACTGGGCCTACGCGATGGTCATCCTCGCGTTGATCGCAGTATTCTGCGTCGGTATCTACGTCACGGCGAAGAACGATCCGAAGAGCCTCGTGCGCATCGGTATCGCCATCGCCGCGGCCGCTGCCCTCTGCCTGGTCGCCTACCTGCTCGCTTCCGGCGCCCCCGCCCTCAACTACTCGGGCTCCAAGCTGCCGACCGCCGGCGAGCTCAAACTTACTGATACTGTCCTTAACCTGACCTACATCCTCGGTGTCGCGGCCATCGTCGCCATCGTCGCCGGTGAGGTCATCTCGGGCATTCGCAAAAATAAAGCGTAAAAACTATGGCCAAGAAAACACCGGAGATCAACTCTAGCTCGACGGCGGACATCGCGTTCCTGCTGTTGTGCTACTTCCTGATGACCACCACGATGGGTGATCAATCGGGTCTGCAGCGCCGTCTCCCTCCTATCCCGGATGAAAAAACCGCCCAGGACCAGAAGGTGAACCGCCGTAATATCGTCATCGTGCGTATTAATTCTGCAGATAAGCTCTTTGCCGGTAACGAAGCCATGGATATCGCCTATCTGAAAGAGAAGATGAAGGAGTTCCTGTCGAACCCGAACAACGACCCGAACCTCCCCGAAAAGGAGGAGAAGGAAATCGAGGGCAAGACCTATCAGGTCTCCAAGGGCGTCATCTCCCTGCAGAACGACCGTGGTACCAGCTACCAGGCCTACATCGCAGTGCAGAATGAGCTCGTGAAGGCTGTGAACGAACTCCGCGACGAATTCTCCATGCGGGAATACGGCGTAAAATTCAACCGTCTTTCGGAGGAACAGCAAGACATCGTCAAGAAGGTCGTGCCCCAGAACATCTCTGAGGCCGAGCCGAAGGACACGGGAAAAAGATAATGGAGGAATGAATTATGTCTAAATTCGGAGGTTCAAGAAACAATAAGAGTGTGCCCGGCATTTCCTCGGGTTCCCTCTCCGATATCGTGTTCATGCTCCTGTTCTTCTTCATGGTGACCACCCAGATGCGTGAAACGGAGAACAAGGTCGTCGTCAAGCTCCCCGAGGCTTCTGAAGCCGCGAAGCTCGAGCGCAAGGACCTCTCCGCGAACATCAACATCGGTAGTCCTACCCGCCAGTATCAGGCCATGTACGGTACCGACGCCCGTATCCAGCTCAACGATTCCTTCAAGACGATCGACGACATCCGCGACTTCATCGCTTCCGAGCGTGACGCCATGTCCGAGGCCGACCGTTCCCTGATGACCGTCAACCTCCGCGTTGACGAGGACGTCAGAATGGGTATCGTGTCGGATGTCAAGCAGGAGCTGCGTCGCTGCTCCGCGCTGAAGATCATGTACGCTTCGAGAAAAGCCGGAAAATAATCCGCACTATAATTTGCAAGAAAGCAGCCTCGCAAGGGCTGCTTTTTTGTTATCTTTGCGATATGGAAAACAACAAGGAATTGAAAACCTCCCTCAGGACCATCGCGGTCGGGTTCCTGGTCCTGGTGGCCCTGCTGATCTGTTACGGGGCGCTCCGCGCGAACTGGCGGAAGGACAAGGATAATCCGACACCCAAGTACATCTTCCTCTTCATCGGTGACGGAATGGGGAATTCGCACGTGTGCGCGGCGGAATCCTATCTGTCCTGGAAGGCCGGAAAGCTGGGCGGGGAGCAGCTGGGATTCACGAAGTTCCCGCAGCTCGCGATGGCATCGACCTATTCGGCGGACCATCAGGTGACATGCTCGTCGGCCTCGGCGACGGCGTTTTCCAGCGGTCACAAGACGAATAACAATTTCATCGGCGCGACGCCGGACAGCCTGCCCACACGGGCGTTCACGATGGACCTGCACGAGCAGGGATACAAGGTGGGAATCATGAGTTCCGTGCCCATCAATCACGCCACGCCGGCGGCCTTCTACGCCCATCAGACGAACCGTTGGGGATACTACCCGATCACGGAGCAGTTGCCCGCTTCCGGTTACGAGTTCTTCGCCGGACCCGGATTCGCTGAATGGCGGGGCCGGGACGGGGAGCAGCGCCCCTCGGGCGAGTTCCTCGCGGAGAACGGCTATACCATCGCCTGGGGCGAGGAAGAGTTCCGGGCCAATATGGACAAGGAACACCTGATCTTCTGCCAGGAGAGCAACCGCGACCGCAGCGCCAACGAATATACCATCGACTATGACGAGAGCTGGACGTCCCTGGCCGATATGCTCCGCCTCGGGCTCGAGTACCTGGGCGACGAGAAGCCCTTCGTCATCATGTGCGAGGGCGGCGAGATCGACTGGTGCGCCCATGAGAACAGCGTCTATCCGATGGTGCAGGCGATTATCCGGTTCGATGACGCCGTCAAGGTTGCCTACGAGTTCTACGAGAAACATCCCGACGAGACGCTCATCGTGGTGACCGCGGACCACGAGACAGGCGGCCTTGCCATTGGCTATAACTTCGACTGGCAGTTCTCCGTTCAGGACTGGGAAAAGGTGGAAAGCCGCTGGATCGCCGACGGCTGCAAGGACGAGATGTCCCACGAGGAGCGGATGGCTTTCCAGAACGAATGCGGCTTCGGATGGACGACGAACGAGCACACCGGGGCGCCTGTTCCGGTTTATGCGGTAGGGAAAGGGGCGGAGCGTTTCCACGGACGCATTGACAATACGGATATTCCGGGTCTCATTTTAGGGATATAGGGAATTTTTCCGTATATTTGTGCGTTTTAGACTATTGTTATTTATGAAACGGACCAAGATCAAGGAACTGCTCGGGATGGAGCCCGGCGCATCGGTGCTGGCCAAAGGTTGGGTCAGGACCAAGAGAGGTAACCGGCAAGTGAAATTCATTGCCCTCAACGACGGTTCCACCATCAATAATATCCAGGTCGTCGCCAATGCCGAACTCTTCGACGAAGAGCTCTTCAAGCGGATCACCACCGGCGCTTCCCTCGCCGTGAAGGGCGAGCTTGTCGCCTCCATCGGCAGCGGCCAGGCCGTGGAAATCCAGGCCAAGGAAATCGAGGTGCTGGGCGAATGCGACCCGATGCGCTTCCCGCTCCAGAAGAAGGACACTTCCCTGGAGTACCTGCGCAGCGTCGCGCACATGCGTCTGAGGACCAACACCTTCGGTGCCGTCCTCCGCATCCGCCACGCGATGGCTTTCGCCATCCACAAGTTCTTCAACGACAAGGGCTTCGTCTATCTCCATACCCCGCTCATCACCGAGTCGGACGCCGAGGGCGCCGGCGACATGTTCCAGGT
>JAFYTP010000128.1 GCA_017558775.1 Bacteroidales bacterium | reverse complement strand
CTACCATATCCAGGACTACAACAGCTCCAACCCCGCCGGCGAGGCTTTCGATGCCGACGGGAAGCTGACTCATTTCAACAACTGCTCGGATATCTACCTGCTGGTCGGAAAGAAGGAAGCGCTGATGATCGACCTGTCCAACCCCATCGATTGGGCCGATAACGCGGCGGAGTCGCTCCGTTCCCTGGTGGCCGAGCGCACGAAAGGCAAGCCGCTGACCATCGCCTTCACCCACGAGCACGGTGACCACACGGGTATGCTGCCTGCATTTGTCGATGATCCCGAGGTGCGTTTCGCGCTGCCGGAGGGCGATTTCGCCTGGTTCAAAGAACGTTATCCTGAGGCGAATGCCCACTTCATTGAATGGTCGGGCCTGTTCCGCGACGAAGGATTGACTTTCTCCCTTGGCGGGATGACCGTGGAGGTCATTCCCGTTCCCGGCCATACGCAAGGGTCGGTGACCTATCTGCTCAAGGAGCAGAACCTCTTGTTCACGGGCGACGCCGTTGGATCCGGTCACGGTGTCTGGATTTTCAACGAGGACGGCTTCAACCAATATGTCACCTCCGTGCCATCCCTGATAGAGACGCTCGAAGCGTTGGGGGTCGATCCGGACCGTCTGAAGATTTATGGCGGTCATTATTGGCAGAAAGACTGGCTGAAGCTTCCGGAGGGACAGGAACTGGGAATGGAGTATCTCCGGGATATGAAAGCGTTGCTGGATGAAATGGAAGCCGGCACCGCCGCAATGGAACCCTCGAATCTGGGCCGTCCCGGGCTGGACACCTACTTCCGTCACGGCCAGGCTATCGTGACTTGGAGCGCCGAACAGCTGGAAAAACACAATGCCCAGTACCCAGAGTCTTTCGTGTATCGCGACAATGATGTGGTATTCCGCCGCATCGACGACCGGACCTTGGAAGGCAACGGAAACCGGGTGTATAACGAGTCGGTCTATCTGCTTGAAGGAGATGACCGCGCTTTGCTGATTGACGCGGGCGCCTGGATGCCCGATTTGGCCAAGACCGTCGCCAAACTCACCGACAAGCCGGTTACCGTCGCGCTTACGCACGGCCATGGCGATCACGTCGGCGGCGCCATCGTCTACTTGGGGGAAGAATTCTATCTTGACGCCAGCGACCCCGTCGGCTTCCCGGAGGTTTCTATCCATTTTGCTGATTTGCCCATGATCGAGGAGGGAGCCCGCAAGTGCCACGTCAAGGTCAACCTCCTTTCCGACGGCGACATCATCGACCTGGGCGGTCGTCAGATTGAGGTTCTCCACACCCCGGGCCACACCTCGGGCTCCGTCACTTTCTTCGACAAAGAGCGCCATTACGGCTTCAGCGGCGACGCCTTCGGATCGACCAACCTGCTGCTGTTCACCAACTCCTTCCGGACGTTGATCAACACCCTGGACCGCACGATTGAGTATATGCAGGCTAATGGCATCGAGAAGCTCTATCCGGGACATTACCACGGCGACAATCCGGAGACGCTCCAGCGCCTCCTGGACGAAAAGAGGATGTCACAGGAACTCCTTTCCGGCAAGCGGAAGGGCGTGTTGGAAGACGCGGAGAGCGACCTCAACAGCTACATTTACGAGAACGGCGTCTATATCCGGTACAACGATCCCGAAGCCCTGAAGTAGTTACTCGACCGTGACGCTCTTGGCGAGGTTGCGGGGCTGGTCCACGTCGCGGCCTTTGGCGATGGCGATGTGGTAGGCCAGCAGCTGCAGAGGGATGATGGAGAGGATGGGCTCGAAGCACTCTTCCGTGTCCGGAATCTCGAAATACCAGTCGGACAGGGCTTTCACGTCCGTGTCCCCCTCGGTGATGACGCTGATGATCCGGCCCTTGCGCGCCTTGACCTCCTGGATATTACTCAGGATCTTGTCATAGTGACCCCGGCGCGGGGCGATGACCACCACCGGCATTTCCTCGTCAATAAGGGCGATGGGCCCGTGTTTCATCTCGGCAGCCGGATACCCTTCCGCGTGGATATAGGAAATCTCCTTGAGTTTCAGGGCGCCTTCCAGCGCCACAGGATAGTTGTATCCGCGGCCCAGGTACAGGAAATTGTGAGTATATGTGAAGATCTTCGCCAGCTCGGAAATCTGTGCGTCGTGCTCCAGGATCTTGGCGATCTTATCGGGAATGCGTTGCAACTCGTTGACCAGCTGCGCCCTGCGCTCGTCTGAAACGGTCCCCAACTGCTCTGCCAGGCTCATCGCAAGCAGGAAAAGCGTCGTGACTTGCGCTGTGAAGGCCTTGGTCGATGCCACGCCGATTTCTGGGCCGATGTGCGTATAGCAGCCGGTATCGGTGGCGCGGGCGATGGAAGAGCCGACCACGTTGCAGATGCCGAACAGGAAAGCCCCCGCTTCCCGGGCCAGCTTGACCGCCGCCAAAGTATCGGCCGTCTCACCGGACTGCGAAATGGCGATGACCACATCCGACGGATAGATAACCGGCTTGCGATAGCGGAACTCGGAGGCATATTCGACCTCGACGGGCTTGCGCGTCAGCTCCTCCAGCAGGTATTTGCCGATGAGTCCGGCGTGCCAGGAGGTGCCGCAAGCGCAGATAATGATGCGCTTGGCGCTCAATAGGCGTTCGCAATTGTCGATGACGCCGGAAAGCTTGACCTCGCCCAGTTCCGGGTGCAGGCGGCCCTTCATCGACGCACGCAGCGTCCGCGGCTGCTCGAAGATTTCCTTGAGCATGAAATGCGGGAAACCGCCCTTCTCGATTTCACTCAGGCTCATTTCCAGCTCGCGAATCTGCGGCGTCTGCTCGACGCTCTTCAGGTCCGTGATACGGAGGTCCTTACCGCGCTGGATATAAGCGATTTGCTCGTCGTCCAGATAGACTACCTTGTGGGTATATTCGATGATCGGGGAGGCGTCGGAACCCAGGAAAAATTCGTCCTCGCCCACGCCGATAACCAGCGGACTGCCCTTGCGGGCGGCGATGAGCTTGTCAGGCTGCGTCTTGTCCATGATCACGAAGGCATAGGCCCCGACGATATGGTTCAAAGCCAGCGGGACGGCCTCCTCGAAGCTCGCCCCCTGGGTGTCCATCATGAACTGGATCAGCTGGATGACGACCTCGGTGTCGGTCTGGCTCTGGAAATGGTATCCATGCCGCTCCAGCTCGGTCTTGACGGCCTGGTAATTCTCGATGATGCCGTTGTGGATCAGCGCCAGCCGGTGGTTCTCGGAATAATGCGGGTGGGAATTGACGTCGCTCGGCTCGCCGTGGGTGGCCCAGCGGGTATGGGCAATGCCGATGGTGCCGGAAACATCCTGGGCCGAAGCCAGTTTCTCCAAGTCGCGCACCTTGCCCTTGGTCTTGTAAATGACGAGGTCGCCCCCGTTGCCGATGAGCGCCACGCCGGCGCTGTCATAGCCCCTGTACTCGAGTCGGGTGAGGCCCTTGATCAAAATGGGATAGGCCTGCCGTCCACCGACATAGCCGACAATACCACACATATCTTCGAAGCGTTAATACACAAAAAACGCACGAAGATACACAAAATCCGTCAAAAATGGATTAGTAGCGTTCGATAAATTCGGTCACCAGCTTGAAAACCGGCTCGTAACTGTCGAAGACGGCGTGCTTCCAGTTGTCGTAAATGGTGTGGTAATACTGGAAAGCGTCGCCCTCCTCGTTTTCGAGGAAAATGCACGGGACGTGGCGGGTGGCGAAGGGATAATGGTCGCTGTTGGCGGCCAGCGCTCCGCGGTTCAGCGCCTTGAAATACTGCTTCTCGCCATTGATTTGCTCAAAGAGCGCGAAGCCCCGCATCCCCTCGTCGCTGCACTCGCAGTACTGCACGGGATTGTTGTCGCCGATCATGTCGATGTTGAACAGGTACTTGATCTGCTCCAGCGGCACGATGGGGTTGTTGGCAAAGAACTCCGAGCCCCGCAGGTTCGCATCCTCACCGGAGAAGGAGAGGAAGTACATGTCGTACGGGGGCCGATTCTTGGCGTAATGGGCGGCCAGCGTCACGAGGGTGGCGGTTCCGGAGGCGTTGTCATTGGCCCCGGCATAGAAGATTTTGCGCCCCAGGTTGCCCAGGTGGTCGTAATGGGCGGTGAAGACATAGCAGCTGTCGTGCCTCGCGCCTTCCACCTTCGCAATCACGTTGAAGAGCCCGTAATCCTTCAGGAACTCGTTGTCCACGTTGAGGCGGACGGACTTCACGCCCTCAATGGCCTCGGGCGTCACCCACACGATGGGCTTGTCCGCCACGCGGTGGCCATAGGCCTTGTAGAACTTGATGGGGGAGGTCCAGATCTGGAGGAGTCCGGCATTGGTGCACTCTCCCGCTTTCTGCAATTTGGAGAACTCCTTGTGCCGATAGGCAAACCAGAAGTCGCAGCAGACAAGGGCATTCGCATACTCTGGTTTGGCCAGGTCCTCAAACATCTTATCGGCATTGTAGTTCAGGGTATCGACATGATACACAGGGAATTCCCCATGCACGCCCGGCGAGTACTCCCGCATCGAGAAATCCACGCCTGCGGTGAGCTTCTTCCCGTCGGCCCACATTTCCATCTTGCCATTGAAGGTGTTGATGTCAATGGTGAAGGGCTGCAGCGTGACTTCATCGACACCGGCCTTCTTATACTGTTTTGCCAGGAACTTGCCGGCTTTGTTGGCGCCGCCTCTGGCGTAGCCGCGGCCCTGGTATTTGGAAGAGCTGAGCTCCTTGACAACCCGCTTGTAATGCGCCAGGTCCTGCGCCGGCAGCTGCACGGCGGCCAGCGCCAGGAGAAGAATCAGAAAGTGCTTTTTCATACTTACAAAGATAGCACTTTCTCCGGCTTCTAGTATATCATGTCCCAGGCCACCTGCTGCGCGCGCTGGCTGTGGGTGGCGTTCATCTTGCCGAAGTTCCACTTGACGCCGAAGAGGACATAGCGGCCCATGACGAGCCGGTAGGAATCCTCCTCGTAGTTGGCGTTGACGGTGTGCGTGAGGCTGCGGGTCTGGTTCAGGATATCGTGGATGGAGACGCTCAGGTTGAAGGCGCCGATGTTCTTGTTGATTTCGGCGTTCCACTGCCACTCGGGCTGGCCGTAACCCGGCGCATATCCTTTGTAGATGACATAGGCCAGGTCGGTGTTGAGTTCAAACTCGTGCTTGGTCGTGTAGGAGGCGTCTCCCCGGAATCCGATGTTCAGCGTATTCAGATTGGCGTTGGGGTCCAGTGAATAGCGGGCGATCTGGGCCGAGCCGGAGACTCCGGAGGTGAAAGAGATCCGTTCCTGATTGAACTTGACGCTGATGCTGGCGTTGGGGTTGAAAGTGCGCATACGGCTTTCCTCGAAGCCGCTTTTGCCGCCGAAGAAGCGGTCTCCTTCCGCATTCCCCCAGAAGTCCGCCATGAATCCGGCGTAATCGAACGTGTCCTTGTCAAGTCCGGGGAGTACGGTCTTGGCCAGATAACTGACGGCATAGGTATAATACGCTGAACCGTAGAGGGTCAGGGACCAGATTTTCTTCGCGTCCAGCGGTGTGGTGTAATTCGCATACATCCTGGTTTCCAGGCGCGGTTTCCGGGAGTTGACGGGGATGGCGTACAGGATTCCGTTCGCGTCATACCACTGGGCCTGAGTGATGGACGACTTGTAAATATCCGTATAGGAGTTGAGCGTCAAATTGGTGAATTTTTCCCGATTGTTCCGCGTCCAGCTTGCGCTCAAGTAGGTCTCGGAATAGTGTCTCAGATAAATGTTTCCCAAGCTCAGGCGGGACGGATTGTTGATGTTCAGCACCGGCTGCATCCGGGTGAGGTTGGGACGTTGAGTGTAACCGGAAACGTTGAGCGTGAATCGATCATCCCCCCTGTTGTGCTGGAAGCGGATCCTCGGCATCACATACCAGTTCCATTCGTCCTTGCCGTTGACATTTTCCACGCCGAAACTCTTGGAGAAGGTTTCGTTCTGGACCCCGACCACCCGGCCGCCGAAGGTAATCCAACTGCCCGTTCCGAACGTGTACTGGGCGGTCAGGCCATAATCCTGTTCCAAAAGGGCGGAACGGTTGACGGAGGAATAATAGTCGTTACGGCCAGCCGCGTCGAAAGCGTCGCGAACGGAATTTCTATGGTTCCAGGACAGGTCCGCGGTGGCGGAAAGCAGCCATTTTTCGCTCAAGGGTTCCGTATATTTAACCATTCCGTCCAACCAGAGGGAGTTGTTGTCGTTGTCGTACCGCATCGTCCGGGAATCCATTCCGTCGGAGAGCTTCAGGACGGATGACTGGTCGGTGTTTCCGCCTGTCGTCGCATAAGAGACATAGGCCTCCAGTTCGAGATTCCGCTTTTCCTTACCCCACAGGTCGCGGAAGGTGATATCGTTGTCCCAATAGACATCTTTGCTCACGGACAGATCGCGTGTCGTGTTGTCGGAACTGTTGACGAAGACACCTTCCCGGGAAGTCGTGGTGGAGTTCTCGGTGAAAGAGTCTGTCCGGTCGTAATGGGCCTCGGAGCGGACATGGAACCAGACTTTTCCCTTTTCTTTCTGAAATTCCATGTTGCCCGACGCGCCATTCTCGAACTGCCGCCCCTTGTTTTCCGAAGAGGAGGTCAGGTTGCCGCCGTCCAGATAGGTGGTTCGCTCCGCACGGGTACCGGAGACCGAGTCCGTGTATTTGGCATTGGCCCCCACCGTGGTCTCCACGTCCTTGATGCGGGCGGTATTGAGATTGACGGCGAATTGGGCGGCGGAGGAAAGCCCCTGGTCCAGGGAGGAGGTTATTTCGCCATCGCCGCGACTGACCTGGAAAATCATACCGGAGTCGTCGATGTTCTGGGTATTGGCGATAACCGTCAGCTGGTCTTTTTCGTTATAGGCCGATACCAGGACGTTGCCGTTGTACAGGAGGCCGCGGTCATCCCGGAGCTCTTCGGGATTCTTGTCCCCGACCGTCGTGCCGCCCTTCAGGCCCACGTTGCCGAACCAGCCTTTCTCGTATTCCTTCTTGAGGGCGACGTCCAGCACCTTCTCCCGGGTGCCGTCCTGGAGGCCGGAGGCACGGGTGGCTTCAGATTCCCGGTCGATGACGCGGATTTTGTCCACCACGGCCGCCGGCAGGTTGTTCAAGGCGGTGGACTGGTCGTTGAAGAAGAAGGTCCGGCCGCCCACAGTGAGCTTGTCGATCTCCTCGCCGTTGAACTTGACCTTTCCGTCCTCGGTGATTTCCATGCCGGGCATCCGCTTCAGCAGGTCCTTGAGCATCGCATTGGCCCCCACGCGGAAGGAGGAGGCGTTGAACTCGATGGTGTCTTTCTTCATCACGATGGGGTTGCCCACATCCGTGACGGTGGCCGCCTGCAGGAACTGCTCGTCCACCTGCAGCCGGATGGTGCCCATCTCCACGACCTCGTCCCGGAAGTAGCGCTCCTTGACATAGGGCTTGTAGCCCATCATCTCCACATGGAAGACATAGTTGCCGTAAGGAACTTCGTCCAGCTTCGCCTCGCCTTTGGCATCGGTCAGGGTGAAATTGGTGATGGTCGTATCTTTCGAGGGAATCACGTACACCGAGGCGAACGCCACCGGCTCGTTGGTCAGCGAATCCAGGACAGTTGTCCGGATTTCGCTCATCCGGCCCTGGAAAATGTTGTCGTTCAGGATGAACACCTGTGCTTTCGCGCTCACGCACAAGCACACGGAAACGATGAGGAATATAAACTTCTTCATTTAGGCTACTTACTAACTACACAAATCTAAGCAAAATAATCCACATCTCCTAATCGGATTAGGAGATATTTGCGTTTTTTGTGCAATTAGTTTATCGGAGGGGAAGCCCGACGGAGGTCTTGACCGGATTCATCACGAAGGAGCTCTGGATGGATCCGAGACTTTCGATTGTGCCCAGGACATTGATGCAGAATTCGTTGTAGTACTGCATGTCGGGCGCGTATATTTTCAGCAGGTAGTCGAATTCGCCGGAGATGTTGTAGCATTCCGCCACTTCGGGGATGTCCTTGACGCGCTCCACGAAGTCATGGGCGATATCCTTGCCCATCCGGCGGAGCTTCACGCTGCAGAAGACGAGGAACCCCTGGCCCAGCTTGGCGGCGTTCAGCACGGTGGTGTAGCGCTCGATGACGCCGGAGGACTCCAGCCGACGGACCCGGTCGAAGACCGGCGTGGGGGAAAGATGGACCCGCTGCGCGAGTTCCTTGATGCTGATGCGGCCGTTCTCTTGGAGGATTTTCAAGAGCTGGAGGTCGGTCTTGTCCAATTGATGCGTTTCCATGGGCGAGGATTCTTCTGCCGGGACGGCCCAAATCCGCCCCAAAAACAATTTTCGTCTGTTGGTTTCTGCAAATATAGAGGATTCCTCTTAATTTTCCAATATTCTTGTTTGATAAATCTGCGAGCTATAACTTTGCAAGCAGAAAACAATAGAAAAACAAACAGATATGAGCACCAAGAAACTCCACTTCGAAACCCTGCAGCTCCACGTGGGCCAGGAACAGGCCGATCCCGCATCCGACGCGCGTGCCGTGCCTATTTATCAGACTTCATCTTACGTCTTTCATAATTCCGCGCACGCGGCGGCGCGTTTTGGACTGGCTGATCCGGGTAATATCTACAGCCGCCTGACCAACACGACGCAGGACGTCCTCGAACGGCGCGTCGCCGCCCTCGAAGGGGGCGTGGGTGCCCTTGCCGTCGCCTCCGGCGCCGCGGCAATCACGTATTCCATCCTGAACATCGCCCGTGCGGGAGACCATATCGTAGCGGCCAAGACCATCTACGGCGGCACCTATGACCTGCTCCAGCACACGCTGGTGCTCTACGGCATCACGACCACCTTCGTGGACCCGTCCGACCTGGCCAACTTCGAGAACGCCATCCGTCCCGAGACCAAGGCCGTGTTCATCGAGTCGTTCGGCAACCCGAATTCCAACCTCATCGACATTGAAGCGGTCGCGGCCATCGCCCATGCGCACAAGATTCCGCTCATCATCGACAATACCTTCGCCACGCCTTTCCTGCTCCGGCCGATCGAGTACGGCGCCGACATCGTGGTGCACTCCGCCACCAAGTTCATCGGCGGTCACGGAACCACCATCGGCGGTGTCATCGTGGACTCCGGCAAGTTCGACTGGAAGGCTTCCGGCAAGTTCCCGCAGTTCACCGAGCCTGAGGCCAGCTATCACGGGATCGTCTTTGCCGATGCCGTCGGCCCCGCCGCCTACATCGTCCGCGCCCGGGCCACCCTTCTCCGCGACATCGGCGCGACGCTTTCCCCGGTGAGCTGTTTCATCTTCCTGCAGGGCCTGGAGACGCTTTCCCTGCGCGTGGAACGCCATGTCGAGAACGCGCTGAAGATTGTGAACTACCTGTCCAAGCACCCGAAGGTGGCCAAGGTGAACCACCCCGCGCTCGCCAGCCATCCTGATCACCGGCTGTACCAGCGTTACTTCCCGAACGGCGGCGGTTCCATCTTCACGTTCGAGATCAAGGGCGGCCAGGCGGAAGCGTTCAAATTCATCGACTCCCTTGAAATCTTCTCGCTGCTGGCGAACGTGGCCGACGTGAAATCGCTGGTCATCCACCCCGCCACCACGACGCACTCCCAGCTTACTGAAGCAGAACTAACCGACCAGGGCATCTATCAAAGCACCATCCGCCTGTCCATCGGAACGGAGCATGTTGACGACCTTATCGCAGACCTGGAACAAGCCTTCGCGAAAATCTAGGGGAGACGCTTTCTGACCGTGATGTTTGGAATTGACACGGAAAAAAACTAGCTTTGTGGGAGTTAGTTACGTAGTGTCATGAAAATCACGATCATCGGTGCGGGCAACATCGGAGGATCCATGGCGATTGGACTCGCTGTCAGCGGGGCCGTCGCGCCGGAAAACATCACGGTAACCGCCCGCCACACAACCAGCCTGGAGAGATTCAAGGAATTCGGTATCCGTACCTCGACGGACAATGTGTCCGCGGTGGCGGATGCCGATGTCGTTTTCTACGCTGTCAAGCCCTGGCAGATGGAAGAAGTCCTGACGCAGACCGCGCCAGCCCTGGATTACGCCCGCCAGCTGGTGGTCTGTGTCTCTCCCGTCATCGTCACCGGACAGCTCTCGGCTTGGCTGGAGCGGGACGGCGCCCTGCCGGGTATCGCCTACGTCATCCCTAACACGGCCATCGAGATCGGCGAAAGCATGTCTTTCATTTCCCCGGTTACGGCCACGGAAGAACAGACTGCCCTGCTGAAGGACCTGTTCGACAAGACCGGCCTGAGCCTGGTCGTCGGCGTGGACCGCATGCTGGCCGGTACTTCCCTCGCCTCCTGCGGTATCGCCTATGCGATGCGCTATGTCAGCGCGTCGATCGAGGGCGGCCTCCGTCTCGGCTTCAGCCGGGAGGAAGTCGGCGGTGCGGTCTGCCAGACTGTCCGCGGCGCCGTGAACCTGGTGGAGGCCAAGGGCTTCCAGCCCGAACATGAAATCGACCGCGTGTGCACCCCGAACGGCCTGACCGTCAGGGGCTTGAACGCGATGGAAAACGCCGGTTTCAGCGACGCCGTCATCAAGGGCCTCACCGTTGTCAAGACGCCCCGCAAGCACCGTATCGTGGTGAAAGTGGGCAGCACGGTCCTGACGCGTCCGAATGGCGAACTCGATACGACTCGGGTTTCCTCCATCGTGGACCAGATTGTGACGCTGCGCAGGCAGGGGTATGAGGTGATCCTCGTCACCAGCGGCGCCGTGGCCTGCGGCCGCGCGGTTATCAGCGAGGACCGCAAGCTGAACGACGTCCAGCAGCGCCAGCTGTACTCCGCCATCGGCCAGGTCCGCCTGATGGACCTGTATTACAAGCTGTTCCAGGCCTATGAAATCACCGTGGGCCAGGTCCTGACGATGAAGAAGAACTTCGAGGAAGGCCAGGAATACAGCAACCAGAAGAGCTGCATGGAAGTGATGCTCCAGGGCAATGTCCTGCCGGTCGTCAACGAGAACGACACCGTCAGCATTACCGAACTGATGTTCACCGATAACGACGAATTGTCCGGTCTCGTCGCCGGGATGGTGGAGGCCGAAGCTCTCGTCATCCTGACCAATGTCGATGGCGTCTATGACGGCTCCCCGGACGACCCCGCCTCCAAGATTATCCCCCGCATCCTGCCGGGCGAGGATCTCAAGAACCGGATCAGCGCCAAGAAGAGCAGCATCGGCCGCGGCGGCATGCTTTCCAAGTACCATGTGGCCTCCCAGCTCTCCGAGCAGGGCATCCGCGTAATCATTGCCAATGGAAGCCGCGAAAACATCCTTCCGGAGGTGCTGAACAATCCCGCCCGGACGCCGCATACGGAGTTCGTCCCCGCCGCCATTCATCAGGATTAATTCTCGGGTTATGAGCACATTGACAGATTTGTTCGAAGCGACCCGCGAAGCTTCGCGGGCCATCCTTGATTTGAGTGATGCCACCCGCAACGGGCTGCTGCTCAAGCTGGCCGACCGGCTGGTGGAGCAGGCCGTCCCGCTGCTGGAGGCCAACGCCGTCGATTTGGCGGCCATGTCCCCGGAGAACCCCCTGTATGACCGTCTGATGCTCACGAATGAGCGTCTGGAAGGCATCGCTTCCGATATGCGGAAGGTGGCTTCCCTGCCCACCCCGCTGGACCGGACGCTGGCGGACCGTACCCTCCCCAACGGTTTGAGACTTAGGAAAATCGCCGTTCCCTTCGGCGTGATCGGCGTCATTTACGAGGCCCGGCCCAACGTCACTTTCGACGTATTCTCGCTTTGCTTCAAGAGCGGCAACGCCTGCATCCTCAAAGGCGGCCGCGACGCGGACCATTCCAATCAAGCCGCCGTCGCCCTGATCAAGCAGGTCCTGTCGGAAGCCGGCCTGCCGGAGAATGCGGTCAACCTGCTCCCGGCCACGCACGAAGCGACGAAGGAACTGCTGGAGGCCAACGGCCTTGTCGACCTGATCATCCCCCGCGGCGGCCGTCGCCTCATCGACTTTGTCCGCGAAAACGCGAAGGTCCCCTGCATCGAAACCGGCGCTGGTGTCGTCAACACCTATTTTGATGCCGATGGCGACCTGGCGAAGGGCGTCCGCATCGTCACCAACGCCAAAACCCGCCGGGTCAGCGTGTGCAACGCCCTGGACTGCCTGGTCATCCATTCCTCCCGCCTCGCCGACCTCCCCGCGCTGGTGGCGGAGATGGCCGGACGCGTGACCTTGTATGCCGATGACCGTGCATACAGCGCCCTGGATGGGCAGTATCCGGCCGACAAGCTGTTCTCCGCCGGCCCCGATGCCTTCGGCACGGAATATATGGACTACAAGATGGCGATAAAGACCGTCGACAGCCTCGAGGAGGCCCTGGCCCATATCCGGAAATACGGCTCCGGCCACAGCGAGTCCATCGTCACCGAGAACGCGGCGGCCGCCCGCCGTTTCCAGACGAGCGTGGACGCGGCCTGCGTGTATGTCAATGCTCCGACGAGCTTCACGGACGGTGCGCAGTTCGGCCTCGGCGCCGAAATCGGCATCAGCACCCAGAAACTGGGCGCTCGCGGCCCGATGGGCCTCGAGGAACTGACCAGTTATAAATGGCTTATTGACGGTAACGGCCAGACCCGACCGTAATCAGAAGCCCGCGATCGGCCACAGGACGGTGGGCAGGAGCAGCAGGAGGCCGAGCACGAGCAGGACGACGACCATTTTCCAGATCCATTTCACCCATTCCGTGTACGGGATGCGCGCCATCGCGAGGGCGGCGATCAGCACGCCCGAAGTAGGCGTGAGCATATTCGTGAACCCGTCACCGAACTGGAACGCCAGGACCATCGCCTGACGCGAAACGCCCACCATGTCGGAGAAAGGCGCCATGATCGGAATGGTGATGGCCGCCTTGGCCGTGGCGCTCGGAATCACGAAGTTGATGAGCGCCTGGATGCCGTACATCGCCGTCAACGACCCCGTGCGACCCGTTCCATCAAGCCCTTCCTGCATCGAGTGCAGGATGCTGTCCACGACCTTTCCGTCCTGGAGCAGGACGATGATGCCGGAGGCGAAGCCCACCACGAGGGCGGCGGACAGGATGTCCTTGGCGCCCGCAAGCAGCGCCTCGGCAATCCTGTTCGCGTTGAACCCGGCAATGATGCCGCAAACGATCCCCATCCCGAGGAACAGGCCGGTGATCTCCGGCAGATACCAGTCCCAGCAGGTCACGCCCACGATCAAAAAGATGACTGTCAATAGCAAAACGCCTAGAATCCATCCCTGTCGATGCGTGAGGGGAGTGTCTTCTACCGCAAAAGTTTCTGTCGATGCCTTGCGGGTCTTATGGGCATAAACCACCACGAAGATGGTGAGCAGGATGGTCAGGAACGTCCAGCAGAAGATGCGGTAGCCCATTCCGGAAAAGAGCGGCAAATCCGCCATCCCCTGCGCGATTCCCACGGTGAACGGATTCAGAAAGGCGCTGGAAAAGCCGATGTTGGACGCCACATACACGATCAGCATTCCCATGAAGGCGTCGTATCCCATCGACACAACCAACGGCACCACGATCCCCACGAAGGGAATGGTCTCCTCACTCATGCCGAACACAGCTCCGGCCAGCGAAAACAGCACCGTGATGGCCGCCAGGACCAGTTTGTCCCGTTTCCCCACCCGGGCGATGAACCGCCCGATTCCCGCTGTTACGGCTCCCGTGGAGTTGAGCAGCCAGAAGGCGCCGCCCACCACCAGGATGAAGATGATGATGCCCGCCTGCTTCACGAACCCGTGATAGATGGCCGGCAGGATTTGCCATGTCTGCGGCACGGAGTCCACTTGTTCATAGTTTAAGGTTCCGTCTTCTCCCTTCACATATTGCCCGCCCGGCACGAACCACGTAAGGATTGCGCACACCACCAGGATGCACGCGATGATTACATACGTATTCGGGACCTTGAACTTGCGCATAGCGATACAAAGTTACCAAAATCTGCAAGATTACGGAGATCGGCGGATTATATATTCAAGGGAACGCTCCTAATCCTATTAGTAGTTTGGTGATAATTGCTTATATTTGTGTATGAAAAAGATACTCCTTCTCCTGCTGCTCCTGCTCTTTTCCGTTTCGGCCCTGCCGGCCCGGGAACTGACGAAGGAATGGCGTCAATATGAACGGCTGGCCCGCAAGGACCGCCCTCGCGACCAGATTGCGAAACTGCACGAGATCCGGGCGCTGGCCCTGGAGCGCAGGCTTCCGGACGATTTGTTGGAGGCTTGCCGGAAAGAGGAGCAGGTGTATCGCCGGATGAACTGGAAGTCGGCAGACTCCCTGAGCACGGCCCTGCGGGAAGTCATCGAATCCTTTGGGATGCCGCTGCTGACCTACCAATGGCTCTACAAGGACTGGGAATACGCAAAGGCCCATCAGGAGGAACTGTCGGCCGGGTATCATCCCATCTTGCAGGACCGCCAGATCCCTTTCCTGCAGACCGGGAAAACGGATGATATCACCGATGATTTCGAATGGATCCTGTGGGACCGCCTGCTTCGGGTTTCATCCCTGTTCCCCGACTCTGAGGAAACCCGGCTGCTGACGGAAAAGATTGGCGACCGGTATCCGGCCCGCCCTTATCTGGAGTTCCTGAGGGCCAAGGAGGCGAAGGACCGTTTTTCCGCGATGGAGGCGCTTGCCAAGCAGTATGCCGGCGATCCGTTCCGTTTCCTGCCGGAGAATGAGATGCTGAAGGATCGTTGGTACCACTTCCAGCGAGAAAAGATGCCTTCGGAGGCCGATGCCAAGGCCCTGTATGACGATGCCGAGGCTTTCACGAAGGCCGTCAAGGCCGAAAAAGGTGTCCATCAGCGGGTGGACCTGTCCGTGGACCATATCCGGCAGGGCCTCCGACAATCCCAGCTTTGGGTTGCCTTCAAGAACGATTCCATCGTCTTGACAGGCCGGAATTTCGGAAAGGGGGCCTTGGAATTCGTTTCGGACGAGCATCGGCAGAGAGTCTCTTTCCGGAACAAGGACGGGCGGTTCTATGTAATGGACACGGTGAAAGCGCCCATCCCGGTGCTTCCGGACGGCTCCTACCGTATCCAATCGGCAAATCTTTTTAGCAGGCCTTCTTACGAGAAGCATACTCTTTCGATAGCAGTCAGGCAGCAAGGGGATGAATTTGCCGTCTATGTGGCCGATTACATGACGGGAGAGCCGCTTCCGTCCGCAACCATCCGTCTCCGGCGCGGAAAGAAAACCATCGAACGGGAGATTTCCTTGAACGGATTCACGCCGCTTCCGGCGGATTTCCAGAAGATGATCGGCAATAAGAAGTATTGCGATCTGGAGGCGCGGGTCGGAGAACGCCGGAGTGCGACCATTTCCGTTTATAAGCCGAGCAAGTATGTCGAGATTCCTCCGGCTAATCTCCATGGACGTGTCTTCCTGGACCGGGGCGCCTACCGGCCCGGTGACACGCTGAAAGGCAAAGCCGTCCTGTTCAAGGGCGACCTGAACAAAAGCGCGAACACCGTGGGCAAGGGGGAGGACGTCCGGATCCATATCTTCAGTGCCGAGGGCAAGGTGATGACCGACATCAACTTGAAAACCAACGCTTTCGGCGCCGTGGCCTGGGAATGGCCCATCCCCGTGGGCGAGCGGAACGGTCTCTACGGAATCTATGTCTTTTACGGGAAGAGCAATGTCACCCATGCCGAGTTCCGGGTCGATGATTTCGTCCTTCCGACGTATGAAATCACTTTCGACCCGCAGGAGGAGCCCTATTATCCGGACTCGCTTTTTACGATTACCGGGAAAGTGGCCAGCTACTCCGGCCATCCGGTGGACGGTATTTCCTTGAAAGGAACCGTTACCAGATACGGCATAGAGAAATGGAAAGGTCCGGTTGCCATCGGCAAAGACGGCTCCTTCCGGATCCCGCTCCGGTTGTCGGATAGAGGGGATCACCGGCTGACGCTCGAGGCGGTGGACGCTACGGGGGAATCCCGCAAGGTTGTGCACGACTTCAAGGTAGACCCCAGTCTTTCCTTGAGTGTGACGTTGGAAAACGCGGCCGAGGGGGAGGTTTCCCTCCGGCCCGGTAAAACCGAGAAAACGTTATTGACGGAAAACACCGCGCGCTTTGCCTGGACGGTCAAAAACGGGAGCCAGCCCGTCAAACTGCCTGTCGCTTACCGGCTGGTGGACGAGTACGGAAAGGTGATTCGGGAGGGAACCTCGGAAGAGCACCTCGAACTGGACCTCTCGGACTGTCCGGACGGTCTGTACACCCTGATGGGAAAGATCGACGACGGGGAACCCCGTGGCCGGCTGGAATTGCCCGTCCTGAAAATCACGTCCGTGCTGGACGCCCCGGTCCGGAGCGTTTTTCTGGCCGGTGAGACGGAAGTCGAATACGGAGAAAGGATCCAGGCCCGGCTTGGAGCCGGCGACGGACCGCTTTGGGCGGTGGCCACGCTGTTCGCGCCGGACGGATCGATCCTGGAATCGCGGCTGGTGCATCTGGAAGGGAACCGGGGCGGGGCCGGGTCGATGATGGATCTCGGTTTCACCTACAAGGGCTCCTATCCGGACGCCGTCCGGCTGGAGGTGTTCTATTTCCGGGATGCGGAAAAGGTCACCCATGAGGCGGTCTATCACCGGGTCCGGCACGAAATGGACCTTCCGCTTTCCTTCTCCCGTTTTGTGGACCAGACGATGCCGGGTGCACCCTGCACCCTGACGCTGCAAATGGATCCGGGCGCGGAAGCGGCCGTGGCCGTGTTTGACAAGAGCCTGGACGTGATGAACCCGAACGATTGGGAGAGGGTGACGCTCCTCCAGCCTGTTTTCAGGAACGCCTGGAGCTCCTCCAGGAACGGATCCGTTTCCGGGGAGTCGATCAAACGTGCAAGCGGAAAAGTAGTCCCGGTTCCAGTCAAAGGGGAAGGGCCCGTGTATGGAATTGTAACCGATATGGCGGGAGAACCTATCATCGGAGCATCCGTTGTCCAAGAAGGGACGGTAAATGGCGTGGTTACCGATGTCGACGGTTGTTTCTCCATGAAGGTTCCGGTGGGGACCTGGCTGAATGTCTATTGTATCGGCTACAAGGAGGCTACTGTCCGGGGTGATTCGGGAATACAGGTTTTCCTTGAAGAGGATGTCCAATACCTGGAAGAGACGGTGGTCATCGGCTACGGCGTCCAAAAGAAAGCCACCCTGACCGGCGCGATCCGCGGCATCAAAGTCCGGGGTTTGACCTCGAAACGGGAATCCGAGCCCGAATACACACCGGCGATCTATGGTTATCGCTCTCCGGGTTCTGCCGATGACAATGTGCAGATGCCCGATTTCGCGGGCGAGGCCTACCGGGAAATCTTCTCCGAGGCCCTGGCCTTCGAGCCGTTCCTATATCCGGACGAGACGGGGAAGGTCGATGTCACCTTCAAGACCTCCGACAAGCTATCCTCTTACCACGTCAATGTCTTTGCCCATGACACCAGGATGCGGAATGCTGTCCTGCGGCGGGATTTCGTGGTCACGATCCCGGTGCGGATCTCCGTGAACCAGCCCCGGTATCTGTACGACAAGGACGAATACGAGCTTTCCGCCACGGTTTCCAGCGTTTCCGACACGCCGATTACCGGACGCCTGTATCTGCAGGTGGAGCAGGGCGGAGAGGAACAGTCCGTGCAGTATGCGGACCTGACCGTCCCGGCCGGCGGAACCGCCGCGGCCGTTTACTCGGTGGCGGCGCCTTTCGCGGACGGGAAGGAGCTGAACCTCCGGATGGTCTTCCAAGCGGACAACTTCAGCGACGCCCTTCGGCTCAACGTCCCGGTTTACCCGGCCGCCCAGATATTGACGGAATCCCATTCGGCCCTGGCCGGGCCGGAAGCTGCTGATTCGCTCCGGCGGAAGTTTGTCAACATCCCCGGCGATCAGGCGGAAGTGACGGTCCGGACGCTTCGCGAAGTGGTGGAAGCGGGGCTCTCGGAATGGACGGCTCCGGAAGATCCGGACGCCCTGTCCCTCTCGGCCAATTACTTTGCGCGGGCGCTGCTGGGCCAGGATACGACCGGCACCCTGAAACCGCTGATGGAGCTTCGCAACGAGGACGGCGGCTTTGCCTGGGTGGACGGGATGGATTCCTCGCCGGTCGTGACGGCCACCGTGCTGGAGCGTTTCGCCACCCTGCGGGATAAGGGCATCGCGATCCCCGACATGGACGCCACCGTCCATTATCTGGACATCAGCCAGTTCGGGAACTGGTTCCCGAGGTGGTGCGGCGGTCTGTCGGACGAGCAGTACATGGATATCCGCGCGATGTGGGCCTCCGTCCCCTTCGACCTGACCGGGGTGGAGGAGAAAGCCGTCCGCCGGTATCGGCTCAAGGATTTCCGCTGGTTCGCCCGGAAGTATCTCTCACCGGGACGCTATGATTATGCCAATGGCTGGGTGCTGGACCGGGCCCGCCGGGTCCGGACGCTCCAGAACCTGCTGGCCTCGGAAGAGGGCATCGCCCTGGGCCAGGCCTGGGGAGAGGTGATCCTGACGGCGTCCCGTTTCCGGAAAACCATCACGAATGACCTGGAAACCATCCGGCAGTATGCGGTCCGGCATCCGTCCAGCGCCCTGTATTATCCGAACGCGGTGCTGCCGTTCCGGGGCATCCTGGCCTCCGAAGTGTATGCCCATACCCTGGTCTCCAACCTGCTGGAAGGCCCGATTTCCGACGGCGTGAAACTTTGGCTGGTCCTCCAGAACGAGACCCAGTCCTGGACCGGCGACCCTGCCTATGTGGAGGCCTTGCAGTCCGTCCTGAACGGTTCGGACAGCCTGCTGGACCGGCAGATTGTCACCTTGACGGCCACGAAGGCCGTTCCGTTCGAGGACATCAAGTCGGTTGGAAACCAGATGCGGGTGGAACGGAAGTTCTTCAAGAAGAAATATGACACGATGGCCGAAATCCAGCCTGGGACTACGCTCAACGTGGGCGACCGGATCGTCGCCCGCTATGTGATCACGAGTACGGAGAACCGCTCCTTTGTCCGGCTCGACGCCTTCCGCGAGGCTTCCCTCCAGCCGGTCGAACAGCGTTCGGGTCCGTCGGACAACAATGACAGGAAGAGCGGTGTCGTGGCGTACCGGGTTGACGGGCTATGGACCCGGTTCCCGGAGTACTACCGGGACGTCCGCGCCGACCGCACCATCTGGTGGATCGACGTGTGTCCGGAAAATACGACGGTTTGGGAAGAAGAACTGTTCGTGACTCAGGCTGGCACCTTCACGGCTCCCGTGGTCACGGTCGAATCCCTCTATGCCCCCGGCTACCGAGCCAACGCGGCCTTCCAGGGCCCGTTGCGCTCGGAATAGCCGGGCTTAGATCCCCATTCTGATGCCGAGGGCCAGGCAGGAAAGCGTGGGCCCCGGCTGAGGAAACTGGCGGAACGCGGCAGGCTGGTACTTGACGAAGATGCCAAGCCCGTCATAAGAAACAGACGCGAAGAAATCGTAGCTCCAGGGGACGGTGACGGCTCCTGGAGTTATGGTTATCTTGCGGACATCCCCCTCGTAGAAATCGGTGCGGACCTTGGTGCGGAAGGCGTGGATGGCCTCCGCGCCCACGCGCAGCGAGACGTCCCCGAAATGGAATTGCAGGGTAGCGGGAATCAGGACCGTCGGTCCGACAATGGAGGACCGGCTGTTTCCGGTCGCCAGTTCTTCCTCCGACATCGGCCTGATCCGGATATGGTTGGCCTCGTCCAGCGAGAAAACGGACTGGGCGCTCTGGTACCGGTTCCAGCCGAGGCCTCCGCCTACGTGCAGGCTGAACCAGGAGACGGGACGGACGAACCCTTCCAGCAGGTGGGCGTAAACGCCGACGGACCCTTTGGACTTGAAGTCGTCGGAAGAGATGAAATATTCTCCGTAGCCGATATCCGGAATCAGGTTGATGCCGATTTTATCGAATTCTCCGGCCGGTTTATGGTGTCTGGAGGGGTTGACGGTCATTTGTTCGATCTCCGCCAGGCGGTCCCGGGCGGGTTTTTCCTGGGCGAAAGCCCCGGACGCGGCCATCGACAGGCCGACGAAAAGAATCAGTGCGTATTTCATGCTCATTACAGGTCGATGTTGATGGTGGACATCCGGGCTGTGGTCGAGAAGCCCTGGGGAAGGAGTTCGGTCACCCGGAGGAGCGGCGTGTCCTTTTTCTCATCCTTGGACATCAGGTTCTCCAGGAGTTTCTTCTTGGCGGGATAGGCCACGATGCGGTACTTCTTCAGGCCGGCGGCCTCGGCGGCGCAATGGACGGCGTCCAGCAGGGTTCCCCGCTCATCGACCAGTCCGATGGCCAGGGCGTCCTTACCGGACCAGACCCGGCCCTGCGCGATGGCGTCGACAGCATCCTTGTCCATGCCGCGGCCTTCGGACACGGTGGAAACGAAGTCGTCATAGATTCTGTCGACGGTCTTTTGATGCCAGACGAGCTCTTCGCCTTGGAGCGTCCGGAGGCCAGTGCCCATGTCGCTGTGGTCGTTTGTCCCGACCGTGAACGTGTTGATGTGCAACTTCTTCCTCAGCGCTTCGCCATAGCCGATTGACATCCCGAAGACACCGATCGATCCGGTGATGGACGCGTTGTCCGCGATGATCCGGTCCGCGCCGGCGGAGATCAGGTAGCCTCCGGAAGCGGCATACGCGCCGTAACTGGCGATGACGGGCTTATCTTTCTTCAGCAGTTCGATTTCCCGGCGGATCATATCGGCGGCAACCACTTCGCCGCCGGGGGAATTGACCCGGAAAACGACCGCCTTGACGGTGGAATCCGCCCTGACCTTCGCGATTTCCCGGGAGAACCGCTCTCCCGCGATGCCGCTGCCGGAACGGACGATGTCACCTTCGGCGTACAGGATGGCGATCTTTTGGGAACCCTTGTTCTTGAGGTCCTTGATGTAGTCGGACATCGACACTTTCTTCAGCTGGTCGGGGTCGTTCTTCCCGAACAGGTGGCAGAGGTAGTTTTCCATCTCGTCGCGGTATTTCAGGCCGTCCACGAGACCCTTGTCCAGCCAGTCCTGCGAGCTACCCAAGGTCAGATGGTCGGTCCAGTACCGGAGCGAATCGGCGCTGACGCCCCGGGAGGCGGCCATGTCTTCCACCATCGGCTCCCAGATGGAGCGGAGGAGGGCCAGGTTCTGTTCCCGGTTCTCGGCGCTCATCTCGCTGCGGATATACGGCTCTCCGGCCGATTTGTAGCTGCCGTGGCGAATCAGCTCGACCTGGATGCCGAGGCTGTCCAGCAGGTCCTTATAGTACATCGATTGCGAGGCGAGGCCGGTCAGGGTCCCATCGGAATCGGGATGCATGAACACGCGGTCTCCCACGGAACCCAGGTAGTAGGACCCGTTTTCGAAAGTGATGCCGTAGCAGACGACCGGCTTGCCCGACTGGCTGAACCGTTCCAGGCTGCGGCGCAGTTCTTCCTTGGCCGCCATGCCGGCGGAAATCTTGTCCGGACGGAGGAAGACCATGGCGATGTCATCGTCTTCGGCGGCCTTTTCCAAGGCCCTTTCCACATTCAACAGGGAAATGGAGGAAGAGGAGGACAGTCCTCCTGTCAGGGAGAAGTCGATGTCAGTACCGCCTCGTTCGGCAATTCCCTTACCTTCATCGAAATACAGAATCTTTCCTTTCAAGAAATCCTGCGCGGACAAGGGCGCCGCCAGCAGGGGAAGGAGGAGTGCGATCAGATATTTTTTCATGCTACAGAACTTTCTTGACGCCCGGAATCATCCGGACGAGCCAGGTGAATACAAACGAAATGATGGTGCTGACGACGCCGATGAAGAGGAACTTGCCGAACGCCCCCATCCAGAGGCCGTCCGTCAGGTTCTGCAACACCAGCATCAGCAGCATATGGAACACATAGGCGCCGTACGACTGCGCGGCGCTCCAGCGCCAGAACCGGCCGCTCCAATTCGCGAACTCGCGGAACAGCCACAGCAACCCGAAGGAAATGAATACACACATCAGCGACTCGTAAATGCCGAACCACCGCCACACGAAGCCGTTCCAGGCCCCGTCGCCGCGGACGTAATTGCCAATGGCAAAAAGGAGGCCAATGGTGAGTGCCGAAGCACCCATGCGGTTGCTCATCTTCTCGATCCACCCGCATCGACCCGCCAGCACGCCGATGATGAACATCATCACATATTGCAGATAATGAGCCGGTTCAATCGCCATAGGAATAATCCCGAACGGCCAGATCCAATGGTCCTGCGGGCTCACCTGCCGGATGAAATAACTGCCGACACCCATGACCAGACCGATGGCCAGCAGGCTCCATAGCGGCAGCTGTTGCACGCGGCAGCTCTTCAGCGCGGGCACGAACTGGCGGATCAGCGCATAAATGAGACAGAACACCAACAGGCTTTCCACGAACCACATGTGCCCGGTCTCGAACTTGCCGGCCAGCAGCGAAAGCAAGCCGCCCATCACTACCAACGGAATACCGAGCCGGACCAGTTTCTTCTTGACAAAATCCTTTCCGCCATGCTTATCATAACTCCTCGGCACGAAATACCCCGAAATCAGGAAATACAACCCCATGAAGAAGCTGGCGTTGGTCGAAAAGAAATGCCAGATCCACGGCATGAACTCCGCCGGATTGCTGGGCGTATAAGCCCATCCGCCCCCGGTCCCATACGCCTGCCCCGCATGGTGAAATATCACCAGCACGGTCAGAAAGACCTTCAGGTTGTCCAGGTAGTATTGTCGATTTGCCTTTGTTTGCACGTTCATACCGCAAAGATAGTGAAATTTTATCGAAAAACAATAATTCTTATAAAAAAAACAATAAAGGAATAAAGGAAATAAAGGGTTATCTTTGTTCTTGTCGATATGAAACTGTCTGAACTCACACTGGACCGGGAAGGGCTGGCGGCGGCCATTGCCTGCGAGGATGCTGCTTTTGAGGCGGCGCTCCGCGAGGAGGCGTATCGCGTCAAGGTCGATACCATCGGCCCGGAAGTCTATCTGCGTGGGCTCATCGAGATATCCAACATTTGCGTCAAGAATTGCCTTTATTGCGGGATCCGGCGGGACATCCGGAGCCAACGGTATGAACTCTCCGAGGAGGAGGTGCTGGCGACGGCGCGGATAGCGACTCGGCGCCGGTTCGGCTCCGTGGTTATCCAGGGGGGCGAGCGCACAGATGCGGCGTTTGTCCGCAAAATCACCCGGCTGCTGAAGGAGATCAAGGCCATCGACACGGGAGATGCTCCGTCTCTGGGCGTTACCCTTTCTTTGGGCGAGCAGTCCCGGGAGGTCTATGAAGAGTGGTTCGATGCCGGGGCGCACCGCTACTTGCTGCGCATCGAGTCTTCCAATCCCGACCTGTATCACAAGATTCACCCGAATGATTCCCTGCACGCTTACGACCGCCGGGTTCGGGCGTTGTATGATCTGAAAGAGATTGGTTATCAGGCGGGTACGGGTGCAATGATTGGGATGCCGTTCCAGACGCCGGAGGATTTGGCGGACGACCTTCTGTTCTATAAGAAGTTTGACGCGCCGATGGTGGGGATGGGGCCGTACAACCCGCATCCTGAGACGCCGTTGACATTGACAGGAACCCCTTATCCTTCCGCCGAAAGGCGGTTTGCGCTTGGGCTCAAGATGATTGCGCTGCTGCGCCTGCTGATGCCGGACATCAACATCGCCGCCGCTACTGCCCTGGAAGTTCTGGACCCCCGTGGACGCGAAAAGGGCCTTCTTTCCGGAGCCAACGTCATTATGCCCAACATCACCCCCGAGGAACAGATGGTCAAGTACAACCTATACGACCGCAAGACCCTGAACGCAAGCGACGTACAGGATCTTGTCGATAGGGGGATCGTCATCGGCTACGGCCGATGGGGGGATTCAAAACACTTCCAAAAGAAATAATCAGAGCACCTTCCAGACGCGCAGGCAGATGCAGTCGGTGGCGGGGCCGGGCATGCACACGAAGATGGCGTTGTTAAGCCAGTCGTAGGGGCTGTCCTGCGGGGCCTCGAACTTGGGCGCCGTGCGGAAGTAGAAGCCCGGCGCGCCGTTCTCGCCGCGGTTCATCGTGATGAGGCCGCAGTTGCGGATGTGGATATTGACACCGTCATCGGTGCGGATGGAGTAGATAGCCTCGATCTCGTTGCGGCCGCGCTCCTGGTCCACCAGTTGGTAGTCCGCGCCGCCCTCGAGGATTTCGCCCTTCATGCCGGGACCGGAGAAGGTGCCGCCCAGGATGGGAATCACCATCCGGGTGCCGTGGGCCGTCTTTCCGACGGTGTAAGCGGGGCCGCAGTTAACGCGGAGTTCACACACGAATTCCAGGCCCGGGCCTTCGGGATACGGGGGTTCGATGGATTGGGCGCGTGCTACGGATGCGGCGGTGGAAAGGATGACGAGGAGAGCCAGAATCTTTTTCATACTGCAGTCTATTGCTGATTTCATCGGAAAGTTAGCGTTTTTTTCGGTAAGATGCATAAAAAACATCTCCGTCCCTGCGCGGTACAGGGACGGAGATATTCTGTTTCAAGTTCCGGAGGCTTGATTACTTGATCAACTTCTTGATCAGGTTCCAGACCCACAGAAGGACCACGGCGCCGATGAGGGCGCTGAGGATCTGGCCATACCACTGTGCCCAGAAGGATCCGCCTGCGCCGATCTTACCAAGCAGCCAGCCGCCGACAAGGCCGCCGAGAAGGCCGATGATGATGTTCCAGATGAGACCGCCCTTGTCCTTGTAGACAAAGAAACCAGCCAACCAGCCGGCGATGGCGCCGAAGAGCAGAGTGAGAATGATGTTCATCATGGTTTTTGTGGTTATTAGTTAGTAATAGCAAAATTAAGAAACATTTTGAAAAAACAAAAACATGGTTCCGGGAGGGCGTCGTGGAGATCTGTAAAACGGCCGCAGAAACACCAAAAAACGTAGATTTTACTTTTGCTTATTAAAATTTATTATTACATTTATATAATATTTAATAACTCAAATGGCTTATGAAAGCAAATTACGAACAACCCTTTGCTGAACTCTTCGAGATTTTATCCGAAGAAAACTTCTGCTTGTCCGGCGGCAGCCTGGGCGAGAGCGGAGATCCCGGTGCCAAATTCGACCCCGACGATGACATTTTTGATGGTGGAGAAATGTAGGAGGGCCCGGCCATGAAACATTCTTTTATCACTCTTCTCAGCCTGGCCGGCGTCGCCGCCGCGCTGGCGTCCTGCGCAAAAGAAAACGATCTCACGAAAGCGACCGCCAACGGAAAAGGCGTCACGATTAATGTCCTTGCCGCCGACGAAAACACCAAAACCTATGTCGAAGACGGCGATGTTCCTGTAATCAAGTGGTCGGAAGGCGATGCGGTGGTCCTCTTTGAATCGGTGGACGGAGCCGTCGCGGGTAAAGCCACTTCCGCCGCTGCCAACCTCAATGGCGGGAAGGCCGGTTTCAGCACCACCCTGGAGTGGGAGGCAGAAGGCGCTTCCTATCAGTATTCGGCTGTGTATCCCCAGTCTGCCGTTTATACGTACAATGATGCCTTCCTGCTCTATATGCCGGCAAACCAGGCTCTGGAAGGCAACAATCTTTCCTCGAATTCCGACATCTTGTTCTCCGCGATCGTAGATAAGGGTGACACCCGCGTCTCCGACGGAGAGGATGTCGAGTTCGCTTTCCGCCGCCTGGGCACCGTCGTCCGTCTGACGCTCAAGGGCATCAAATCCGGTGAAAAGATCCGTCAGGTCAAGATGGTGGCCCCTGCGTATGTGGCCGGCACTATCACTTACGATCCCGTGACCAGCACTGTGGACTCCAAGAGCGCGTTCGCGTATCTTGCTTCCAATACCATCACCCTCACGGTGGATGATCTGGAGGCTACCGGCGACGACGTGGTCTGGTTCCGCGTGCTTTCCGAGCGCAATTGGGGCGAGGAGGGTGACCAGCTCGCCTTCGAGGTCATCACCGACAAGAACGTCTATAAGAAGGAGATCAGCTCCTGTCCTACGATGAAGTTTGTCGATGGCGGTCTTACCAAATTCAGTGTGAACCTTTCCAGCTCCATCGTCGCTCCTGTCTCGGTGCCTTATCTCGAGGATTTTGAAACGGGAGCCACGGATTGGACGTTCCTCGACCTGGATGGAGACGGACTTAATTGGCAGACGCAGGCCGTGATGCCGAATTCCGGCTCCTATGCCCTGTCCAGCCAGTCCTTCATCAATAATTACGGTGCGATCCAGCCGGATAACTTGGCATTCACGCCTCCGGTGAAACTCACGACCGACAACTATCTGAGTTTCTGGGTCAGGGCCGTGGATACTAATTATCCTTACGAGCATTATGCCGTATATATCGTGGAAGACTCTCCCCTGGGCTCCAATTTTGTCACCTTGGTTCCGGAAACCGAATTCCCTGCCGGCAACTATGTCGATTTGGGTGAAGATGGTGTTTATCAGCGTTATGTCGTACAGATTCCGGAAGAATTCGAGGGCAAAACGGCGTTCATCGGCTTCCGTCATTTCAACTGCTACGACCAGTATTGGCTGAATCTGGACGATGTCGAGATTACGGAAGGCAAGCCCGAAACCGGCATCGATGCCCAATACGAGGATTATCTGGGCGAATGGGCTACCGGCCCCACCCCCTATGTCGTCGAAGAGAAAGTCAATGGCGTCAGCTATTCGATCAGCGGCCTGAAGGGCCAGGGAGAAAACCCTGTCGAGGCTGTGTTTGAAAATGGCCGTATGGTCGTCTACGAACAGGAAGTGTATTCCAACGGCACCACCAGCATCTGCCTGCAAGGCAGCGACGGCTATTTCCCGAATTATCCGGACGGAACGCTGCGCGTCATCTTCAAAGCCGAGTATGACGAGGCTGAAAACCGATTGAATATCAATGCGGCAAATGGCTACAAATATTACATGTTCATCACGTATGAGGAAGAGAGCCGCGTAAGCTATGACTACGACGCCATCCCCGCCGCGTGGATTCCTTATGTCCCGGATGAAACCACTTATATCTATACGGAAGATTTCGAAGGAGACATCAGCGCCTGGACATTCATCGATGCCGATGAAGATGGTCACGATTGGAGTAAATTTACGGGACACCATACTTATTCCGGCGAGTGTGTCCTGTCAAGCGCGTCGTATGACAACAGTGAAGGTCCTCTTACTCCTGACAACTGGGCCTTCACACCGGCCGTGACGCTCACCTCCAATAACTATCTGAGTTTCTGGGTCGGAGCGCAGGATCCGAGCTGGCCTTATGAGCATTATGCCGTTTATATCACGGACGCCGCTCCCACCGCGGATAACTTGGACGCTTGCGAGGTACTGCTTGCGGAACAGGAGTATCCCGCCGGAGAACCTGCCGCCGTTTCCGCTGACGGATATCTCCAGCGTTATATCATCCCGATTCCTTCCAAGTATAACGGCAAGGCCGTGTACATCGGCTTCCGCCACTTCAACTGCACGGATATGTTCTGGCTGAACCTGGACGACGTGGCCATCTCCCAAGGTGCCCCCATCGTCGCCACCGCCAGCGCCGCTCCCAAAGCCCGGAAGGCCAAGGCCGCCAAGTTGCAGGACCGCAGCCTCTTGAGAGAAGGCAGGCCGATGCGGGAACCGGTTGAATTCGAAGTCCGCAAAGGAAAATAAAGCAACCCATCCTCTATAAACTCGAACCCCGAAAGCCGGAATGACTTTCGGGGTTCTAGTATATTCAAGTCTGTCTTTTACAGCCGCACGCGGCCGGAACCGGTGGTGCGGGCGTTGACGCCGGTGTTGGAAAGGTTGCCGGAGATGTTGCCGGAGCCGGAGGAATGGGCGGTGACGGCGTGGCAGGTGCCGTTGACGATGATGTCGCCGGATCCGCTGGTCCTGAGGTCCATGTCACCGTCGACATCGACCTCCTCGAGGCGGACGCGGCCGCTGCCGGAAACCCGGACCGAGGCGTCGCCATCGACCAGGACGAGCTGGGCGGAGATGTTGCCGCTGCCGGTGACCGTGCCGGAGAAGCCGGTGCAGGCGATCTTGTCGAGGTTCAGGTTGCCGCTGCCGCTGCAATGGGCGGTGAAGTCCTTGCAGTCGATATTGCCCGTGCGGATGTCGCCGCTGCCGGAGATCTTCAGGTTCAGGTCTTTGCCGGAATAAAGGCCGCCTTTATTGATAAGGTTGCCGCTACCGGAGACCTTGATGCTTTCGATGTCGGGGGTGGTGATGACGATGCGGAGGATCAGTTCGGGATAGGAGCCTTCCTTCAGCTTGAGAAACAGCGTTCCGTCCTCGACCTCGGTCAGGACTTTGTCGGCGAACTTCTCGGTGGTTTCCACGCGGACTTCCTGCAGGTCGGCCCGCTCATAATATACGTTGCAGGGGAGGCTGTTCACCAGCCCGCGGAAAGGTTTGACGTCGCGGACTTCCGTATAGTCGATGCCGTCTTCGGTGCAGTGGCCGACAATGGAGGCGCCGTTGCCGATGATGATACAGGATACGGCCAACAGTCCGGCGGCCAGGCAAAGCGAGAGGATGGAAAGGGGCTTCATTTCGTTACGTTTTATATTCCGAATTCAAAGGTACGCAAAATATTAGGATTTTTCGTATCTTGCAGCAGTTGTTGCTTAACCCGCAGAAATAACCAATCCAATATGCAGAACTTTGATTATATGACCCCGACGCGCCTAATCTTCGGAAAGGGCGCCATCGAGAAACTGCCCAGTGTAATGGCGCAGTTCGGCAAGAAGATCCTCCTCACCTACGGCGGCGGAAGCATCAAGAAAATCGGTCTTTACCAGAAGGTCCATGAGCTGCTGAAGGGCTATGATATTGTGGAACTCAGCGGCATCCAGCCCAATCCGAAGTACGATCCCAGCGTGCTGGACGGCGTGCGCCTGTGCAAGGAAAACAAGGTGGACGTAATCCTGGCCGTGGGCGGCGGCAGCGTGCTGGACTGCTCCAAGGCCATCGCCGCGGGCGCCTGCTACGACGGCGATCCGTGGGATCTGATCTCCTATAAGGTGAAAGCGAAGGCGGCGCTGCCCGTCGTGGACATCCTCACTCTCGCGGCCACCGGCAGCGAATATGACACCTTTGGCGTCATCTCCCGCACGGAGACCAACGACAAGATCGGCTATGGCGATCCGCTGCTGTATCCGGTCGCCTCCATCTTGGATCCGACCTACACCTTCACGGTGAGCAAGGGCCAGACGGCCGCGGGTATCGCCGATGCGATGAACCACACCATGGAGCAGTACTTCGCTGAGGACACGACGCTCCTCAACGACGGCTTCTGCGAGAGCATGCTGCGCAGCCTGATGGTCAATGGACGCAAGTGCCTGGAAAACCCCGAGGACTACACCGCCCGCGCGGAGATGATGCTCGCCTGCACCTACGGCTGCAACGGCATCCTTTCTCTGGGCAACAGCCCTTCCGGCTGGCCCTGCCACGGCATC
Source organism: Bacteroidales bacterium (assembly GCA_017558775.1). Classification (GTDB taxonomy): domain Bacteria; phylum Bacteroidota; class Bacteroidia; order Bacteroidales; family UBA932; genus Cryptobacteroides. The sequence continues at coordinate 10,944 of JAFYTP010000128.1, read as the reverse complement.
GAGCACGCCCTGAGCGCGTACTACGACATCACCCACGGCTGGGGACTCGCCATCATCACTCCGCGCTGGATGACGCACATCCTGAGCGAGCGCACGCTGCACCGTTTCGTGAAATATGGTCTCAATGTGTTCGGCATCGATGCGTCCGATCCATGGGAGATTGCCCGCAAGGCCATCGACGAGACCTACAAGTTCTTCGAGAGCATCGACATTCCGATGCATCTGCGCGAGGTCGGTATCGACGACAGCCGCATCGACGAGATGGCGCACCATATCGCTGTGAACGAGGGCTTGGAGAATGCCTATGTTCCTCTGAACGAGGAGGATATCAAGAAGATTCTGATCGCCAGCCTGTAGGCCGTCTTATTCAGCGCTTTCCTTGAACAAGTCGGAAGGGGTGGCGTTGAATTCCTTGGTGAAGCATCTCGTGAAATACTTCGGGTCGTTGAAGCCGACCTCGTAGGCGATTTCGGAGATGTTCATGTCCTTGTTGGTGCCGTTGCAGATCATTTCCTTCGCGACGTTCAGCCGGTAGGTCCGGATGAACTGCGCGATGGACTGCCCCAGCGCCTTCTGGATCTTGTCGTTCAGCATGCTGCGGCTCATGCCCATCGCATCGGCCAGCGCTTGGACGTCGAGATCCGGATCCTTATACTTCTTCTGGATGGCCTCCAGCAGCTTGGAGGAGAAGTCGGAATCCTTGTTTGCTAAAGTGCTGGATAACAGTGTGTTGTGGCTGGCGATCATCTCGTTCTGCTTTTGCAGCAGCGCATTCTGCTCCGAGAGTTCCTCCGCTTTCTTCTCCAGCTCTCTTTTTTGGTCGTTCAGGATCTTGGTCTGCCGGTCTACTTCCTTCTTCAAAAGATTCCGCTGCCGGTTGACGGATGCGGTATACCACAGCCCGAACAGGTAGGCGACCAGGAGGAAGAGCAGCAGGGCAATCAGCCGGAACCACCACCTTTTATAAAGGACGGGCTGGACCTCCAACGTCTTTTCGTCCTGGGACAGGACGTTTCCTTTCTTGTCCACGGCGCGGATCTGGATCCGGTATTTACCGCCCGGAATCTGGCCGAACTTGACGTGGGTGTCATTCTCGAAGATGGGGGACCATTCCTTTTCCATCGGCAGGATCCTGCTCTCGTAGAGGATGTCCGGGTTCTTGCCGAAGGACAGGTCTGAGAATTTCAGGGTGAAATCGATGTCTTTTTCGTCCTTGTGGATGATGTCGGCGTGCGATAGACTGTGGAACAGATCCTTGGACCAGTAGCCGGAGATGACGACGTTGGGCGTGTTTCCGTATTCGTTCTGGACATAGCTGGAGCGGAGGATGCTGAGGCCTTCCTTCTGTCCGAAATAGACGGTTCCGTCGCTTCCTTTCGCGGTACTGCTCTCGCAGAACGCCATCGACTTAAGTCCGTCCTTCAGGCCGTAGCTGGTGATCTCGCCGACCTGCGTGTCCAGGCGGGAGAGGCCGTTTTCCGTCGTGATCCACAGATAGATACCGTCCAGCAGCAGGCCGTGGACCTGATTGTCCACCAGCCCGTCGTTCTCCGAATAGACCGTGATGTCCGGATTCTCCGACTGGCAGTTTTCCATCCGGAGAACGCCTCTTCCGTAAGTGCCCGCCCAGATGGTGTTGTCGCCGTCGGGAACCATCGCCATGCAGTAAGGGAACTCCGTGAGCATCCGGGACTCCAGGGTTTTCAGGTCGATGATGCTGAGGCCTTCGATGCTGCTCACCCACAGTTTGTCCGCCGCGATGCACGCGCCGATGCAGGAGGTTGTCTTCCCGGGATACCGGGAGAAGGAAGCATTGCCCAGGTCATAGATGAACAGTCCGCTGCGGGCTGAAATCCAGATATAGTCGTTGATGCTGTCATAGAGGATTCCCAGGATGACATCGATACTCTTGGCCATTTCCGACTTGCTCCCTTCCGGGATGTGAATGACGTCGGGGCCGGACTGATTGACATAATTCAGGTGCCCGTTCACGGAGCCGAACCAGATTCTGCCGTGCTTGTCCTCGCAGAACGCCGTGATCGAATTGTCCTCGAGCGCGGAGTTGTTCGAGTTGTAGTTCTTGAACACCAGATTCCCGACCTGCCGGCACAAACCGTATTCGGTCGTCGCCAGCCAGAGGATATCCTTGCTGTCGATGAACATGGCCCTGACGGGCGTGGAGGGGATAGGGGTGGTCGTGCTCTCTATTTGGGACAGATTGATGATCTGGAGGGGCTTCCGTTGGATGATGGAGAGTCCTTCCGCTTCCAGTCCCACCCAGATCTGCCGATCCCTGGTGACGACGCACCGCACCATGTCTCCCGGGAGAAGCGTATTCCCGTAAGCATTGGGACGGGATCCGTAGGTGTCGAAGGAATGATAGGTTGAATTGTAGATGCTGACGCCGCCCAGGGTGCCGACCACCGCCTCACCTTCCGGAGAGAAGCACAGGCTGGTGATTTCGTCGTTCGGGAGGGTGTGGCTGTCCGATTCGGAGTGCAGATGGCAGACATAATTGCCGGAGGCGATGTTCACCTGGTACAAACCCTTCAGGGTGCCGATCCACACTTCATTTCCGGAGCGCAGATAGGCGGTTGCCTTATTGTCTTCGCCGATATCGATGCCGGGCAGGATTTCGGACATGCACAGTCCGCGGCCCTCGATATGCCGGACCTTGAAGAAGCGTCCGTTGATGGCAATCCACGCGGAGCCGTCATTATCGACATCACAGACCTTGGACATCAGGTTGGAGTTCGAGACTTTGCATTGCAGGGAGTCGATAATGACCTTGTTGCCGTCGTCGGCAAAGGCTACCCGGAACAGATAGTCATTGGAGGTGAACCACATGCATCCTTTGGTATCTCGGCTCACGGATCCGGGGGACAGGAGCGAATGGCGCTTGGTGCTGGACAGACCGGGGAATTCATCGATCAAGGTCAGCGTCTTCAGGTCCAGGATGTTCATGCCGCCCGCGCAGGGGATCCACAGTCTTCCGAAGCCGTCCTCGCAGCACTGGTCGACAAAGTCGCTGATGAACAACGGATCCGTCTTTTGCGAAAATCGGATGAAAGAATCGCCGTCGTAGCGGACCAGGCCGCCTCCGAAGGTGCTGATCCAGGCGTATCCCTTGCTGTCGAAGTACAGACCGTTGACGTCCTGGTCCGGAAGACCGTTCTCCCGGGACAGCCTGTTAATCACCAGATAGTCCTCTGCATCCGCCTGAGCATGAAGCTTTTGGGGGGCTAATAACAAGCAGAGAAAAATCGCCAGCAGAAAATCCACCTTCTTTAATGATTTGTCCACCATATCCTATATTTTGTCCACAATACAATATGCAAAGATTAATATTTTTGCGAAAACTAGCAACATAAACTATTCAGCACTTCTAATAATCTTAAATCTTTATGAAAGTTTTCAACACTTTTCGCTGTCTTTTTCTTTCAGTGATGGTGACCCTTTCTGCTGCGACCGCGTTCGCCCAGAATGTCACGGTGAAGGGAAAAGTGACAGATTCGCGTGGCGAGCCTGTCCTCGGAGCAACAGTCATGCTTGACGGCAACCAGACCGTCGGAGCGCTTACTGATGTGGATGGAACGTACACAATCACCGTTCCTTCCAAGTCCTCCCTCATTTTCTCCTGCGTCGGTTACGCGACCCAGACGGTCGCGGTGGACGGACGTACGTCCATCAACGTTGTGTTTGAGGAGGACACGGAATTCCTCGAGGAGACCGTCGTCGTCGGTTACGGTACCCAGAAGAAGAAACTCCTGACGGGTGCCACGATCAACATTTCCGGTGACGATATCCAGAAGCAGAGCACGACCAATGCGCTGGGTGCCCTTTACAGCTCCGTTCCGGGCGTGAACATCGTCCAGGAGAGCGGTGTGCCGGGTGCCGGTTACAACATCACCGTCCGCGGTATCGGTACCACCGGTTCCGCCGGACCGCTCATCGTCATCGACGGTGTGGCCGGCGGCAACCTGGATGTCCTGAACCCCGCCGACATCGAATCCATCGACATCCTCAAGGATGCAGCCTCCGCGGCCATCTACGGTGCCCGCGCGGCGAACGGCGTTGTCCTTGTGACCACCCGCCAGGGTAAGATCGGCGAAAAGAAAGCGACCGTCACCTTTGACGCGTACACGGGTTTCCAGCAGCCTAACACCAACGGTGTCCATGGCGTCACCGCTCAGGAGTATCTGGACCTGGTCGCCCAGGCCGGATTGCATGAATACGACAATATCGAGGAAACGATGCCCGTCCAGATGCAGTGGATCCGGGAAGGCAAGTGGAACGGTACGGACTGGTTCCTCGAGAGCATCAACAAGAACGCGCCTAATAATAATATGGTGCTGGGCGTGACCGGCGGCAACGACGGCGTCCGTTATTCCTTCAGCTTCACCAAGTCCTATTCCGAAGGTACCCTGGGTATGCCCAAGCCTACCTACTATGACCGTACCACCGTCCGTGCCAATACGGATTTCACCGTCCTGAAGAAGGGCAACCGCGACGTCATCAAGCTCGGTGAGAACGTGATTGTTTCCGTCACGGGTTCCCGTGGCATGAGCACCAGCGGCCGTGGCAGTGATGTTTCCAACCTCCTGACCAAGACCCCGCTCCTCCCCGCCTACGACCTGGATGGTTCCATCTATACCTATGACAAGCAGGTGCGCGACCACTGGGATGCCAGAGATAACGAAGTCAACCTGCTGCAGCAGAATGACATGAAAGAAAGCGAAGGCAAGGGCGTCCGCGTCCAGGGCAATGTCTACCTGGAGGTGAACCCCATCCGCGAGCTCAAGCTCCGCACGGCCTTCGGTTTCCGCGCCAACAGCAACTTCTCCCGTTCCTATACGCCGGTGTATCAGCTGACGGCCTCCGATTTCAAGGACTATGACAGCGTGAGCCAGAGCGCCAGCGTTTCCACCAACTGGACCTGGGAACTGACCGCCAACTACCGGAAGACCCTGGCCAAGGTCCATACCTTCGAAGCACTGGCCGGTACTTCCATCGAGGCGACCGACTGGGGCATGAGTGTCAATGGTACCCGTTCCTCCACCAAGTTCGGTACTTGGGAATCCGCCAACCTCGGTTCTGTTGAAGGCGCCCTGACGAGCGACGAGCACGCGAGCATGGGCGGTGGCAACACGATCCCCTACAACAACCTGGTTTCCTTCTTCGGCCGTTTGAACTACAGCTACATGGACAAGTACCTGCTGACGGCCATCGTCCGTTCCGACGGTTCCTGCAACTTTGCGAAGGGTCACCGTTGGGGTGTTTTCCCGTCTGTTTCCGCCGGTTGGGTGATCTCTTCCGAGCCTTGGATGGAGTTCGCCGAGGATTGGCTCAGCTTCTTCAAGATCCGTGGAAGCTGGGGACAGAACGGTAACTGCCGCATCGACAATTTCCAGTATACCGGCACGATTTCCCTGAGCGGTCAGTATGACTTCTCCTATGAGCAGACGAATCCGGTCACGGCCGCCTATCCCGACAAGATTCCCAATGACCAGCTTTCTTGGGAGACTTCCGAGCAGCTGGCCCTCGGTTTCGATTCCCGTTATTTCCGCAGCCGCCTGGGCGTCATCTTCGACTGGTATCGGAAAGATACCAAGGACTGGCTGGTCACCCCTCCTTCCATGGGTATCCTGGGCGCCAGCGCCGCCTCCATCAACGGTGGTGCCGTGCGTAACAGCGGTGTCGAGCTCAGCTTCACCTGGAACGACCACATCGGCGACCTCCGCTACAGCCTCGGCCTCAACGGTTCCTACAACAAGAACACCGTCCTCTATATCAACAATGCCGATGGTATGATCCACGGTGAGAAGAAGATCATCTCCGAGAACGTGGCGAAGGAAGACGGTTTCCGCGCCGAGCCGGGTAAGCCGATCGGTTACTTCCTGGGTATCGCCAGCGAGGGTATCTTCCAGAACCAGGCCCAGATCGACGAGTACCACGCCAATAACTATCTCTTCATGAACGGTTATGAGAACGCACAGCCGGGTGACGTCATCTGGATCAACCAGAACGGTGACGACAAGTATGACGAGCAGGACTGCGTCGAGATCGGTAATCCTCATCCGGATGTGACCATGGGCTTCAGCCTCAGCCTGCAGTGGAAGGGCTTCGACTTCAGTGTCAATGGCAGCGGCGCCTTCGGCCAGCAGGTCATGCAGAGCTACCGCCAGTTCGCCCTCCAGGATCTGCAGAGCTTCACCAACAACCTGGTCGCCCGCTACTGGACCGGCGAGGGTTCCACCAACAAGTTCCCGCGCTACTCCTCCGGTTCGCACAACAACTTCAAGTGCAACAGCTATAACAGCGATATCTTCATCCAGGACGCCGATTACGTCAAGATCCGTAACATCACCTTCGGATACGACTTCAAGCAGCTCTTCAAGAAGATCCCGTTCCAGACATTCCGTCTCTTCGTGACCGGACAGAACCTCTTCACCTTCACTGGATATGACGGCATGGATCCGGAAGTCGGTACCGGCGCCCCCGGTTACGGCTGGTCTTCCGGCATTGATACCGGTTTCTATCCTTCTCCTAAGGTCTATATGGCTGGTATCAGCATCAAATTCTAATTCCGAAAACACATGAAAAAGATTATATTCATCCTCGTTGCCGGTATCCTGGCCATTGTCAGCTGTGACAAGATCGACAGCCTGCTGGATACGAAGAACTATCAGAAAGCGGATACATCCTCTTTCCCCCGGACCGAGAAGGACGCAGAACAGCTGGTCAACTCGGCATATTCCACCATGCATTCCCTGTACACCGGCAGTATCTTCCGGATCAACCTGTTCCGGCGCATGATCGCCAGTGACGACTATTACGGCGGCGGCTCCACGAGCTCCAAGGAGACCACGGCCGCGGACCGTCTGCTCGCCCCGTCCATGGATGAGGACAACTCCCCTTGGAAGAGCTACTACAACGGCCTGTACCGCTGCAACTTCGCCATGGAGGCCATCTCCGCCATGGATGACGATATCTTTACGGGTGACAACAAGACCTGGTATCTGGGTCAGGCTCACTTCATGAGGGCTTTCTATCTCTGGCAGCTCGCCGAGCGCTATGAGACCTTCCCGCTGACACTGGAGACCAAAGTGGAGAATATGCCCAAGGCTTCTGTCGATGAGATCTACCAGGCCATCGCCGACGACCTCGTCGCCGCCATCCAGATGATTCCGGCGAGATACGGTTACTCCCGGGACAACAACCTCTGCGGCCGTGCCACGAAGTATGCCGCTGAGGCGCTGCTCGGCCGTGTCTGGCTGTTCTACACCGGTTTCTACAAGAAGGACAACATGGGCGGAATCTCCAAGTCGCAGGTGATCTCCTATCTGGAAGAGTGCGCCAACACCAGCATCTCCAAGTTCGACCTGGAGGACGACCCGCGCGAAATCTGGCCTTACACCAACGAGTATTCCAGCGGTGTCATCTATGGTGCGAACTTCGACACCTACGTCAACCGCGAGAACCTGCACTGGGTGGGCAACCACAGCAAGGAGACCGTCTGGGGCGTCCATTTCTCGCTCACCGGCAACGGCTACAACCGTCTCCCGGAATGGATCGGCATGCGTAACTCCTCCCAGCGTCCGAATGCGGACAGCTATCCTTGGGCCGCCGGCTCCAACGGTAATGCTTCCGTCAATCCCATCATGCTCAAGGAGTGGTACACGGATCCCGACTACGGCCCGACTGACAAGCGTTTCTATGGCTCCGTCATCGCGATCCGCAATGCGAACCAGGTGTATGACTGGTTCAAGGACGGCTACGTGGAGCTTCCCAAGTTCAAGGGACATGACTCCAAGGAGATCGAGAGAACCCTCTTCTATTCCAAGAAGTATCAGGCGGTCGGTTGCTATTCCGACGGCAACAAGTCCAGTATCCTGAACAACTTCTTCCATGCCATGAACGGCGCTGTCTCCAACAACCCGAAGAGCGGCAACAAGAACGACGCGATCTATATCCGCTTCGCCGACGTGCTGCTGATGCTGGATGAACTGAAGGAGACCGTGGACGGTATGAACCGGCTCCGCGCCCGTGCCGGTCTGGCCCCGTATGACGGCTATACTTTCGAGCGTCTCCAGAAGGAGCGCCGCTATGAGCTCATGTTCGAAGGCATGCGTTTCAACGATCTTCGCCGCTGGTATCCCGAGAAGTGCGGTGAGATCATCCAGAAGAACCAGGACGGCGGCTATATCGAGTACAAGGGCAAGCCGAATACCTACCAGGAGCTGCCTGGCCGTTCCTTCTCCCAGCGCTATGCGCTCACCCGCGGTTTCTGGATGATCCCGCAGGAGCAGATCGGCCTGCAGGAGGGCATGCTCACGCAGAACAAGGGCTTCGAAGACCAGGATAACTACCTCTTCGTCGACGGTGACCTTCCGTACTAGACCATCTTGGATTCTCCATATATAAGTTGGTATTATTAGGGTTGTTTTGTTGGCGTCCGCAACACTGCGGACGCCATCTTTTTATGGGGAAAAAATATCGGGTGGAAAATCCACCTACTTTAGTAAAATTTCCACCATATAGAGGATTTTCTCCACAACACTGACCTTGAAGATTGGTAATTTTGCCGAAGAGACTAACACTTCTAATAATCTTTAATCTTTATGAAAGTATTCAACACAATTCGCTGTCTTTTCCTTTCAGTGATGTTGACTCTTTCTGCGACGACCCTTTTCGCACAGAATGTCACGGTCAAGGGAAAAGTGACCGATTCGCGTGGCGAGCCCGTCATCGGAGCCACCGTCATGCTTAGCAGCAACCAAACTGTCGGAACCCAGACGGACCTGAGTGGAAACTATTCGATCAGCGTCCCGTCCAACGCTTCCCTCATCTACTCCTGTGTCGGCTATGCGACCCAGAACGTCGCGGTGGCCGGACGCTCCGTCATCGACATCGTGCTGGCTGAAGACACGGAATTCCTCGAGGAGACCGTCGTCATCGGTTACGGTGTGCAGAAGAAGAGCGACGTTACCGGCGCCATCGCTTCGGTGAAGGAATCCGACCTGGAAAACCGCACCACGACCGATGTCGCCCAGGCCCTCCAGGGTAAGGCCGCCGGTGTCCAGATCGTCAACTCCTCCGGTGCTCCGGGCGCCGCGTCTTCGATCCAGATCCGCGGTTACTCCTCTAACTCCAAGACCTCCCCGCTCATGATTGTGGATGGTCTGAAGGTCAATGACATCAGCTACCTCGATCCGGAGTCCATCGCTTCCATCGAGATCCTGAAGGACGCCGCCTCCGCCGCCATCTACGGCGTCGAGGCCGGTAACGGTGTCGTGCTCGTCACGACCAAGTCCGGTCAGAAGGGCAGCGGCCGCGTCTTCTACAACTTCCAGCACACGATCCAGAATGTCGCCCATCTGCCGGAGATGATGAACGCGAAGGAATACATGGAGTACATGGTGCTTGGCGGTGCCGCGACGCAGGACCAGTTCCAGTATGACGGCAAGTCCGACACCAAGTGGACGGACTATATGCTCGAGACCGGTCACCAGCAGCGCCACACCTTCGGCGTGGAAGGCGGCAACGACCGGGCCAAGTTCTACTCCTCCCTGTCCTATACGGATAATAATGGTATCGTCGTGGGCGACAAGGATATCTTCCGTCGCCTGGTCGGCCAGATCAACGCCGAGTACAAGGTCAAGGATTGGCTGACGGTCGGTGTCAACACCACCATCGACCGTAGCGTGCGCCGGGCCGTTTCCGAGAGCTCCACGACTTCCGAGTCCGTTATGGGCGCCATGTTCGTAGCTGATCCGACTATGCCGTGGACCTATGCTGACAACGCGATTCCCAGACACGTCCAGCTGTACATGGACGCCAGCAACACGCTCCCGCGCGATCCTGACGGCCACCTTTACGGAGTCTCCGTTTTCAACGAGACCAGCTATATCTGGCACCCGCAGGCCATCCTGGACCGCCAGGACACCGAGACGCAGAGTTTCCGCACGCGCGGTACCGCCTATGCGAACTTTATGCCGTTCCCTGGACTGGTTTTCACCTCCCGCTTCGGTTTCCAGGGTGGCTACAGCCACACCAACACCTACAACCACGAGGTGTACATCAGCGCGAAGACCAACCAGGCGATGTCCATCAGCGGTTCGACCAACGACCGTCTCTACTATCAGTGGGAAAATTTCGCCAACTATACCAAGGCGATCGGCAAGCATTCCCTCACCGCGATGGCTGGTATGTCCTACCAGCAGACCAACACGGACAACCTCCGCGGTACCGCCTACCAGCTCACGATGGACGTTCCTAACTTCCGCTACCTGAACAACGCCGTCAACACCTCGCAGATGTCTCTCGGCGGTCAGCCGGAAGTCCGGGCCAACATGTCCTACTTCGGCCGTCTCGGCTGGTCCTATGCCAACAAGTACTTCTTCCAGGCCAACTTCCGCGCCGACGCCTACGATACCTCCAAGCTCGACAAGAATCACCGCTGGGGCTACTTCCCGTCTGTCTCCGCCGGTTGGACCGTCAGTAACGAACCCTTCATGCAGGGTATCAAGCAGGCGCTCGCCCTTTCCTTCCTCAAGCTCCGCGCTTCCTGGGGTGTGAACGGTAATGTCAACGCCCTGGGCGAATACCAGTACGCTTCCTCGCTGGAAAGCAACAAGAACTACGGTTATAACCTGGACGGCACGTTCCTGGTGGGTATCCGTCCTTCCAAGGTCCTTCCGAACCCGAGCATCAAGTGGGAGACTTCCCGCCAGGTGGATTTGGGTATGGACATGCGCATGCTCAACGAGCGGCTCACCTTCTCCGTGGACTGGTACAACAAGAACACGCACGACCTGCTGACCAGCACGACGGCCCCGGGCAACACGGGCGCTGAGCGGGTGTACGTCAACGCCGGCCTCGTGAACAACCACGGTACGGAATTCGAACTGGGTTGGAAAGACTCCTTCGGCGACTTCTCCTACG
>JAFYTP010000016.1 GCA_017558775.1 Bacteroidales bacterium | reverse complement strand
GCCAAAAGGAGGAACACACCATGAAAACACAAGTTTTAGTTTTAGCGCTGCTCCTCTCCGTTGTAAGCGCATCGGGGCAACCCCATCATAATCCCCCCAAGGGACCTGCACCTCATGAAGTCCGGCATCACGACGCCCGTGGACCTCACCGCCGTCATCACGATACTCCCCCGCCGCCCCCGAGGGACCGGCACCACCGCGACCACCATCGGCACGGAAGACGGGTTGACGTCCTGTGCGTCCGGGATTGGCAGGAGCTTTGGAACGGCTGCTATGTGAGAGTGAATCAGTTCGGTATTTCCATCGTGGACCGGAGAGACCACCGGATCGTCCGGGGAGATGAAATCATTCTCCTGGCCAACGGCCACTACATGGTGAGAAGCGGAGGCTTCTGGCGGGTTTACACCTCGCGCGGCGACCGTCTGGGCAACGTCTGGGGCGATTCCGTCGAACTGATGCGAGACGGCCTGTTCCGCTGCATCCGCGCCGGCATCATCCACTATTATGACGTCAACGGACACGAGCGGCACATCCGGAGTTTTTAACGAATCATTCCTTATTCTTTCTTAGCAAAACTATATAATTATGAAGAAAACGATCTTAACGCTGCTGTTGTTCAGCGCATTTTTCACTATTGCCAGCGCGCAGAAAATTACCGGCTCTTTCGCTCCCCTCGCGAATGAAGCCCGAGTCAAGATGAACATCGAATTTGCCGAGGCGGACATCATGGGCATGTCCGAGGCCCAGTTCACGGATTACGAGGAAGACTGGCTCGAAGACAAGGACCAGATTCTCGCCCTGTTCTACGAGAATGCCAACAACGCGATGAATGGCGCCCTCGTCGTCGGCAATTACCCGCAGGGCACGGATTACGAGCTCGACCTCATCGTCCGTACCGTGAGTGCCCATGGCGACTACGACTGCGACCTCTTCCTGTACAAGATCCTGGCCGATGGTTCCGACGAGTTCGTCGGCAAGGCCGAGGGCATCTTCGCCAAGGGAGGCAAGATCGGCACCAAGCTGAATCTGATGAAGGACGGTGCCAAGCACACCGGAAAGGCCATCGGCAAGTTCCTGCTCGAGGAAAAGAAATCGAAGAAAGCCGGACGCAACCGGTAATTCTCTTTATTAATCCATTATCTTTACGCGTGGAAGCCCGGCCAAAGTGGTCGGGCTTTCGCAATTAGCGGATACTTACAACCAAAATGCGTAGGATGGTCGGAAGGAAAATGGCTTTTTCCTATTTTTGTCCCAGCACGTAAAGGACACTGCCATGAACAGACTGATAACCTTCTTCTTTGTCGCCCTTCCGCTGCTCCTTTCCTGCGGCAAGCCGGCCGAAAAGTTTGTCATCAATCCCCCTTCGAAACCCACGGGAGACCAGGGGAAGACCGACCCGCCCAAAACGACGGATCCGGGCACGACCACGCCCTTCCAACCCATCGACCCGCCCTCGGAAACCGTTGTCGTGGGTTATGCGGTCTATTGGGAGGATACGATGCCGGATCCTACGCTGGTGACGCACATCAACTACGCGTTCGCCCATATCAAGGACGACTTTGAGACCCTCGACATAAAATATACGTCCCGGCTGTCCAAGATCGCCGCGCTCAAGAACACCAAGCCCGGGCTGAAGGTCCTCCTGTCCGTCGGCGGCTGGGAAGCCGGTAACTTCAGCGAGATGGCGGCCGACGAGACGCACCGGAAGAACTTCTGCAACAACTGCCTCAAGGCTGTCAAGTCGTACAACCTGGACGGCATCGACATAGACTGGGAGTATCCCACGAGCAGCATGGCGGGCATCTCGTCCTCTCCTTCTGACACCAAGAATTTCACCCTCTTGATGCGAGACCTTCGGGAGGTGCTGGGACGCGACCGGCTCCTGACGATGGCATCGGCCTCCAACGCCCAATACGTGGACTTCCGGGAAGCCGTCCAGTACATGGATTTTGTCAATGTGATGACCTATGACATGGGCGATCCGCCCAAGCACAATGGTGCCCTCTATCGTTCCTCCCTGTGTTCCGAGAGCTGCGACGAGTCGGTCGCCAAGCATGTCAACAAAGGCGTTCCCCTCGAGAAGATCGTCCTCGGCATCCCCTTCTACGGCCACGGCGACGGGAAGGCATTCGACGATTATGTCGATTACAAGGACATCCACATCGACCAGACCAAGTACACCGTCCAGTGGGACAACATCGCGATGGTTCCCTATGT
>JAFYTP010000127.1 GCA_017558775.1 Bacteroidales bacterium | reverse complement strand
GTCTTCGGCGGCGGTTTTGTGATGGGCCAGCGTGATGATCCCTGGGTCCTCCCCTGGTTCAAGCTGCTCAACGAGAATGGCTACCGGGTGGTCTCCGTGGACTATCGGCTGGGCTTGAAGGGCGTCAAGATGAAGTTCGACCTGTTCCACCTGATCCAGAGTGCCGGTTACACCAAGAAGGCCGTGGATATGGGTGTTGAAGACGTTTTCGCTTCCGTGCGGTATCTGTGCGACAACGCGGAGGAACTGGGCGTAGATCCGAACAATATCGTGATCTGCGGCAGCTCGGCGGGCGCGATGATTTCCCTTTCTTCGGAACTGGAAGCCTGCAACCGGACATCCCGGGCGGCCATCCTCCCTGAGGGGTTCCATTTCGCCGGTGTGATGTCTTTCGCGGGCGCTATTATGTCCGATACCGGCAAGCCTGAATACAAGCGTACTCCGTGCCCGCAACTGCTGATTCACGGCGATAAGGACGAGGCCGTGGCCTATGAGAAAATGGGCTTTGGCCGCTGGGGTATGTTCGGAAGCAGTTACCTCGTCGAGAAGGTGCTGAAACCTGCCGGATACACCTATCAGATTTACCGCTATGTGGGCCATAGCCATGACATGTCCGCCAACATGATGGCCAACTGGCCGGAAGAGAAACGCTTCCTGGAAGTGGCTGTGATGGGCAAGAACAAACTTGTTATCGACAGCACCGTCGAAGACCCGACGATGCCTGTAATCCGTGCCGCGTCCGTGACGCTGGACGATATCTATTGATGGTCAGGAAGGACGGCGATCACGCTTTCCACCGCTTTCACCTTGTCTCCGATCTTCACCTGGATGTCCGCATCCAGGGGAAGGAACATATCGATGCGGGAGCCGAACTTGATCACGCCGCACTGGTCACCGCGGTTCACCATGTTGCCAGGCTCTGAATAGCACACGATGCGGCGGGCGAAGGTACCGGCGATCTGCTTGAAGAAAACCTCTCCATACGCGTTTCTCAGGCAGCTGGACGAATGTTCGTTCAGTTCCGAGGACTTGGGATGGAAGGCCAGCAGATACTTGCCAGGATGGTACTTATAGTACGATACCTTGCCGTTCATCGGCCAGAAGTTGCAATGGACGTCGAAGAAGTCCATGTACACGGAAACCTGGATGCACTCCCGCTGCAGATACTCCTTCTCGAACACCTTCTCCACGATCACGACCTTTCCGTCGGCTACGGAGGTAATCATCCGGTCGTTCTCGTAGTCCGGCACCGTACGGTCGGGCACGCGGAAGAAATAGGTGATGAAGAACATGAAGATCACCAGCACCGCCGAAATCGGGATGGAGATCCAGAAATTGTCGATGAAACGGGCCGTCAGCCAGATCAGGACGCCACAGACGCACCAGGCGGCCAGGATGGTTTCATAGGAGTCTTTGTCGATGCGGATGCTGCGGATCAGTCTTTTCATACGCTTCTTTCCATTAAAGCTGACCGATAAGGACCAGGTAGAGGACACCGGCCGGAATGGCGAACAGGGCGCTGTCGAAGCGGTCCAGCATACCGCCGTGCCCGGGGATGATGTTGCCGGAATCCTTGATGTCGCACACCCGTTTCCACTGGGATTCGAACAGGTCGCCGAATACGCCGGCCACATGCATGATGGCCGCGAGGATGACGGCGTGGATCATCGGATAGGTCCACAATCCCGTCCAGTCCAGGATGAGGCCCGCGAGGACGGCGAACAGGAGGCCGCCCCAGAAGCCCGCCCAGGTCTTTTTCGGAGAGACGGTGGGGAAAAGTTTTCCGGTATATTTCCCGAAGAGCATACCGACGCAGTATGCGCCCACGTCGGAGGCCCAGATGATGATCAGGAACGCGAGCATCGGCCTGCCGTCGAAGTTCCCGGCCTTGTCGAAGACGACGAAGTTGGAGAGCGCGAGCGGAAGCGCGATATACAAAAGACCCGTGTACAGGAAGGAGAAGAGCTTGAAATCCGCTTTATCCTTCACGAACAGGGTCGATATCATTTGAACCAGCAGCAAGACGGCGCAGAGGCTGATCAGGCGTAGATCCCAGCGGAAGGCCATGACGCAGAAAAGCATCAAGAACGCGCTGACACCCACCAAGATAGCGAGCCAGCGGCTGCGAGGGAACCGGTCCCCCATCGTCATGTGGTAGAACTCATAGAGCATCGTCACCATCATGAAGACGAGGAGTGCGGCATACAGGTATTTGTTCAACAGGAGTCCGCTGATGACGATAGCCAGGAAGCAGACTCCCGAGATAGATCTTTTGACCGTGTTATTCATGGGCAGTCTCCGCTGTTTCTTCTTCGAAACGGTCGTCCTGCTCCGGTTTGACCTTCGGGCCGAGGATCCGTTCGATATCTTCTGCAAAGATAACCTCTTTTTCGAGAAGAAGCTCGCCTAGCTGCATGAAACCTTCATAATGTTCGTCGATGAGCTTCCGGGTGCGCTCGTGGACGAAGGCGATGATATCCTTCACTTCCTTGTCCATGAGTTCCGCCGTCTTCTCAGAGTACGGCTTGATCAGGTTGTAACCCTGGGCGCCGGTGGAATCGTAGAAGGAAACGGCGCCGACTTCGTCGCTCATGCCGTAATACTGCACCATGGCATAGGCCAGTCTGGTCATCCGCTCAAGGTCGTTCAGCGCGCCCGTGGAAGGCTCTCCGTTCAGCACCTCCTCCGCGACGCGACCGCCCAGGAGGTTGCACATATTGTCGATCATCATGCTGCGGGACCAGTTCTTCCGTTCCTCCGGCAGGCTCCAGGTGATGCCCAGGGCCTGTCCGCGCGGGATGATGCTGACCTTGAACACCGGGTCCGCATACGGGAGGAGCCAGCCCACCAGGGCATGTCCGGCCTCGTGGAAGGCGGTGGTCCTGAGTTCGGCCTTGGTGCGGATGGTGTTGGATTTGCGCTCCAGACCGCCGATGATACGGTCCACCGCGTCCAGGAAGTCCTGCTGCATCACTTTTTCGTGGTTGCGACGCGCAGCCGTCAGGGCCGCCTCGTTGCACACGTTGGCGATATCGGCACCAGAGAAGCCGGGCGTATGCTTGGCCATGAACTTGACGTCGAAGTCGTCTCCGAGCTTGATGCCGCGCAGATGGACCTGGAAGATTTCCTCGCGCTCCTTGAGTTCGGGGAGCTCGACATGGATCTGACGGTCGAAACGGCCGGCGCGCATCAGCGCCTTGTCCAGGATGTCCGCGCGGTTCGTGGCGGCGAGGACGATGACGCCGGAATTGGTGCCGAAACCGTCCATTTCCGTCAGGAGCTGGTTCAGGGTGTTCTCCCGTTCGTCATTGGACGTAAAGCCGCCATTCTTGGCCCTGGCGCGGCCCACAGCGTCGATTTCGTCGATGAAGACGATGCACGGGGCCTTCTCCTTTGCCTGGCGGAACAGGTCGCGCACGCGGGACGCGCCCACGCCGACGAACATTTCCACAAAATCAGAACCGGAGATGGAGAAGAAGGGCACATTGGCCTCCCCCGCCACCGCTTTGGCGAGGAGCGTCTTGCCGGTGCCCGGAGGCCCGACGAGGAGGGCGCCCTTCGGAATCTTGCCGCCGAGGGCGGTGTATTTCTTCGGATTCTTGAGGAAATCGACAATCTCCATCACTTCCTCCTTCGCGCCGTACAGGCCGGCGACGTCCTTGAAGGTGACTTTGACATCGTCCTTGTCAGCGAGCTTTCCGGTGGCCTTGCCCACATTGAAGGGGTTGCCCATGCCGCCGCCCGCTCCGCCGGCGCCCCGGTTCATGCCGCGGAACATCCACACCCAGAAGAGGATGAGGAGCAGCGTCGGGAAAATCCACTGGGCGAGTTCCGCCCAGGTGTGGTCGGCGTTCTGGATGACCACCTTGAACTGATCTCCCACGGGGAGGTTCTCGTTCAGGGCGGCGAAGTTCTCCTCCGGATCGAACCGGGCGGAGACCAGGAAGTAGAAATGCGGGGCCCGGCGCGGAACCGCGCCGTTCGGGAACTCGTCCGCGTATTTGGCCAGGCGCTCGGGACGGACCTTGACTTCGCCGCGGATGTCGTTCCGCACGAAGACGATCTCCTCGATGTCGCCGGACTCGGCCATCGTCTTCACCTGCTGCCACTCGATCTTCTTGGGATCCGCGGACTGCTGGTTGTTGAACAGCAGCCAGCCGATGCCCAGGATCAGGAGCAGGTACAGCCAGGAGAAGTTGAAGGAAATACGGCCGGGTTTGCCGTTTTTCGGTGTATTTTTCTTGTTGTCAGCCATTTACTCTTGGGATTTTTTGGAGGCGGCAGGCTTTTTCCGTTCCTTGTATTCTTTCCGCGGAACGTCGGCCCACAGGTCCTCCAGGCGGTAGAATTCGCGATATTCCTTGAGGAAGATGTGGACGACGATGTTACCGTAGTCCTGGATGATCCAGAAATTGTTGCCCTCGCCCTGGGAACGGTAGAGGGTATGGCCTTCCTCTTGCATCTTCTCGGCAATGTTGTCGGCGATGGCGCCCACCTGGGTGGTGTTGGAGCCGTCGCACACCACGAAGAAATCCGTGATGGCGCCGTCCATCTTGCGCAGGTCCAACGAAACCACTTCCTGGCCCTTCTTATCCAAAATCGCGTCGGCAATCAGCCGGAGGTCGTGTGTGATCATATCGGGATATTATTTGTACATTTGCACAAATATACGCAAAATCTTCGCCAATGGAAAGCATGATCCGGATAAAGTGGTTCGAGGAGGTGGATTCCACGAATAATGAACTTCTGCGGTACATTCGGGACTATGACAATTTGTCAGTGATAGCCGCGGTCAGCCAGACGGCAGGCCGCGGACAGCGGGGTAACCGCTGGCTTTCCAAACCCGGCGACAACCTCACTTTTTCAATGCTCCTCCGGCCGCAGGGTCTCCCGGTCCGGGAGGTGATGGCCTTGACCTGCCTGGCAACGCTCGCCGTCCGGGACACGCTCCGGGACGAAGGCGTTCCGGCCGTCATCAAATGGCCGAACGACATCTATGTGGGCAAGAAGAAGATCTGCGGCATGCTCGTGGAAAACGGCCTGGACGGAACGGACATCGACTGGTCCGTCATCGGCATCGGCATCAATCTGAACCAGACGGAATTCCCTGGCGAGCTCCTGAATCCCACCTCCCTCAAGCGCCTGACCGGACGCTCTTACGAGCTGGAACCCTTCCTTGAAAAGGTGTGCCGAGAGATTGAAAAGTTGCTTCCTGAATTGGAGTCGGTGGAAGGCCGAAACGGTCTCCGGGAGGCCTACGAGAGGGATTTGTTCCAGAAGGACATCGCCGCATCCTATCGCGACCTTTCCACCGGAGAAGAGTTCACCGGCATCCTCCGGGGCATCACGCCGGAAGGCCTTGTACGCATTGAAGCCGAAGGCCTGGAACGGACCTTCGGCTTCAAGGAAGTCGGTTATATCCTGTAACTATCCCCGCAGGGCGGCGACCACCGCTGCGGGATCCTCCGCCTTGAACACGGCGCTGCCGGCGACGAGAATGTCCACGCCGGCCTTCGCCAGTTTCCCGGCGTTCTGGGGAGAGACTCCCCCATCGACCTCGATCAGGGCTTTACTGCCGATGCGTTTCAGCTCTTTCTTGACGGCTTTGACACGGTCGTAGGTCGTCTCGATAAACTTCTGTCCGCCGAATCCGGCGAAGACGCTCATCAGAAGCACGTAGTCCACCTTCCCGAGGTACGGAAAGATCTTCTCCACCGGACAGTCGGGGTTGATCACGATGCCGGCCTTGATGTTGAAGGAATGGATGAGGTCGATGACCGCATCGCTCTCTTCCAGAGCGGCTTCGTAATGGAAGCTGATCATCGAAGCACCGGCCTTGGCGAACCGTTCGACATACTTCTCCGGGTGCACGATCATCAGGTGCACGTCCATCGGTTTCCGGGCTATCTTCGCGATGGCTTCCACCACCGGGAACCCGAACGAAATGTTCGGGACGAAGGTCCCGTCCATGATGTCCAGATGGATAATGTCGGCGCACGCATTGACAGTCTCCACATCCTTGGAAAGATGCAGGAAGTCCGCGGCGAGCATGGAAGGCGCGATGAGCATACTAGGCGAAATTGGTGACGACATCCTCCAGATGCTTGACGAACTTGTCCAGGGAGGCGAGCTCCAGCTTCTCCCCCGGCGCGTGGACGTTGCGGAGCGTCGGACCGAAGGAAATCATGTCCAGGTCCGGGAACTTCTCCAGGAACAGGCCGCATTCGAGGCCCGCGTGGATAGCTTTCACCTCCGGATCCACGCCGAACAGTTTCTTGTAGGACTCCACGGAGAACTTGAGGATACGGGAATCCAGGTTCGGTTTCCAGCCCGGATATTCGCCGTGATGCTCCACGTCAAAGGAGCCCAGGAAGAGGGCGGCTTCCACCCTTTCGGCCATCGCGTGCAGTTCGGAGACGACGGAGCTGCGCTGGCTCGTAACCACCTTCAGGACATCGCCTTCAATATGGACGGCGGCGAGGTTGGTCGATGTTTCCACGAGGCCGGGAATGTCCATCGACATCTTCTCCACCCCGTGCGGGACGGCGAGAAGGGTCATGATGATATTGGCCGCGTCGCCTTCCTCGATCGGGCGGATGAGGCTTGCTTCGGGCTTGCAGGTCACGAAGATATCCGGGTCGCTGGACTTGAATTCCGCCTTGATGACGGCGTCGAACGCCTTGGCGTCCTCCATCATCTCATCGACCTCGTCGCCCGGGACGGCGATGACGGCTTCCGCCTCACGGCAGATGGCGTTGGGCTTGTTGCCGCCGCCGATGGCCAGGAGTTGGAAATCGTACTGCAGTTCCGTGTACAGGAAGCGGAGCAGGAGGCGGAGGGCATTGGCCCTCTCCTTGTTGATGTCGTCGCCGCTATGGCCGCCGCGACCGCCGGAAACCTTGATTTTCAGGGTATTGTAGCCCTTGCGCAGAGCCTCGCGCTTAAACTCGAAGGTGGCGGTGGTGTCGATGCCGCCGGCGCAGCCCACGAAGAGCTGGCCCTCGTCCTCGGAGTCCAGGTTGATGAGCGTCTTGCCCTCGAACAGGCCCGGCTCCAGCGCAAAGGCGCCGTCCATGCCGGTTTCCTCGGAAATCGTGAAGAGGCACTCGAGCTTGCCCATCGGCAGGTCGCTTTCCAGCAGCGCCAGGCAGGCGGCGATGCCGATGCCGTCGTCCGCGCCGAGGGTGGTGTTCTTCGCGACCATCCATCCGTCCTCAATCTCATACGGGATGGGTTGCGTGAGGAAGTCGAACTTGAAGTTGGCGTGCTTCTCGCACACCATGTCCTGATGCGCCTGGAGAACCAGGGTCGGGACTTTTTCCTTGCCGGGGGCGGCCTCCTTGACAATCACGACGTTACCGGTCTTGTCGGTGCGGCATTCGAGGTTGTGGGCCTTGGCGAAATCCTGCAGGAAGGCCGTCATCGGGCCTTCGTGGCCGGATTCACGGGGAATCTTGGTGATTTCCTTGAAGATATCAAGTACGTTCTGTGCATCCATAGTTTTACGCAATCTATTGATTGTGTAAAGATAGGGAAAAAAACGCAAAGAAGGAAATCTTACCGCTCGACGGGAACGGCCACCATGCTCTCGATGTCCGCAACGTATTGACGGAAGGACTTGTCCGTGGACATCAGGTCCTGGACGGTCGTGCAGGCGTGCAGGACGGTGGCGTGGTCCTTGCCGCCGAGTTCCGAGCCGATGGTGGACAGGGAGCAGTTCGGGATGAGGTTCCGGCACTCGTACATCGCAATCTGGCGGGCCTGGACGATCTGGCGCTTGCGGGACTTGGACAGGAGGATGTCGCGGGTGATGTTGAAGTACTCGCACACCGTGTCCACGATCAGGTCGATGGAAACGTCCGTCTGGTCTTCGCCGACGATCTTGCCGACGAGGCTTTCGGCCAGGGCAACCGTGATTTCCTTGTGCCCGAGGGTGGCGTTGGCAATCAGGGAGATCAGCGTGCCTTCGAGTTCACGGAAGTTGGACTTGATCCGGGAAGCCAGGAAGGAAAGGACCTCGTCGTCGATGGCGACGCCCTCGCGGAAGGCGCGGGCCTTGAGCATCTCGAGGCGGGTTTCGTAATCGGGCTTCAGGAGTTCCACGTTCAGTCCCCACTTGAAGCGGGAAAGGAGCCGCTCCTCGAAGTTCTGCAGGTCGACGGGCGCGCGGTCCGAAGTGAAGATCAGCTGCTTGCCGCTCTGGTGCAGGTGGTTGAACACATTGAAGAACGCGTTCTGGGAACCCTGTCCGAGCAGGTCCTGGATATCATCGACCAGCAGGACGTCGATCTTCATGTAGAAGGCCATGAAGTCCACCAGGCGGTTGCCCTTGATGGCGTCCATGTACTGGGTCTTGAACTCGTTACCGGAGACGTAGAGGACCACCAGGTCCGGGAATTTCTCCTTGATGGCGATACCGGTGGCCTGGATGAGGTGCGTCTTGCCGAGGCCGGGACCGCCGAAGATGAACAGCGGGTTGAACGGGGTTCTGCCCGGAGCCTGGGAGATGTTGCCGCCCGCGTTGATGCCGAGCTTGTTGCACTCACCCACGATCAGGTTCTCGAAGCAGTACACCGGGTTGAGCCTCGGGTCGATCTTCAGGCGCTGGACGCCGGGGAAGACGAACGGGCTCGGGCTGCCGGAAGGCTGCGCGGTGTTGATGGCGACGGTCTTGTTCGTCGGGGCGAGACCGTGGGAGGCCGGATAGACCATCGGTTTCTCCACCTGCACCGGGCGTACCATATAATGTAATTGGGCACCGGCGCCGACGGCCCGCTTGATGGTCATCTTGAGGAGATCCAGGTAGGCGCCTTCGATGTAATCCCGGAAGAAGTCCGTGGGGACTTCCACGGTGAGCGTGGAGTCCACCAGGGAGACCGGACGGATGGGCTTGAACCACGTGTTAAACTTCTGCGGATCAATGTTGCTGGCAATGATCTGCAGACAGTTATTCCACACGGCAATATGTTTGTCTTGTCCGGTCACAGGGAAATTCGATTGGTTGTGGATGCAAAAATGGGGGAAAAAAACTTGATAACAAATTTATTTTGCTATTGTTTTTTCAGAATATTTTATTTTTCTTATTAAAAGAATCGGCCTAAAATGGCTATCTAATTTTCCTCCTGATTTTCAGCTAGTTACATTGCCTCGTATTTCGCTAATTGCACGCAACGAGGATTCTTGTTTTGAAAGATTCAAAATTAGTCAATTGCGGAAAAAACCCTTTTGCACCCACTTGCAAGGCCTCAAAATCAGCGAATTCGCGTAATCGTTTCGCCCTCTTTTGAGACGAGGAAACAACCGGGGAACTTTTGATCCAGTTCCTTCTTTTTTTTGCGCACCGCGGCGAGGTCTTCACCAGCCCCTAAAATATATTTATAGAGTTTGCCGACCTGGACCTCGATCGGGGTATATCCCTTGAAGAAGGGATCGGACGGATTCATCTTCTTGGAGGTCGCGAGAACCTGGACGCCGTAGATGATTCCGGAGGTCGCGGGAGCGGCTTCGACCACGGGTTCGGGGGCGGGCTTCACTTCGGGCTTCGCGGCTTTCTCCGGAGCGGAGGTCGTCGCCGTGGAGTTGTCATACCGTTTCTTGAAAGTCTGGATGGCCTTCAGCAGATTGCCGGCGATCCTGTCCCGGCCTTCCGGGGAACGCAGCGTCTGGAGATCGTTCGGGTTGGTCATGAAGCCCACTTCCACCAGGACCGAGGGCATCGTCGTGCGCCAGAGTACCCAGAAAGGATCCTGGGAGACTCCCCTGCTCTTCGTGATGGGACCGCCCTTCATCGCATTGGCGACATCCTCGGCGAAGACGAGGCTGTGCTCCAGATGGGCGTTCTGCATCAGGCTGAAGAGGATATAGGACTGCGGGTCAGAAGGGTCGAAGCCCTGGTAGCGGGTCTGGTAGTCGTCTTCCAGGAGAATCACGGAGTTTTCCCGTTTGCACAAGTCCAGGTTCTTGCTGAACAGGTCGTTCCCCTTCACGCTGGACTGTCCCAGGCAGTGGATGGAGTAGCCGCTCGCCGAGGTTCCCTTCGCCTGCGCGTTCACGTGTATGGAAATGAAAAGGTCCGCGCCGATTTCGTTGGCGATGTCCGCGCGCCCGCTCAGGGTGACGAACGTGTCGTTGGAGCGCGTGAGGACCACCTTGACGCCGGGAAGGGATTCATTGATCTTCTGCGAAAGGCGCTTGGCGATATCCAGGGCGATGTTCTTTTCGTAGGTCTTTTTGTCCGCGCTGATGCATCCGGCGTCGTGACCGCCGTGGCCGGGGTCGATGACGATGGTGGAAAGTTTCAGCCGATCCTGCGCAAAAGCGCCGTAAGGCACG
The DNA here is from genome assembly GCA_017558775.1 of Bacteroidales bacterium. GTDB lineage: Bacteria > Bacteroidota > Bacteroidia > Bacteroidales > UBA932 > Cryptobacteroides. The sequence goes on along the minus strand of JAFYTP010000127.1, from coordinate 6,462 downwards.
ATGCTTGCGGACAGGAGGACGGCCCATAGGACCAGGACGGGACGGAAGAGGCTCTTCATGGACGCTCCGTTTTGAATTGATAGGAAATTGTCGTAAATTTGTCAGTTACAAATATAAGGAATTTGGATAGAATCTGGAAATATTTCGTGGTGGTTGTTTTGGCATTCATCCTGGGGCAGGAGGTTTCCTCCGCCCAGCTCTTCCGCCGGAACCGCAACCGCACAGAGCCCCCCAAGGACACATCGACGGTGGTGCTCCCCGATTCTGTCATAGCGCGCCAGCGGGCTGATTCGGTCGCCCGGCGCGACTCCCTCGACATGCTGGAGAAGAGTTCCCTGGACCGTCCCGCCTTCTCCACCGCCAAGGATTCCATCATCACGGAGTTCACGGGCGGCCAGCGGAAAGTCTATTACTACGGAGGCGCCACGGTCACCTATCAGGACATGACCCTCACCGCGGACTACATCGAGTACGATATGAAGACGAACACCGTCTACGCCCGCGGTCGGAAGGACGAGGCCACCGGCGAGTGGACGGGACAGCCCGAGATGACCCAGGGCAAGGCCACCTACAAGATGGAGGAACTCCGGTATAATTTCGACTCCCGGAAAGCCCGTATCACCAACATGATCACCCAGGAGTCCGAAGGTCTCCTCCAGGGCGAGAAGATCAAGATGATGCCGGACCAGTCCGTCAACATGCAGAACGGCGTCTATACGGTGTGCGACCTGGAGCATCCCCATTATTATATGAAAATGACGATGGCGAAGGTGGTCACCCAGCCTTCCCAGAAGACGGTTTTCGGCCCGGCCTACCCGGTCATCGCCGATGTCCCCCTCCCCATCGGCCTTCCCTTCGGATTCGTGCCCTCGAAGCCTACGCGCGCCACGGGTTTGCTGATGCCGACCTTCGGTGAAGAGGTCGCCCGAGGTTTCTTTGTCAAGGACGCCGGCATGTACTTCGTCCTCGGCGACTATTTCGACCTGTCCCTGACCGGCAGCTACTTTACGCTGGGTTCCTTCGGCGTGGACATCAACTCCCGGTACAAGGTCAACTACAGATTCAACGGCGGCTTCTCCCTCAACTACTCCAGGGACCAGACAGGCGAGAAGGGCGGCCCGGACTTCGTGCGGAGCACAAACTTCGGTCTCAAATGGACCCATTCGCAGGATGCCAAGGCGCATCCGGGAACGACGTTCAGCGCCTCGGTGAACTTCTCCAGCCCGTCCAACAGCCGCTATAACGCCCGTTCCGTGGACGAAGCCCTGCAGAACCAGATAGGTTCCTCCATCTCCTATTCCCATAACTGGAACGGCAAGGTGAGCCTTTCCGTGAACGCCATCCACAGCCAGAATTCCCGCGACTCCAGTTACAACTTCCAGCTCCCGAACGTGTCTCTCTCCGTCACCCGATTCTATCCCTTCAAACGGAAAAACCGCGTGGGTAAGGAGAAAGCCTATGAGAAGATCTCCTTCGGCTACTCGACCTCCTTCCAGAACCGCCTCGATTTCAAGATGCGCGAGTTGCAGGATTTTGTGTACAACGCTGACGGTTCCTATAAGATTGACAGTGATCGCGGCGTGCGTGCCAAGGAATTCGGCGATTCCCTCGGCGTCAAGGCCCTGGAACATATGAAGAACGGTATGAGCCACAATTTCCAGATCGGCCTTCCGAACTTCACCCTGCTGAAATACCTGAACTTCACTCCGAGCATTTCTTACGGCATGAACTGGATGTTCAATGCCGGCCGGCAGTATTTGGAGGCGGAGTATGACGCCGATGGCAATCCTGTCATGGTCAATGACGAGAACGGTAACCTGGTGCAGGCGCAGCGGGTCGTATCCGATGCCGGCCATGCTTTCAACACCTTCGGTATGACGCATAACTATTCCGGAGGTATTTCCATGAGCACCCGTCTTTATGGCATGTTCAACTTCGGCAAGCACCATAAGATCCAGGCCATCCGTCACGTGATCACCCCGTCGATCTCAATGAATTACAGCCCGGAGAAAGGCAAGGCTTTCAACGGCTATCGGATGTTGGACGGCTATTATGACAAGCGGGGAACCTGGCACAAGGAATCCCTGTACAATATCTATTCTGTTACCGGCAATCACAACAACGGCGGTGCTCCCAGCCCCGGCAAGTCGGGAAGCATGAGCTTTTCCCTGGGCAACAACATTGAAGCGAAGGTCCGTGACCTGCGGGACACGACCGGAACCGGCTCCAAGAAAGTCAAGATTCTGGACCAGCTCACATTCGGCGGCAGTTACAACTTTCTCGCCGACTCCCTCAGGGACCGGATGAGCACCATCAACGTAAGTGCGTCGACAAACCTGTTCAATAAGGTCAACCTCAGCGGAGGCATGACCTTGGATCCGCTGGCTATCGACGGGAAGGGCCAGAGGGCCAACAAGTTCAACATTGTCGACAAGGGCGTTCCGGTCCGTCTGACAAGAGCCAATCTTTCCGCCTCCATCTCCTTCAACGGCAAGGGCACCATCAACGGAAACGACGGCAAGAAGTCCGGGGAAGGCTCCGGCAGCTCGGATGCGGGTTCCTATCGACGGATCTATTATCATCCTGTCACGGGTGAATATATCCCGGGGGGCTATCTGTATTATATGAACCCTAACGCTCCCTGGTCGCTGAGTTTCTCCTACCGTTTTGATTATAACAAGTCGTATCAATACACGAACAACCAACTCCTGGAGAAAAAGAATTTCACCCAGACGATCAGTTGCAACGGTAACATCAAGCTGACTCCCCGGCTGAATATCTCGGCTTCCTCCGGTTTCGACTTTACGGCGATGAAGCTCACCACGACGAGTATCAATGCGAACTACGATTTGCACTGCTTCAACATCGCGGTTACCTGGGTGCCGACCGGCATGTATAAGTCCTACAGCTTCCGTATCGCAGCGAACGCTTCTGCCCTGGCGGACCTGCTCCGCTTCAAGAAGAGCTCCAGCTACATGGACAACATGCTCACCACCAGCCGCCGGTAGGCATTATTTGGCATTGTTGTTTTTTTATCGTACCTTTGTATTGCCTTTCCGGTCGGAGAGGTTGATTTTTGAATCTACTTATACTATCATGCCCCATAGTTTATTGGAATTGAACGCCATGAGCGAAGAGCAGCTCAGAGCACTCGGAGAGAAGTTAAGCATCAAGAACGCGAAGAAACTGAGCCTGGAAGATCTCGGCTTCGCCATCTTGGACGAGGAGGCGAGGATCGAGTCTCAGAAACCCATTGAGGAGAAGCCTCGCAAGCGTGGACGTCCCGCCAAGAAGAAGGAAGAAAAACCGAAGCAGGAAGCCGCCAAGCAGGAGGCTCCCGCCCAGGAAGTGAAGGATACCCCCGCCGCGGCCCCTGCCGATGCGCCCGCCCAGAAGAAATCCAGCCGCAGCCGCAAGGCCAAAGCCGCTCCCGCCGATGCGGAGAAGCCGGCCGCAGAGGCTCCGAAGGCGGAAAAGCAGGCCAAGCAGGAAACAGAGAAGCCGACCGAAGAGGCTCAGAAGCAGCCCGAGCAGAAGTCCGCGAAAAAGCGCACCCGCGTCCGCAAGGAGGCCGAGCCCGTGAATGTCGAGGAAGCTCCTGCCGAGGCGCCGATGGCTGAAGTTCCCCCCGTCAATGGCAAGCAGTTCATCCATTCGCTCTTTGACGAGCTGAACCAGGACGAGGCGCAGAAGGAAGAGAAGGCGCAGGAGCGCCAGCAGCGGAAGGCCCATAAGGACCAGCAGAAACAGCAGCAACAACAGCAACAGCAGCAGAAGGTCCAGCGCATCGAATTCGAGGGCTCCGTGGAAGCCACGGGCGTCCTGGAAGTGATGCCGGACGGCTACGGTTTCCTCCGCTCCTCGGATTACAACTATCTGAACTCCCCGGACGATATCTATGTCTCCCAGCAGCAGATCAAGCAGAACGCGCTGAAGAACGGCGACACCGTCACCGGTGAAATCCGTCCCCCGCGCGAGGGCGACAAGTATTTCCCGCTCGTCAAGATCAAGTATATCAACGGCCGTTCCCCGGAATTCGTCCGCGACCGCGTTCCGTTCGACTTCCTGACTCCCCTCTTCCCGACGGAGAAATTCAACCTCCTCGGCCACGGCTTCGAGAAGGATCCTTCCTGCCGTATCGTGGATATGTTCACTCCCATCGGCAAGGGCCAGCGCGGCCTGATCGTCGCCCAGCCGAAGACCGGTAAGACGATGCTCCTCAAGTCCATCGCCAACGCCATTGCCGAGAACCATCCCGAGGTCTATGAAATCGTCCTCCTGATCGACGAGCGCCCTGAAGAAGTGACCGACATGCAGCGCAGCGTCAAGGCCGAGGTTGTCGCCTCCACCTTCGACGAGCCCGCCGAGCGCCACGTCAAGGTGGCCAACATGGTCCTGGACAAGGCCCGCCGCCTGGTCGAATGCGGCCACGACGTCGTGATCCTCCTGGATTCCATCACCCGCCTCGCCCGCGCTTACAACACCGTCCAGCCGGCCTCCGGCAAGGTTCTCACCGGCGGTGTCGATGCGAACGCCCTCCAGAAGCCCAAGCGCTTCTTCGGTGCAGCCCGTAACATCGAAAATGGTGGTTCCCTCACCATCCTGGCCACGGCATTGACCGAAACCGGTTCCAAGATGGACGACGTCATCTTTGAGGAATTCAAGGGTACCGGCAACATGGAGCTCCAGCTGGACCGCAACCTGTCCAACAAGCGCATCTTCCCGGCCGTGAACCTGGTCCTTTCCTCCACCCGTCGCGACGACCTGCTGTATGATCCGTACACGATCAACCGCATCTGGATCCTCCGCAAGCTCCTGGCCGACATGAATCCCGTCGAGGCCATGACCTGGATGCAGCAGCACATGGACGAGTTCAAGACGAACAAGGACTTGATCGATAACATGTCCAAGTTCAGCCGCTATGAATAATCTGCTGTACGGCGATACGATAGTTGCTCCGGCCACCCTTCCAGGGACCGGAGCAATTTCTATTGTCCGAATCAGCGGCCCCGACTGCTTCAAGCTGGTTGACGCAGTCGTTCAATTAAAGAAAGGAACTATTTCTGACGCTGAGGCTTACACGATCCATTTCGGGGAGATTCCCGGGCTGGACGAAGTCTTGGTTTCCGTCTTCCGTGCACCTCACAGCTATACCGGAGAGGACTCTGTCGAGGTCTCTTGCCATGCTTCCAGATATATTGTCGAGGAGTTTGTTCGCAGGCTGATTACCGCTGGTTGCCGGATGGCCCAGCCTGGTGAATTCACCCGTCGAGCGTTCATGAACGGTAAGATGGACCTTGCACAGGCAGAAGCAGTTGCGGATGTTATCTCATCCACTACTGCAGCTGCGCATCGGGTGGCCTATAATCAGCTTCGCGGCGGCTTTTCCTCCAAACTGGCCTCCCTTCGCGGCGAGCTGGTGGAGATGACATCCCTGCTGGAACTCGAGTTGGATTTCAGCGAAGAGGAAGTCGAATTCGCGGACCGCACCCGGCTTCTGGATCTGATGGATCTGACGCGTTCACATGTCCTCCGCCTGGCCGATTCTTTCAAGTATGGTAACGCTGTCAAGAACGGCGTCCCCGTTGCCATCGTCGGCGCGACCAATGTCGGTAAGAGCACTTTGCTGAACGCGCTTGTCGGCGAGGACCGCGCCCTAGTTTCCGACATCGCCGGCACCACCCGCGACACGGTCGAAGAGGTCATCAACCTGGACGGAATCCCCTTCCGTTTTATCGATACGGCCGGCATTCGGGAGACTGATGAGACGGTCGAACAGATGGGCATCGAGCGGACCTTCCGGAAAATTTCCGAGGCCGAAATCGTCATCGGAATGCTGGATGTCACCGCGCAAGATTCTACCATTAAGTCCAATCTGGAACTGATGGTTTCGAAGGTCGACTTCGACACCCAGAAACTGGTTTTGTGCCTGAATAAAGTCGATTTGGGTGACAAGAAGGATGTTAACAAAAATGTTAGTATGATTAACGATTTTGTTACATTGCTTGGAAAAGAAATAGTTATACTAAAACTCGCCGCAAAGCGCGGTCTTGGCGTTTCTGAACTCTGCTCTACCCTCTCGAGGCTGGAATCTCACCTGATTCCGAATTCGGACACGACGTTTGTTACAAATACCCGTCACTACGAAGCCCTCTGCCGGACGGCCGAATCCCTCTCCGACGCCCGCCTCGCCCTTACCTCCGGCACCCCCTCCGAACTCGTCGCCGAAGACCTCCGCCTGGCCATCTCCTCCCTCAACCAAATCCTCGGTCAGGACCTCATCGACCCTGAAACCGTACTCCACAATATCTTCCGGAATCACTGCATCGGGAAGTAAGTAACGTTCGTTAAGACATCCTAAAGCTCCAGTGCTTTTTTGCCCTGGAGAAAAAATTGTATATATTTGTATGCTAACCCATAATGATAACGACTATGAAAAGAACCAGGTGCTTTTTCTGGTCG
>JAFYTP010000126.1 GCA_017558775.1 Bacteroidales bacterium | reverse complement strand
GCTCACCCATGCCGCTGATGACGGTCTGGCCGGTTTCCGGGTCGGACTTGACGGTGAAGGTCGGGTCCTCTTCGGCGAGTTTGCCGAGGGCGATGCCGAGCTTGTCCAGGTCCTTCTGGGTCTTGGGCTCGACGGCGATGCCGATCACCGGGTCCGGGAATTCCATCGATTCGAGGACGATCGGACGCTCCTCCAGGCAGACGGTGTCGCCCGTGCGGAGGTCCTTGAAGCCCACGGCCGCGCAGATGTCCCCCGCCTCCACGAACTCGATCGGGTTCTGGTGGTTGGAGTGCATCTGGTACAGGCGGGCCACCCTCTCTTTCTTGCCAGTGCGGGTGTTGTACACGTAGGAACCGGCGTCGAGGCGTCCGGAATAGGCCCTCAGGAAGGCCAGACGGCCCACGAACGGGTCGGTGGCAATCTTGAACACGAGGGCCGCGAAGGGCTCCTCGGCGGAGGGTTTGCGGACGACTTCGTTGCCGGTCCGGGGATTCGTTCCCTTGACGGCTCCCTTGTCCAGCGGAGAAGGCAGGTAACGCATGACGTTGTCCAGGAGGAACTGGACGCCCTTGTTCTTGAACGAGGAGCCGCAGCACGCCGGGACGATCTGCATGGAGATCGTTCCCTTGCGGATGGCGGCGATGATCTCGTCGCGGGTGAGGGAGTCGGGATCCTCGAAGTACTTCTCCATCAGGGTCTCATCGCACTCGGCGGCGGCCTCCAGGAGGATGTCCCTCCAGCGGGCGGCCTCGCCCTTCAGGTCGGCGGGGATTTCGCCTTCCCGGTAGTTGACCAGCTCCTCCGAGGAGTCGTAGAAGATGGCCTTCATGTCGATGAGGTCGACGATGCCTTCGAACTTGTCTTCGGCACCGATCGGGAGACAGACGGGAACGGCGGTGGCGCCGAGTTTGAGCTTGATCTCCTCGACACAGGCGAGGAAATCGGCACCGACCCGGTCCATCTTGTTCACGTAGGCAATCTTAGGTACACCGTACTTGTCTGCCTGGCGCCAGACGGTCTCGCTCTGGGGCTGGACGCGTCCGACCGCGCAGAAAGTGGCCACCGTGCCGTCCAGGACGCGCAGGGAACGCTCCACTTCCACCGTGAAATCGACGTGGCCGGGAGTGTCGATCAGGTTGATCTGATAGGTGTCCCCGTTGTAGTGCCAGAACGCCGTCGTCGCGGCCGAAGTGATGGTGATGCCCCGCTCCTGCTCCTGGACCATCCAGTCCATCGTCGCCGCACCTTCGTGGACCTCACCGATCTTGTGGGTCTTTCCGGTGTAGTAGAGGATGCGCTCGGACGTGGTGGTCTTACCGGCATCGATGTGGGCCATGATGCCGATGTTACGGGTGTATTTAAGATCTCTCTTTGCCATTCAGCACGCAGTGTTGTTGTTTAGAAACGGAAGTGTGCAAATGCCTTGTTGGCCTCAGCCATACGGTGCATGTCTTCCTTGCGCTTGAAGGCGCCGCCCTCGTTGTTGAACGCGGCGACGATTTCGGCGCACAGCTTTTCTGCCATCGAGTGACCGGAACGCTTGCGAGCGAACGAGATCATGTTCTTCATGGCCACGGAGACTTTCCGTTCCGGACGCAACTCGGTCGGCACCTGGAAGTTCGCGCCGCCGATACGACGGGACTTGACCTCGATCTGAGGGGTCACGTTCTCGAGCGCTTTCTTCCAAATATCGAGAGGAGCCTTGTCAGAATCTTTCATCTTCTCGCCCACCATGTCGATGGCATCATAAAAGATCGAATACGCGATACTC
>JAFYTP010000125.1 GCA_017558775.1 Bacteroidales bacterium | reverse complement strand
CCTCGTCGAGGATGAGCACCTCGTTCTTCCAGGTCTGGTACACCTCGCCGGTGAAGATCTCGCCCACCTTGCCGGAGTACTTCTTGAAGACGTTGGCCTTCTCGATGTCCATGATACGGCCCTGCAGGTTCTGGCGGATGTTCAGGATGCCGCGGCGGCCGAAGGACGCGAGGCTGAGCTTGCGGGTGTAGGTGTCGCCGATCTCGTAGTCGTCGTCACCGGTCTCTTCCTTGATCTCGTCCACAGTGATCTCCGTGGCGGGATTCTCAACTTCCTCTACGACCTCGAAGTTCTGGTAGATTTCGCAGTCGCCCTTGTCCACGTTGATGATCACGTCGAAGTTGTCGGCGCTGCCGTAGGTCTTGGCGAGCTGGGTGAGGAAAACATCCTTCAACACGCCCAGCATCACGGGACGGTCGATACTTTTCTCTTCCTTGAAATCCTTGAACGCATCGATCAAGGTGACTTCTTTTTCTTTGTCTTTTGCCATGGGTTATCTTGTATTATTTAAAATCGATATAGGGGGTGACGGAGTTGATGTCGGCGAGGGGGCAGACCTCCTCGTGCTCCACCTTCTCCTTCTTTTTCTTGCCTTCCACGGCCTCCAGGGCCGTATACTGCAAGGTGACGGTGTCTTCCGTTGCCGCCGTAAGGGTGGCGACGAGCCGGCGTCCGCCCTTGAACTTGACGTCGACCTTGGAGCCGACGGCCTTGAGGAACTGGCGGTACACCTTGAAGGGCCGGTCCAGTCCGGCGGAGGAAACGGTGAGGGCGTAATCCTCGGCGTCCTGGTCGAACGCGGCGTGCACGACGGCGTCGATGGCGGCGCAGTCGTCCCAGTCCACGATCCCTTCCTCTTTCTCGAGGACGATCTCCACGTCGTTGGCGGCGCTCACCGTGACATCCACGATGAAACAGCCCCGCTCCTGCACGGCCGTCTCCACGGCCTGGATGATATCTTCTTTCTTCATAGTTCTTCTGTCATTCCGAGCCCTTCGGGCGAAGGAATCTATAAAACAAAAGATAGGGGACCGTCCGTCCTCTATCTCGTTCACGGCTGCAAAGATAGTAAAAGTATTCGGAATTACAAAATCCACCGAAAAATGTTACCTTTGTAAATAAAACGGAATTTTATGGAATTCACCGCAAAACAGTTGGCGCAGGTGCTGCGCGGGACGGTGGATGGGGATGAGAACGCCACCATCACCAAGTTCGCCAAGATCGAGCATGGAAAGCCCGGCACCTTGAGTTTCTTCGCCAATCCCAAATACGAACAATACGTCTATACGAGCGACGCGTCCATCATCCTGGTGGACAAGACGTTCGAGCCCAAGCAGCCGGTGAAGGCGACGCTCGTGCGCGTGGACAACGCCTACTCGGCCGTCACCGAGCTGCTTAAATATGTCAAGGACAAGAACAAGAAGTCCCGCCGCCACCGGAGTCTCCGCGCCCGCTGGTTCCTGTCCACGAAGTTCGGGAAGCGGGTGTCCCTTGGAGCCTTCTCGTATGTGGGCAAGCACACGCAGGTCGGCGACAACACCGTCATCCACGAGAATGTGTACATCGGCGACAACTGCAAGATCGGCAAGGACTGCATCATCTATCCGGGCGTCCGCATCTTCCCGGGGATGATTATCGGCGACCGGGTGATCCTGCATTCGGGCTGCGTCATCGGCGACGACGGCTTCGGCAACGCGCCGCGGGAGGACGGCAGCTGGGAGAAGATCGAGCACCTCGGGAACGTGGTGATCGGCAATGACGTGGAAATCGGCACCAACACCACCGTGGACCGCGCCCAGATGGAATCCACCATCATCGGAGACGGCGTCCGCATCGACAACCTATGCCAGATCGCCCACAACGTGGTGGTCGGCGACCATACCGTGATGGCCGCGCAGGTGGGTATCGCGGGGTCCACGATCATCGGCAAATACTGCATCATCGCGGGTCAGGTGGGCATCGCCGGGCACGTCAAGATCGCGGACCACACGACGATCCTGGCTCAGGCCGGCATCGTCGGCAGCATCAAGAAGGAGGGGCAGACCTTGCTGGGTTCCCCGGCCCTCCAGCATCAGCAGTTCATGCGCGCTTACGTCAAGTTCCGGCAGGGCGGTCAGGAGTAGTTTTGGGCGAACGGAACTTTTTCCGTAACTTTGCACTCTTACTTTTGATTTGACGAAAATTTGATGCGCCGAAACCAGCACACAATAAAGAAGTTCTACTATTTCGAAGGAAAGGGCCTCCACACGGGGACCTATTCCCATATGAAGCTGATGCCCGCCGGTCCGGACGAGGGGATCCGCTTCCGCCGGACGGACCTCCGTTCCAAGCCGGTGATCGAGGCCGTGGCCGAGAATGTCTCCAACACGGCCCGCAGCACCACCATTTCCCGCGATGAGGCCGTGGCGGTCACCATCGAACATATCATGTCTGCCCTCACCGGGCTCGGCGTGGACAACGCCGTCATCGAACTGGACAACATCGAAGTCCCCATCCTGGACGGCAGCGCGAGACCTTACGTGGAGGCGATCATGAAGGACGGCCTCGTGGACCAGGGCGTTCCGCGCAAGTACATCGACATTCCCCAGTCCCTGGAGATCCGGGACGACCGCACCGGTTCCTGGGTGCGTATCGAGCCTGCCGCCGGCCCTTCTGCCGACATCACGGTGGACTTTGGCTCCAAGATCCTTGGCATCCAGTCCGCCCATTGGGACGAGAACGTGGACTATCCCGCTGAAATCGGCGTCTGCCGCACTTTCTGCTTCTTCCACGAGATCGAGTACCTGTTCCGCAACAACCTCATCAAGGGCGGGGACGTGGACAACGCCATCGTCGTGGTGGAGCATCCGGTGGCCCCCGAGCAGCTTTCCTCCATCGCCCGGCTCTTCGCCCTGCCGGAATTAACTGTCACTAACGAGGGCTATCTGAACAACCTCCAGCTGCACTTCCCGGACGAGTGCGGCCGTCACAAGATGCTGGACCTTCTCGGCGACATGCGCCTGTCCGGCGGTTATCTCAACGCCCGTATCACGGCTTACAAGCCCGGGCATACCATCAACACCAAGGCCGCGAAGGCCCTGCGCGCCCTCCTGAAATAAACATTCATTTATGAATAAGATCCATCCGCTCGCTACGGTGAGCCCCGACGCCCGTCTGGGCGACAACATTGAAATCGGCCCTTACGCCTTCATCGACGCTGACGTCGAGATCGGCGACGGCTGCAAGATCCTTCCGCACGCCGTTATCTTCTCTTATGTGAAAATGGGCCGCGACTGCACGGTTTTCCCCGGCGCGGTCGTGGGCGCCGTCCCCCAGGACCTCAAGTTTGAAGGCGAGGTCACCTCTGTGGAGATCGGTGACCGCGTGACCATCCGCGAGTGCGCCACCATCAACCGCGGTACGGCAGCCAGCGGCAAGTATGTCACCAAGGTCGGTGACGACACCCTCGTGATGTCCTATGTCCATATCGCCCATGACTGCTCGATCGGCTCGCACTGCATCCTGGTGAGCCAGGTTGCCCTGGCCGGTGAGACGGAGGTCGCGGACTGGGCCATCATCGGCGGCGGTACCCTCGCGCACCAGTTCTCCCATGTGGGCACGCACGCGATGGTGGGCGCCGGCTTCAAGCTCGTCAAGGACGTTCCGCCCTATGTGCTGGCCGGCCGCGAGCCCGTCTGCTTCGAGGGCGTGAACCGGGTGGGTCTGACCCGCCGCGGCTTCTCCGAGGAGAAGATCAACGAGATCAAGGACATCTACGACACGCTGTATTTCAAGGGGATGAACGTCTCCGACGCCTGCGCGTATCTTGAGAAGAATTTCCCGCCGTCCGAGGAACTGGACACGATCCTTACCTTCATCCGGAACTCTAAGCGCGGCATTATTTCCCGCCCGAGAGCTCCCCGCAAGTAGCGTGCTCCTGACCACCGCATACTTTCCGCCGGTGGCGTGGTTCGCCCTCCTGGCCCGTGATATGACCCTGTCTCCCGACAGGGTTTCTCCGTCCACGGTGTCCCTGGAGGCCTGCGAGACCTATCAGAAACAATCTTACCGCAACCGCGCCTACATCCTCGCGGGAGACGGCGTCCAGATGCTGCAGGTACCGGTGGTCCATCAGGAGTCGATGCGAATCTCCGAGGTTCAGGTCGATTGGTCCACGCCCTGGCTGATCCGTACGCAGCGGGCGCTGGACGCCGCATATTACACATCGGCCTATTATGAATATTATCGGGATGACCTTTTTGCGGTAATGGACGCCCGCCCCGCGCTGCTGTGGGACTGGAATCTTTCGCTGGTGCGTTTCCTGATGGAGAAGACGGGTGTAGCGTCCAATTTGGCGCCGACAGCCTCTTTTGTCGCACCGCCCGTGGCCGGTCCGGATGACTTCCGCTATGTCATCCATCCCAAGCATCCGGACGATGTCCTGTCCACACTGGGGCTGGAACGCCCTTACTATCAAGTCTTTTCCGACAGGTTCGGCTTCACGCCCAACCTGTCCGTCCTGGACCTCCTTTTCAATGAAGGTCCGGACTCACTGCTCTGGCTGAAGAAAATCTAACTGCGCTTCGTGATGACGAAGACGCGGCGCGTGGAAGGCGTAATCTTATACGCCTGGTCGATGGTGTGCCCGGCAATGGCGACCACGTGATGTGCGTCGGCAAGGCCGCTGTCGCGGACGACGATTGCCCGCTGCTTGTCCACAAGAGAGTAGTGCCGGTCCTTGAACCAATCCTGAAGCTTTTTCCGTCCGCGCATGCCCAGCGGGCGCATCCAGTCCCCGGCTACCCAGCGGTCGGCGACGAGATCTCCGTGGACCTTGTCCGCGTCGACGGCCAGGACGCCTTCCGGCATGATGGGGGAGCGGTCCGGATTCCAAGCCTCTTCCGACACCACGATTTCCGGCGTGCCCACGGCTTCTTCGCGGACCAGCCGGCCGGTGGCGCTGATGAACGCGCCCACTCGGCGGCCGCTCAGGCCGCTCCGGACAATCTCCGTCGCCTGGTCGATAAGCGCGGGCGCCATCCCTTCCTGCGCAAGAATTCTGTATAGAATGTACTCCCAAGAGGGGAGTGTTTTTAAAAGGTCTGTGTCGATGCGGCGGCCGTCCCAGACCAGCGTGACGTGCTCCTCGAAGTAATCGTCGGCAATCCGTTCCACCAGCCGAAGCCGCTGCATATCAGCGGCCAGCGTCTCCTCGAAAGAGGGGTTGATCTCCCGCAGGATGGGGAAGACCTGGTTCCGGAGTTTGTTGCGCTTGACGGTGTTCTCCGCGTTCGTATGGTCGTCCCGGTAGGGGAGTTCCCACTCCTTGACGAGTCTGTCGATGTCCGCCCGCATGAGGTGGAGGAGGGGGCGGCGCAGGGGAATGTCGCCGTAGTCGGGATCCGGCAGGAACCCTTCCTCCGGCATCCCGCAGAGGCCCTTGACGCCGCTGCCGCGGAGCAGGTTCAGGAAGAACGTCTCAGCGTTGTCGCCGGCGTGGTGGGCCGTCAGGACGGCCTCGTAGCCGTGCTCCCGGCACAGCTGGCCGAACCAGCGGTAGCGCAACTGCCGGGCGGCCATCTCGACACTGATGCCTTCCGCGGCGGCGTAGGCCTCCGTGTCGAAGGCGCGCACATGGCAGGTCACGCCGTAGCGGGCCGCCCATTCGCGGACGAGCGTCTCGTCCGCATCGCTTTCGGCCCCGCGGAGGCGGAAGTTGCAGTGCGCAACGGCAAAAGGCCCGCCTTCTCGGCGAACCTTTTCCGCCAGGACCATGGAATCCCGGCCACCACTGACGGCGACAAGGACCATGGACCCTTTATTGTTTCTTGGCGATGGTGTACGTGAAACCGAACTCCAGGAATTCCTTGAACTGAACGGCCGGGACCTTCGTTCCGTTAATTTCCTTCACCATCACGTTCTCATCGTAGATGAGGTTCGTGGACAGGGTGAGGGCGAAGTACTTGGCCAGTTTCCAGAACATCTTGTTGTCCCAGTTCACCCGCAGGTTCTGGGGCTTGTGGAGATAGTCGGAGAAGAGGACGAGCTGCGTGGTGTAGCTGAAGTCGTCGTTGATGATCCACTTGGCGTCCGCCTTCAGCTGGGCACCGAGACCGAACCGGTACGGCTTGTAGTTTTCCCCGATGCCTTTCTCCTTCCCATCGATGAGCGGCATGCCGTACTTCTCCCGGAGACCCGGATTCTGGACGATCACGATGTCGGCCGCGAGCGGGGAGAAGTTGAGGGAGAACCAGGGCTTCGGGGTCCACAGGAGACCAAGACCGAAGTTGATGTAGGCCGGGGAGAACAGGTCGGACATCAGTTCACGGGCGTCCAGCCAGTCCTGGATGGACGGCTCATGACCTTCCTCGTTCTTCGGCGTGCCGTACTTCCAGTTGTCGTTGAACTGCGTCTTGAAGTCGAAGAAGGCGGAATAGCTCAGATGCCGGACAGGCGTCTCATAACCCCACTTGGACTCGAAATAGATGCGGTCCTTGGTCTTCTGGAGGATCGGCTTGTCCGCGGAATACAGGAAACCGTAGTCCAGCTGGAGCCGGTTGGTCCAGATCATCTTGTCCTTCTTGTAGTTCGCGTTCGCGTCGATGGCGGCGGCGAGCGTGTAGTTGTTGTAGCCGCCGGCGGCCCAGTTCCACAGGGACGTCTGGCCGAAGTTGATCTGGTTCAGGACGGAATTGGTCCAATACTGGGGCTTGGGCTCGGCTTCCGGCTTGTCACTGGCCGCCGTGAGGGTTTCGGCGACTTTGGCCGCGACCTTCTGCGCGTCCTGCGCGGAAAGCGTGTTCGCGGCGGCGATGAAGGCCGCCACAAGGATTAAGACCTTCTTCATATACTACAGATTAATAGGATCTTGCAAAAATGACGCGCTGGTGCGAAGGCTTGCCGCTGTACACGCACTTGCCTTCCTCCTCGACTACGAAGCTGTCCACGGGGATGCAGCGGATGGTCGCCTTGGTTTCTTCCTGGATCTTGGCCTCGGTCTCGGCGGTGCCGTCCCAGTGGCAGAGCAGGAAGCCGCCCTTCTCGATCTCCTCCTTGAACTCTTCCCAGGTGTCCACCTTGCGGACGTTCGCGGCGCGGTAGTCAAAGGCGCGCTGGTAAATGTTCTTCTGGATATCGTCGAGAAGGCCGATGATTCTTTCATCCAGACCTTCCAGCGGTTCGGTGATTTTCTCGAGGGTGTCGCGGCGGGCGACCTCGACGGTGCCGTTCTGCAGGTCGCGGGGGCCCATCGCCAGACGCACAGGCACGCCCTTGAGCTCCCATTCGGCGAACTTGAAGCCCGGGCGCAGGTTGTCGCGGTCGTCGACCTCGACGCTGTGGCCCTTGGCCTCCAGGGCCTTCTTGACCTCATACATCTTATCGAGCACTAGGTTGCGCTCCTCGTCGCTCTTGTAAATCGGCACCATCACCACCTGGATCGGGGCGAGGGCCGGGGGAAGGACGAGGCCGTTGTCGTCGCCATGGGCCATGATGAGGGCGCCCATCAGACGGGTGGACACACCCCAAGAGGTGGCCCAGACATATTCCTGCTGGCCTTCCTTATTCGTGAACTGCACGTCAAAGGACTTGGCGAAATTCTGTCCCAGGAAGTGGGAGGTGCCGGCCTGCAGGGCCTTGCCGTCCTGCATCATCGCCTCGATGGTCATGGTGTCGATGGCGCCGGCGAAACGCTCGCCCGGGCTCTTGTGACCGACCACGACCGGCAGGGCCATGATCTCCCGCGCGAAACGGGCGTACACATCGACCATCTTCTGCTTCTCGGCCTCAGCCTCCGCGGCGGTGGCGTGGGCGGTGTGGCCCTCCTGCCAGAGGAATTCCGCGGTGCGGAGGAACAGGCGGGTGCGCATCTCCCAGCGCACGACGTTGCACCACTGGTTGCACAGGATGGGCAGGTCGCGCCAGGAATGGATCCAGTTCTTATAGGTGTTCCAGATGATGGTTTCGGAAGTGGGGCGGACGATGAGCTCTTCCTCGAGCTTCGCCTCGGGGTCCACGACGACGCCCTTGCCGCCGGGGTCGTTCATCAGGCGGTGGTGCGTCACCACGGCGCACTCTTTCGCGAACCCAGCCACATGTTCGGCCTCACGGCTGAAGAAGGACTTGGGGATGAACAGGGGGAAGTAGGCATTCTTGTGACCGGTTTCCTTGAACATGCCGTCCAGGATATGCTGCATTTTTTCCCAGATGGCGTAGCCGTAGGGCTTGATGACCATGCAGCCGCGCACGGCGGACTGTTCCGCAAGGTCGGCCTTCACCACGAGATCGTTGTACCACTGGGAGTAGTTCTCGGACCGTTTCGTAACCTCTTTTGCCATAAATCGATTGTTTTTTTCAATAATTGTCCGTAACATTGTCCGGATTTAAAGCGAAAGGGCACGCAAATTGCATTTCCCTTCGCAATCCGGGTTTTTATCCGGTGCAAAGATACTCAAATTAATTGGATTATAAGGAGGTTCTGACATGAAAAAGCATCTGGCTCCCTACCTGCTGGGTCTGGTCGCCGCGGTTTCCTGCGGTACGTCCGGCCAGTACGCTGCGCGCACGCAGCAGTTCGAAGACGGCATCTATGCGGATCCCCGTTCGGAGGCTCCCGTAGCCGCCGTTTCCCAAGAAGAAATGGACGCTCTTGTAAAAGAGTCCATCGAATCGGAAGTATACGTCCTGAGCGCGGCGGGTGATACCATCGTCGTGCCCGAGGGCAAGACCGCGAAGCTTCGTTTCGACGGTAATCTGACGGATGTCACCGTCATCAACAATTACGGCTGGGATTATTCCTGGTACCGTCCGTGGTATCTGAACGGATACTATGGACCTTGGTACTACTCTTCCTGGTCTTACTGGGACCCTTGGTACTGGGATCCCTGGTACTATCGTTCCTGGTACGGCTATCGTCCGTGGAGGCACTACGGGTTCTATGATCCCTGGTACTATTCTTCCTGGTACTACGATCCTTGGTACTATGATTCCTGGTACTGGGGCCCGTCCTACTATGGCTATTATGGCTATCCCGGCTGGTATGGCTATGGCTACCACGGCTATTACGGCTACTACGGCAGCTACTATTACGGCGTCGGTGGCTGGAGTGACCGCTGGATCCAGCGCAACAGCCACGCCCGCCAGGTGGGCGGCCGCGACGCCAGCCGCAGCACCCGGAGCTTCGTCTCCCGGGGCGGTTCTGGCAGCACCCTG
>JAFYTP010000124.1 GCA_017558775.1 Bacteroidales bacterium | reverse complement strand
GTGACATTGTACATCTGCTCGACGGCGGCCTTGATCTGAAGCTTGTTCGCCTTGCGGTCGACGATGAAACCGTAACGGTTCAGCTTTTCGCCCTGAGCCGTCATCTTTTCGGTTACGATTGGCTTAATTAAGATACCCATTTCGTTTTCTCCTTTACTTTACTCTTGCTGCGAGGATATCCTGAACGCCGTCGACGAGCACGAGGGAGTGAGCGTCCATGATAGCGTAGGTGTTGATCTCGTCAACGGTGATCACCTTCACGTTAGGAAGGTTGCGGGATGAAAGATAGATGTTGTTGGAGTTCTCCGGAAGGACGAACAGGACCTTGCGGTCGCCGGCCTTGATGTTGGAGAGGATGGAGAGCAGCTCCTTGGTCTTCGGGGCCTCCATGGCGAAGGGCTCGACCATGGTGATCTTGCCTTCGGCGGCCTTGTAGGACAGAGCGGAGCAACGGGCGAGGCTCTTGACCTTCTTGTTCAGCTTGCTTTCGTAGTCACGCGGCTTCGGACCGAAGACGCGGCCACCACCGACGAAGATATTGGCCTTCAGGGAACCATGACGGGCACCGCCGCCGCCTTTCTGGCGACCAAGCTTCTTGGTGGAGTAAGCCACCTCGCTGCGGTCCTTGGTCTTGGAGGTACCCTGGCGCTGGTTGCGCAGATACTGGAGCACGTCCAGATAGATCACGTGGTCGTTGGGCTCGATGCCGAAAACCTTCTCGTCAAGGACGACCTTCTTTCCGGACTCGGTTCCGTCAATCTTATAAACAGACAATTCCATAATTACGCCTCCACAATTAAATAAGAACCCTTGGCTCCGGGGACGGAACCCTTGACGACGATGAGATTGTTCTCAGGGATGACTTTCAGGACCTCGAGGTTGAAAACCTTCACACGCTCGTTGCCCATGTGACCGGCCATGCGCATTCCGGGGAAGACGCGGGACGGCCAAGAGGATGCACCCATGGAACCAGGGTGACGGAGACGGTTGTGCTGACCATGGGTCTGCCCACCGACACCGGCGAATCCGTGGCGCTTCACGACGCCCTGGAAACCCTTACCCTTGGAGGTACCGACGACATCGACAAACTTGACGTCATCAGTGAAGACGTCGGCGACGGTGAGAACGTCACCGAGCTTGGGCTCACTGGCGAAGTCGGCCTCGAACTCGACGACCTTCTTCTTGGGGGTGGTCCCTGCCTTTTCGAAATGGCCCTTCAGAGCCTTGCTGGTCTGCTTCTCTTTTTTCTCGTCATAGGCAAGCTGAACAGCGGCGTAACCATCGGTTTCGACCGTGCGAACCTGCGTGACAACACAAGGACCAGCTTCAACGACGGTGCATGGAATATTCTTTCCATCAGCACCGAAGACGGAAATCATTCCGACTTTCTTTCCAATTAAACCAGGCATTGGTGTTTTGTAATTAATTAATATTTAATAATTTAGCATCGTGTTTTCGATGCCCCGCTCTTTTTGCGGACCGCAAAGGTACGAAGAAAACCGCTGATTTCCAAATAGATTCAGCAGTTTTCAACAAGTTTTTCCACAATTAATAGTGTGTGGGTGCGCGTACGCGCGAGAGAATTGGTGGCCCCTCCAGCCCCTAGGGGCAATAACGGCCCCTTTTGCCCCTCCCTCCCGCCAATTCAAAAAAAGCTTTGATTATTGAGCAGATTGCCCAAGGATGGCTTCAATCTGTTTCTTCAGTTGGGGGACATCTATTAAGGCTGTATGCCACAAGAGTTCCGGAAGGATGGTCGCGTAGCCGTGGACAAGAACGTGACGCATACGGATGATGTCGTTCCAAGGGATGTCGCTATGTGCATCTTTGAACACGGTGGAAAGCATATAGGACGCTTCTCCGATTATCTCAACGTTCTTTACAACGGCGAAATAGCGCAGCTTGTCCGAAGAAAGCTCTTCAAGGGAATGACCTTCCGTGAAGGAGATAATATGATTGGCCGCCTGGATGATGTCCTGGAGCCTGCCGAAGTCTCGTTCAGGCTCTCTCATAGATCAGAACCTTATCGCGGTTGATGGCGAGTTGGGCGAAGGGCTTGACAGAGCCGGAGGCGACGAGGTCCACCTTGCGGCCCAAGCGGGACTCCAATGCATTGGCCATACCGGCATAATGGAGAAGGCCCATGGGAACGGATCGGTCCAAGTCCACGAGAATGTCGATGTCACTGTCGGGACGTTCTTCCATCCGGGAGAAGGAGCCGAAGAGCCAGGCTTTCTCCACGGGTTCCTGGCGGAGGTAGTCCTGTATCGACCTAACAATGTCCACGCGATACCGGTCGATTCGCAGGATGCGGTTTTGGATCTCTTCCTTCTTGCCTTTCCTTCCGGCGTAGCGGAGGAGGCGGGAGGTATTGACAGGGTACACCTCGAAGGCCCGCTGGAACTCCTTTTGGATATCAGAATCGGAGAGAGCCGCATACTCCTTGTCCGCATCGTGATCGACAAGCATCTTTTCCAGCTCCGGCACAGACACTCCCCCTTGTTCATAGACGGGAGCCTCCGAGATGAGTGGCTTGACCAAGATGAAGTCGTGCAGATCTTCCATCATGGAATAGGCGTTGCGGATCAGAGCCACATCCTCAAACGATTGCTTCAGCTCGGCGCGGACGGATTCGCACATACTTTTGGGGACCTCGACAATCAGATTCCTCGGCGTCTCCGTGATGCAATGGTCCATTCCGACAAAAGCGTCAATGAGCCGTTGAGAAACGGCCCTCATCTTAGGCGATATGACGCAAGTGTACTCCACTTCGGTTCTTTTTTGCAAATATACACTTTTTGGCAATATTTGCAAAAGATTGCCAAGATTTAGCAATCGCAACTTGAGTACACAGAGACCTGGGTATGAAAAAAGGGGCTTCAGTTGAAGCCCCTTTGATTCGTTCAGAGTAGATTTACAAATGTCGATTCAGCCGATGTTTGAACGCTTGACTTGATATTCGTGAAGAAGTCGAAACCTGTCAATGTTTCCAAATCATCAATCTTCATCGTCTGTTTCGTTGCGTTTGCCTTGTGGTCGAAAAGATAGGCTCCACCAGATGCGGATTGGGCAACGCTATTGACGAAATGAACCTTCAAAATGCACTTGTAATACTGGGTAGGGACAGGACAGGCGACATTATTGTTGTCGTGTGCATCGCTCGTGTATCCTTCTCCAAAGATAGCTCCCGTCACGACATATAATGTGTCACTGCCGGTGGTTTTCTTTCCCAGTGCCTGGATTTTACTCTCAAGTTCATCCCATTCTGTCTCATCCCCCGAATTAAACACGGCAAGTTGAGGTGTCATATTTGAGTAATAATCCGTCTGATACATTTGGTAGAGTGTCGTCCGACGATCGGCAGAAGCAACCTGATGGCCACGCTCATACTTGCTTTCTTTGTAACTCGAAGAAAGTTTGGGCTGCCAGGACTGGTCGAGAGCGGGATCATAATTCCAACTATCTTCACGACTTACACTAGACGGATATACATCATTGTTCATCGCAAAGGCAGACCACAGTGCTGCTTTCATATTCTTATCATACAGCATTGTGTAATTCCGCAATGTTTTTCCGTTCCCGTCTTTAAACGTGTGAACAACGACCTTCTGGTTCGAATTACCGTTCACATCGAAACGATACCATTTCGTGACCTCGCCCTTTCCGCTGAAATCAACTTCTTTACCGCTAGCCCACGTTTCGGATGCACTAACCGCGGGTACCTCCCCACAAAGGAGGTACCCCGGTTTTGTGGTGTTTCCACCCCCGGAGGTTCCGCCTCCGGATCCGTTTCACTCGTATTCTGCGATGATGTTATAGACCTTTACGCCCTTACTGATATTGTCAACAGTGATTGTAATCTCACAACCATTTGCGGAAGTAGTCGAAGACACTGTAACATCATTGGCCGCATTAAGATTTCCCGTACCAACAGTAGTACCATCAACCTCAAGTGTCACATCGCCAGCCGTTCCAGAGAAACCACCTAATTTGATAGAAAGAGCATTGACTTTGGTAGTCCCTTCCGGAAGAGTCGTGGTAAATGTTATACTCGAAGCAGGCTTAGAGGAAGATCCCACTTGATAATATGCTGCGTTGCTAGTGAAAGACGTCGTTCCTTCGGTCGTAATCGTCCAAGTATTACCCTGGTCGTCATCTCCCGTTACGGATGCGGCGTTGATTTTAACATTATTCGATCCGAACGTAATCGTTGCCGTCGTTGCCCCGGCGGGCTTTTCCTTAAAGGTTGCCGTTACAGTCACATTGGCAGCCGGCATGGTGAATTTATTATCGGTGACAGTCACGTTCTTATTCGAAGCATCCACTACCGTAAGGGCATCCAAAACATAGTTTGTCGCCGGGGTGACGGTGAGGGTGATTTCCGTTCCGGCGGTTGCAGACTCCGCACTAGCTGTCACGGTACCATTTGTGGAGGCGTTGACAGTGATGGTGTACTTCTCATTTCCCGTAATTCCGTTTAAAGAATAAAGGTAAGCTGCGCCCTTTCCGACGGTCTCAGGAGTCGTTCCATTGTAATAAGTCACCTTTCCGTAAATGATAACCTCATCACCAACTTTAACATCCGTTTGTCCGGACGTCCACTTCTGATTATTGAGATAAAGAACCTGATAAGCCTCGAATTGATTCCCCGAAGCAGTACCGTCATCGGAAATAAAGAACGTCGCATTACCATAATTGCCAGACGCCGCATAAGTTTGATTGACCTGGCAAATAATACCAGCAATGTAAACAGCATCAGTACTGGTGCCGTTATTACCAAGAGCTTTAGTAAACGCAACGGCAGCCGCAACATTGAAAGGAGATTCCAATGAACCATCACCACTAGGCTGAACGCCGGCATCTTCCACAACCCAAGAAAAAGGATACAAGGTTATAGGCTTCTGCGAGGCACTGCTATAACAGCTGAAGACAGAACTCCCAGAATTAAACTGCATAACATTATTATTGGAGGATTTCGGAGCCTTAATGGTATAAGCCCCGTCCAATTCTTCTACCGACCAATAATAGTCTGCACCGCCAAGAGTCGTAGTGCCTTTTAAGGTATTTGAAGTATTCCCACTTGTTCCTGCGGCATAAAGATAATTGCCAGAAGCATCCTTAATAGTATAGAGTCCGGCATAGTCACCCTCGGTTATCTTCTCAAAATGCATTTTAAGATTATCCACCTCAGTAGATGCAATCTCCTCGTCATCTACATTAAGTTTCACACCCAAGGCCTTGAGATTATTATTTCCACTAACATAGGATTGGGCAGCATAAACATTATTGCTATTTACACCCGTGATAACCCAATCTCCGGTGTAATCGGTATCGACAACCGGCTCACCAGCAGGAAGTTTAACACCAAATTTTGAGAATTTGCCAAGCGAGAAATTGACGGGACCGAAGGTCTTTGAATAGACAAACTGATCGGATTTCACGACCACACCCAAAGAATTACCTTCGTTGGGCATCGTAACGAAATAAACCGGGAATTCACCATTCTCGCCTACTTCAATATCGTCATAGCTAATTGTAATGGAATTACCTCCAGACTGTCCATTCATCTTCCCACCTTCATAATAACCGATCAGGTTCTTGTCTGAAGTGATTATTACTTCATAGATTTTTTCACCAGCGACCAACTGTTTAAGTGTCATTTTGTTTATAGCAACCGGACGCTTAAAAGTAAGGAGCGCATTGTTCAAGCCATCAACTTCAACATCCTCGGAAACGAGGACATCTGCATTGGGGTCGAAGTTATTCGTGAGTGGACTCTGATTCGCCATCACCTTGGCCTTGAGGCCATCATTGGTCCAACCTCCGGAAATTGCAGCACGCAACGTGGACATTTCTTCCACAGTAGCAGTCACTGTGAGGATCTTTTTATCAGAAGAGATGCTGGATGTCGGATTCTGTACCAAAGTCAAGGTCTCTTTGCCTTTGTCATCCACACCGACAACAAACAGCTTCAGGTTCGACTGATCTTCAGCAGTCCACTCATAGGAAACTTTATTATCCTCCTCGACGGCGGCGGTCTTGGTTTCGTCACCGGCCTTCTGGGCAGTCAGGGTGACAGTCACCATTTTCTTTTCAGGCTCATTGACACCGACTTCTTTCTGGCAAGCGGTGAATGCAAGGGCCGCAAGGGCCGCAAATCCTAAATACAAAGATTTCTTCATGACTTCATCCTCCTATTCAAAAATGCCCTGATCATCGTATTCATCTGTAGGAACAGCGCCTGGCTCAGTTGTAGCACAGAAATTACCCTCGAACTTGATTACGAGGAGCTCGGCCTCGGGGGCCAAATAAAGAAGTTTTTTGTTCATAACGTTATGGTTTACTAGTAATTACTTTCGTGTTATAATCGTTTAGGTTTTTCTCCGGATTACAAATGTAAGAATAAATTGTTGAATATTATTCCTTTTTTCGTAGAAAAAAACGGGCATTTGGGGTGCCCGTTGGTAATTAAAATTGTTCAAAAATGGAAGTGCCTGATTAGAGGCGTTCAACATCCGCCCAGCCGAATTTGGCGGGGTAGAGCCAGGCACGGTCGGTGCGTTCCATGACGCCGTAATCTAGGGAGACTTTGGGGCAGGCGGAGTAGGCGTGGTCCACGAAGACGGAGTCGCCGATCTGGGTTTCCCAGCCGCGGAAGAGTTCGGTGATGTCCGGGACGAACTTTTCCAGTTCTTCGCGGATGACGGTGGCCTTGAAGAGGAAGATACCGGAGTTCCAGAAGAATTCGCCGGTGCGGATGAAGACTTCGGCCAGTTCCTGGGGCGGTTTTTCAGTGAAAGTTTTCACCTGCAGGGGGCGGTCCAGCTCCCAGGCGTTGCGGCCTTCCTTGACCTGGATGTAGCCAAAGTTCACGTCGGGGTTCTTGGGGACGATGCCGAGGGTCATCAGGACGTCGTGGCCGGCGACGAACTCGAACATTTCGCCGATGGTGGAGGCGAACAGTTCCTCGTCCCGGATGACAAGGTCACACGGGGAGGCGACGATGAGGGCGTCGGGGTCGCGGGTGAGGATGGTGTAGGTGGCAAATGCCATGCAGGGGGCTGTCTTCCGGGCGTGCGGTTCCAGCAGGAGGTTCCCTTCCGGGATCTCGGGGAGCAGGATGCGCGCCGTCGAGGCGTATTTTTCTAGGGTGACCACCAGGATGTTCTCCCGGGGCATGAACCGCGCAAAGCGGTCGTAGGTCATCCTCAGATAGGCGGCAGGCGTCGAGCCTCCGGCCATAATGACACAATAGCGGTGTGTATCCATTACAGGTTTATGTGGTTACTTATACATCGGGATCCAGGCCTGCGGAAAAAACTTCACCTGCGTCTCGTCACCCGCGAAGGTCACGGAGACCACGTCGAAGAATACTTCCCGGTCCGAACCGGATTCGTTCAAATATTTCAAGGCCGCGGCGCTGATGCGGGCTTGCTTCCGCGCATCGACCTTTTCCTCTGGGGCGGCATCGGCGTCCAGCCGCGTTTTCACTTCAACAAAATGCAAGCCATCCGACGCCTCGGAAATGATGTCCACTTCCAGATGGCTGCCCCTCCAGTTCCGCGCCAGGATCCGGTGGCCCCGGGACTCCAGGTACGCGCTCGCTTTCTCCTCACCCAACTGCCCGATGGCGCGCTTTCCCTTCGTCTGCATCGACCTATCCGAATTTCACGACCGTGACTCCGGAACCGCCGAACTGGATATGTTCGTCGGCGACGGACACCACGCCCGGAACGGTGCGGACGTATTTTTGGATCTCCTCGCGGAGGGCGCCCGTGCCCTTCCCGTGGAGGATGCGCACCGTGCCGACGTCCAGCATGATGGCGTCGTCGACATAGCGCATCACGTTCTCGATCGCCTCGCCCACGCGCTGGCCACGGACATCCAGCTCCAGGCGGAAGTTCGCCTTCCGCTCGGCGATGCCGGTGTCATAGACCTGCCGGGGCTTCGGCGTCTCCCGGACCGCGGCGCGAAACTCGTTGGAGGTCACGCGTTCCACCCGGTCCAGGGGGAGTTTCGTGGAGAGGTTCCCCACGATAATGGTCACTGCTTTGGTCGATACCTTGGAGACCTCGCCCACCATGCCGCTGTCCTTGATCCGGACCTTCTCGCCCACTTTCAGGGGTGCGGTGCGGAAGGCCGCGAGCTTCTCCTCGGCCAGGGAGCTGTCATCGACATTCGTCTGCCCCGATTTCGCGGCGCGGCGGGCCTTGCGGGCCTTTTCCCGTTCCTTCCGTTCCTGGAGCGACTTGAGCTTCTTGTCCAGATATTCTTCCCGCTTCCGCTTATCATCCAGCTTCTTCTCGGCCAGGGCGCCCAGGAAGCCCTGCAGCTCCGCGCGGGCGTCCTTGGTGGCCTCCTTTTCGGCCTGGGACTCCTTGATGGTGCGGATGGTGCTTTCCACCTGCTTGTTGGCGCCCTTGATGATATCCTCGGCCTCTTTCCGGGCCTCGTCCAAGATCTTCTGCCTCAGCGCCTTGATATCCTCAAGCTCCTTCTGATATTTGTCCGTGACGGCCTCCAAAGTCTTGTCGGTCGCGCGGATCTTGGTCAGTTTCTCGTCTAGGGCGCGGCGGTTCCGGGCAATCTTGCGGAGGTTCCGCTCGATGCCCACGAACTCCTCGCCGGCCCGGTCCTCGGCATCCTTGACTATGGCCTCCGGAAGGCCCATCTTGCGGGCGAGCTCGAAGGCGAAGGAATTGCCGGGAAGACCCATCTCCAGCACGAACAGCGGCGCGATGTTCTTGGCGTCGAACTGCATGGCGCCATTGATCACGCCCGTATCGCCGGAGGCGGAGTACAGCTTCAAATTCGTGTAGTGCGTGGTGATCACGCCATAAGTCCCCCGGCGGTCCAGTTCCGCAAGGATGGCCTCAGCGATAGCGCCGCCCGCGGCGGGTTCCGTGCCGGAGCCGAACTCGTCGATAAGGACGAGCGTCTTGTCATCGGCCTCCGCCAGCATCGAGTTCATATCGGCCAGGAAGGAGCTGTAGGTCGACAGGTCATTGTCGATGGACTGGTCGTCGCCGATGGAGACCATGATCCGGTCGAACACCGGCAGTTCCGAAGTCTCGGAGGTGGGAATGAGCATTCCCCACTGGAACATATACTGCAACAGACCCACGGTCTTGAGGCAAACGGACTTGCCGCCGGCGTTGGGGCCGGAGATCATCAGGATGTGCTTCGCCGGGGTGAGGGTGGCGGTCAATGGTACAATCGACCTTCCCTCCTTCCGCAGGGCCTTCTCCAGCAGCGGGTGGCGGGCCTTCCGGAGCGACAGCTCGCCGTTGTCGGACAGGACCGGCATTCCGGCGATGAAGTCCAGGGCCACATTGGCCTTCGCCATCAGGAAGTCAATCTCTCCCAGGAAGATGGCGGCGGCGGAAAGGTCGGGAACATAGGGGCGCAGGAACTCGGAGAACTCGTGCAGGATGCGCGCGATCTCGCGGGTTTCGGCGAACCGGAGTTCGGAGATTTCGTTGGTGAGGGCGACGACCTCGGCCGGCTCCATGAAGGTGGTCTTGCCGGTGGCGGACTCGTCATAGACAAAGCCCTGGAACTGACGTTTTTTGGCCGATGTCACCGGCAGCAGCATCTTGCCGTCGCGGATGGAAATGCTGGCATCGGCCTCCACAAGCCCGTCCTGCTGCGCTTTCCGCAGGATAGCGTTCATCCGCTTGGAGACGTTGATCTCCTTCTCGCGGATGGAGGTGCGGATCTCGTACAGCTTATCCGAGGCCGTATCCTTGATCTCGCCGTACTTGTCCAGGATACTGTCGATACGGCGCTGGATGTCCGGGAAACCCGGGAAGCCCGAGGCCATCTGCTTGAGGGCGGGATAGATGCCGTCCTTGATGCCCCGGAAGAAGTAAGTGACCTTCCGGAGGGTGTCCAGCATCGTCCGGAGCCGCCCCAAAGAGAGAAGGTCGATGGAAGCGTTCTTGCCGATGGGTTCCAGGAAGGGGAGACAGTCGATGTAGCCGCTGGTCGGGAAGTTCTCCTCGAACATCAGGATCAGGCGCATCTCGTCGGTGAGGGCGAGGCGTTTCCGGATAACGGCAGGGTCCGTGCTGAAGGCTTCTTCCTCGACGCGCTGCGCGGCGTAATCCGTCGAGCACCGGTCGGCGATCATCGTCCGTACCCGGTCGAAACCCAGTTTTTGCTCCAGCCTGCTTCCCGTCATCTCCATACCTTATGCCTCCTTCCCTTCTTTCCCGGAGTCCATCGCGCTGCCCAGCAGTTGGCGGAGCTCCTGCATCGACTCGACTTCCGTCACCTCACCGCTGCGGACGAAGCGCACGGCGCCGTCCTCCTCCGACACCACGATGATATCGGCATCGGTATCCTCCGACAGGCCGATGGCCGCACGGTGGCGCATCCCGAAATGGGCCGGGATGTCGGTGCGGTTGGTCATCGGAAGCTGGCAGCGGGCCGCCGCGATATGGTTGCCCACGATGATCATCGCGCCGTCGTGCAGCGGGGAATTCTTGAAGAAAATGTTCATGATGAGCCGGCGGTTGATCTCCGCTTCGAAGCGGTCGCCCGTGTCCATGAACTCGTCCATCGAGGACTTGTGCTGGATGACGATGAGGGCGCCGGTCTTTTCCGCCGACATGGCCCGCACGGCCTCGGCGAGCTCCTCCACGCTCCGGCTGCCCAGCTGCTCCTCCTTGATGCCGAGGACGCGGTTGAACAGGTCGCCGGTGCGGCGGGAGATGCCCGTCTGCATCGCGAAGCGGTTCAGGAGGTGGCGGATTTCCGGCTGGAAGATGATGATGATCGCAAGCACACCGACGTCCAGGAGAGCGTTCAGGAGAACGGTCATCATCCTCATATTCAGCGCCGAAGCGATGGCCTGCGCCGCCACGAGCAGGGCCAGGACCAGCACGATGTTCATCACCGTGGAGTTGCCCCGGATGCTCCTGAGCAGAAAGAAAATCAGCAGCGCGACCATCCCGATGTCCAGGATGTCCGCCCAGCCGAACTGCAGGAAGCCGAATATGCTCAGCACTTTCGTCATTCGGTACAAATGTACGAAAAAGATTTCGTACCTTTGAACACTTTTAAAGAATAACGATGGGTTTTCGAGTGTTGAAATTCGGCGGGTCGTCGGTAGTTGACGCTACCGCGATGTCGCGCGTGCTGGATATCGTGGGCGGTGAAACGACTAAAGGCCGCGTCGTGCTCGTCAGTTCCGCCATCAGCGGATGCACGGACGGGCTGCTGGCCTGCGCCGCCGGGGATGTTTCGGGCCTCGCGGCATTGAAAGACCGTCATCTGGCCATCGTCCGCCGCCTGTTCACCGGCGCCGAACGTGTCGATGCCGCCGCGGAAATCTCGCAGCTCTTCGACGAGATGACCGCCGCGCCGGACGACGAGAAAGTCACCTTCGGTGAGCTGCTCTCCACCCGGATCCTCGCCCGGAAGCTCGCCTGCGACGGTTTCTCCGTCCAGTGGATCGACTCCCGGGAACTCGTCGTGAAGGACAATCTGCCGGAGGCGTACCGGCGGATGCGCGCCGCCGCCGAGGCGACGGACGCCGGCGTCATCGTCGCGCCCGGCTTCATCTGCAGCGATTCCACCGGCAAGGTCTGCACGCTGGGCCGCGGCGGCTCCGATTACAGCGCCGCGCTGTACGCGGCCGCCCTCAACGCCGAATCCCTCCAGATCTGGACCGACGTGCCGGGTATCATGACGGCGAACCCGAAGCAGGTTCCCGCCGCCCGCACCATCCCCGAAATGTCGTACCGCGCCGCTCTGGACATGGCGGAGCACGGCGCCAAGGTGCTTTACGCGCCGACGGTTGCCCCGGCGATGGAAGCCGGCATCGACATTGAAATCCGAAACACCTTCGCCCCTTCGGGCCGATATACCCGCATCTCCTCCTCTTCCGACGCTACACCATGGATTGGCGTTACTTCGTCCGCCGGCGAAATATGCCTCGTAGGCACGCCGGAGAGCGATTTCGCGACCGTGGCGGACACCATCCGCGAGACGCTGCGCAGCGCGGGCATCGCCCCGCTCGCGGTTTCCGTCGAGGGGTGCGACGTGCTGGTCAGCGTCCGGGAAAGCGTGGCGCTTCCCACCTTGCAGGCCCTCCACCGGGCGTTCTTCGAGACGCGTCCGGTCCGGGAGGTGAGCCTGTTCATCGCCGGTTACGGCGCGGTGGGGAAGGCCCTGGTCGACATGGTCGGCCGGACCGCCGACACCGTGGCGGAGCGCACCGGCAAGACGCTCCGCGTCGCCGGCGTCGCCGACAGCCGCCGCTACTGCATCGACCCGGGCGGCATCGAGTCCATCGACCTGTCCCGGGACGGAACGGCGGGCGACTTTGTGGACGCGGTCATCGACCTGGCCCCCAAGGGGTCCGTGTTCGTGGACTGCACCGACAGCGAAACCCTGTACCGGCGCTATCCGGACCTGTTCCGGGCCGGGGTGAACATCGTTTCCTCCAACCGCCGGTCCTTCGCCGTCCCCTACGTTGAGTATGCGGCGATGCACGCCGCCGCCCGCGAGAACGGCTGTTTCTTCCGCTATGAAACCACCGTGGGCGCGGCCCTGCCGATGTTGGAATCCCTCGCCATCGGCGCGAACAGCTGCGACGAGATCATCTCCATCGAGGCGGTCGTCTCCTGCACCCTGAATCAGATCCTGAGCGCTTACGGGGAAGGCCCGACGTTCGCATCGCTGGTCCGGGCGGCGCAGGAAGCCGGGCTCACCGAGCCCGACCCGCGCCTGGACCTGGGCGGCCGCGACGCTTTGAGAAAGCTCCTCATCCTCGCCCGCGAGGCGGGC